>NZ_JBEOYO010000030.1:0-109275 GCF_040297125.1 Streptomyces sp. NPDC001868 | reverse complement strand
TGCCCCCCCCGGCCCCCCCCCCTCTTTTGGGGGGCGCGGGGAACTGCGCGAACGGGGTCCGGGGCGGAGCCCCGAGTCTTTGACGGGGGGTCGAAGGGGCGCGCAGCCCCTGGGGATGGGACGGGTAGGGGCGGCGGGGGCGAGAAAGGCACCGGGGTTGCCCACCCCGCTCAGCCGTGCGGCAGCACCACCGCCCGGCCGTTGATGTCCCCCGCATGCAGCCGCTCATAGGCCACCGGCGCCTCCTCCAGAGAGAACGTCTCGACATGGGAGGAGACAAGCCCCTGCCGCGCCAGCTCGACGACCTCCATCAGCTCCGCACGGCTCCCCCAGTAGGGAAACGTGGCGGACACCTCGAACGGCAACCCCCCACCGAAGCCCACCGCGAGCGTGCCCCCACCGATGCCCACGACGGTCACATCCCCCTCGACGGCCACCGCCGCCGCGGCGACCGCCAGCGTCGCCTGGGCCCCGACGAAGTCCAGCACCACCTCCGCCCCCGTCCCACCGGTGAGTTCCCGGATCCGCCCGGCCGCCGAGTCGTCGGAGAGCAGCGCCTCATGGGCGCCGACGGCCCTCGCCAGCTCCAGCTTCTCCGTGCCGAGGTCGAGGGCGATCACCCGGGCCGGCGTCAGCGCGCGCAGCAGCTGGACGGCGAGATGGCCGAGCCCACCGACGCCGATCACGACCGCGGTGCTGCCCGGGACCAGCTTGGGCAGGGACTTCACGAGGGCGTGATACGGGGTCAGCCCGGCGTCGGTGAGCGGTGCCGCCTGCACCGGGTCGAGCCCGTCGAGGGGAACCAGATGGCGGGGCGACTTCACCAGCATGTACTCGGCCAGGGCGCCGGGGGAGCCGAGTCCGGGCGGCAGGATGCCGAGCCGGGCGGCGTGCGGGCAGCAGTTCTCCTTTCCCACGGCGCACTTGTGGCAGCGACCGCAGCCCCACGGGCCGTACACCGCCACCGCCTCGCCCTCCGCCGGCCCCTTGACTCCGCTGCCCAGGGCCGCGACGGTGCCGACCCCCTCGTGGCCGAGCGTCATGGGCAGCTGGTACGGGAACTGCTCCTCGGGCCAGCCCATGACCGCCAGGTCGGAGTGGCACAGGCCCGCCGCCGTCACCTTCAACAGCACCTGGCCCGGGCCGGGTTCCGGCACGGGGATGTCGACGACCTCGGGGGCTTGCCCCACCTTCAGGTACTGCAGAGCCTTCATTCTCACTTCTCCTTGCTGGGAGCAGGCGGGGCCGTGCCCTCCGCGGGAGCCTCGGGGCCGGCATCCGAGGGGTTCCCCCTGCGGCGGCGCAGGACAGCGGGCAGGACGATCCGGCCACCCGTCAGGACCAGCGCGACGATGAGGACCGAGCCGGTGAACAGGCTCGCGGCCCACGGGGCACTGGTGGCGAGCCCGAGGCCGGTGACGCCGGTGCCGAGCAGCAGGACCGCGAGGACCGTGCCCCAGGCGTTGAAGCGTCCGGCGCGCAGCTGGGTCGCCCCGACGAAGGCCGCGGCGTAGGCCGACAGCAGATACGGGGTGCCGGCGGTCGGTGATCCCGATCCGACGGAGGACGCGAAGACGATGCCCGCGAAACCGGAGAGCAGCGCGGAGGACACCAGCGTCAGAAAGCGCAGCCGGTCGGTGCGCACCCCTTGCAACCGTGCGGCGTCGGCGTTGAAGCCGGTCGCGTACAACCGGCGCCCGGTCGCGGTGTGTTCCAGCAGGAACCAGATGGTCACGGCGGCGAGCAGCAGATACAGCACCGGCAGTGTGATGCCGCCGGCGTCCAGCTGGGCGATGCTCGCGAACGGCTCGGCGAGCAGGGGCAGGCCGGTGATGGAGCTGTCGTTGGTGACCATGGTGATCAGCGACTGGATGAGCGCACCGGTCGCCAGGGTGGCGATGAAGGAGTCGACGCGCAGCACCACCACGACGATGCCGTTGACGACTCCGACCAGCAGTGCGGCGGTCATGGCCAGGGCGATCGCGGCGGCGGGCCCGAGGCCGGTGGAGACCAGGAAGTAGGCGGTCAGCACGCTGGTCAGCGACATGGTGTAGGCGACCGAGAGGTCGAAGACACGGGCGGCCAGCGGGGGGACGACGCTGAGCGCCACCAGCCCGGCCACGGCGTTGCCGTTCAGGATCTGCTTGACCGTGGTGGTGGTCGGGAACGTCTCCGGTGCCCAGACGGAGAAGAGCACGGCGATGACCAGCCACACGTAGACGGCGCCGATGTTCCGGAAGGACAGGGCGGACACCGCGCGTCGGACCGGTGTCCCCGGTACGGACACCGCGGATCTCTCCGGTGCGGACGGCGGGAGCTCCGCCGCCCGCGTCGGGATGGACGTCATGTCACTCGGTTCCTTCCAGGACTCATGTCACTCGGTTCCTTCCATGGCGTGCACGAGCGCGGGCTCGGTGATGTCCTGGCCGCTGATCTCCCGTGCGATCCGGCCGTCCCGCACCACCAGGACACGGGTGCACAGCGACAGCAGGTCCTGTGTGTCGGAGGAGGACACGAGAACGCCCATGCCCTCGGCGGCCTGCCGCTCTATCAGGTCGTACAGCTGGAGGCGCGTGGCGATGTCCACCCCCGCCGTGGGTTCGCACAGCGTCAGGACCGGCGGGCGCCGGGCCAGACAGCGGGCCATGACGACCTTCTGCTGGTTGCCGCCGCTCAGCGTGGTGATCCGGGCGGCGCGTCCGGCCGTACGCACGCCGACCCGGCGGATCCAGTCCTCCGCCAGGGCGGACTCGCGGCGCCGGCTCAGCCGTCCGGAGCGGGCGCGCAGCCGGTCCAGGAGCGACAGGGTGAGGTTCTCGCCGACCGAGAAGTCGCCGATCACTCCCTCGCCCGCCCGGTCCGCCGGGACCAGGGGAAGGCCCAGGCGGTCGGCGTCCCGGGCCCGGGTCCACCGCTCGGAGCGCTCCGGCAGCCGCAGCCTGCCGCTCACCCGCCCGGCATGGGCCCCGCACACCGCGTACGGGACGATCTCGTGGCCGGAGCCGACCAGGCCCGTGATGCCCAGGCGTTCGCCCCTGGCCAGGTCGAAGCCGATCCCGCGCAGTGGCCCGGCCCACAGGTCGCGGACCTCCAGCACGGGGTCGGCGCCACCGGAGGGGAGTGCGGGACGGTGGTCGGTCTCCGTCTCCTCGCCCGCCATCAGCTCCGCCAGCGCACGCGGGGTGAGTTCGGCGACCCGCCGGGTGGCGATCCGGCGTCCGCCGCGGATCACGGTGACCCGGTCGGCGAGCGCGAAGATCTCGTCCATCCGGTGCGAGACGTACAGCACGCCCGCGCCCGCGTCGCGGACCTCCCGCACGATGTCGAAGAGGCGGGCCACCTCACCGGGCGGCAGCACGGCGGTCGGCTCGTCGAGGACCAGGACACCGCGGCGGCCCTCCCAGCCCTGGAGCGCGGCGGCGATGGCCACCACCGTGCGCTGGACGGGGGGCGCCGTCGCCAGGGGCCTGCGTACGTCGATGCCGAGGCCGAACCGTTCGACGAGGGCGCTCGTCCGCCGCTCCATCTCCGGCCAGCGGATGTTGCCGAAGGCCGTCCGGGCGAAGCCATGGCTGAGCGCGAGGTTGTCGATGGCGCTCAACTCGCCCACCAGACCCAGCTCCTGGTGGACGAAGCGGAGCCGGTCGTGCCGGGAGGACGTGACCTGACCGAGGTCGAAGGGTTCGCCGTCGAGTTCGGCCACCGCGCCCGGCTCCGCGTGGTGGTAGCCGGCCAGGATCTTGATCAGGGTGGACTTGCCGGAGCCGTTGGGCCCGATCAGGGCGTGGATCTCGCCGGGCGAGACCTCCAGATCGACGTCCTTCAGGGCCTGGGTGCCGCCGAATCTCTTCGACAGGGCGGCCACCCGCAGCACCGGCCCGGTCAACTCAGTCCCCACAGCGCCTTGAACTGCGCCTGGTAGTCCTCGACGATCGGGAAGTCACCGTCGGCCGAGGGCAGGTTGTCCTTGGTGACGAGCATGTTGGGCAGCTCCGCCCGCTGGTCCACGTCCATGGGCTGACCGGTGAAGTACCGGGCCAGCGCGTCGGCCTGGAGCCAGGCCGTCTCATGGGAGTTGAGCGCCATCGCGCCGTCGGTGAGACCGCTCTGGATGTACTGGTAGTTCTGCGCGTCGCCGACGTTGACGACGATGTGCTTGCCGGTGACACCGGCGGTCTTCAGCGCGGCCGGCACACCCACGTTGAGCAGGCCCAGGGAGAAGACGACATGGGTCACCTTCGGGTGCGACCGGAGGTACGACACCACACGGTCCGGCATGTCCTTGCCCACGGCGGTGATCGGCACGTCCACGTTGTCCAGCGCACAACCGTCGCACCACTCCTGGTACTTGGCCGCGAAGGTGTCCTTGACCGGCTTGAGGATGGTGTAGGCCGGAAGGTCGAAGTAGACGGTGTTCGCCTCGGCGCCGCTGTTCGACACCACCCATGAGGCGAGCATCTCGCCCTGGATGCCGACGTCGTCCGGCCCGTTCTTCAGCAGGGAGACGCCGTCGCCCAGCACGTCGTCGGCGTTCGACTGGATGACGGGGATGTCGGCCGCCTTCAGCCGCGCCAGCTGCTTGGCGTAGACGGCACGCGGGAAACCGGAGGCGATGACGGCGTCCGGCTTGTCGCGCAGGGCCTGTTCGTAGGCGGCCTGGACGGTCTCCGGGGTGCCCTGGGTGGCGATCTGCTTCACCTTCCAGCCGAGTTCCTCGGCGGCCTCGGTGAAGAAGTCGGCGAGGTCCTTGCAGGACTGGACACCGCAGAGGATGAAGTCGATCTTCTTGCCCTTGGGGATCTTCTTGCCGACGGGCTCGGTGACGGAGATCGAGGCCGGGCGCTCGGAGTACTTCGCCAGGGCCTCGCGGGCCGCCGTCAGGCCGGGGGAGCCGGGCGCCGCCGCCTGTGTGGAGTCGGCGGCCGGAGTGGCGCCGGTGCCGCACGCCGCCAGGGCGAGCAGGGAGGCGACGGGGACGGTCGCGGTGAGGGCGCGGCGGACCGCGCGACGGGGTCTGGAACTCATCGTTGAGTACTCCCGTGGTGAGTCGCCTGGGCTGCCGCGCCCCGCGTCGCTTCCGCGTCCGCGGCGGTCGGGCTCCGGTCAGGCGGATCGGTTCTGTGTCGCCCCGGGGCGCGGACGCCATGGGGCGGGGGCCGGACGGCAGAGACCGTCCGGGAACGGAGAAACTTTTGAGGAACTACAGCCTCAAGTGGGTCGGAGTGTGACATGCCCCGGCGGTCTTGGGGAGAGGTCCGCCGCAGGGAATTCCAGGCCCATGGGTGAATGGGGTGGTGAGAGACGAAGCCGTCGGGGTCGTTCGCCGACGTGAGTGTTGCTCCATACCGCCACCCGTAACTACACTCACTCTAAAGTTTCTGCCGGAGGAGAGATGATGGACGAAACGTCGGAGCCGGCCACTGCGCGGTGCCCCGGGCCCAGCGTCCAGGACTACCTCGACCAGGACAGCCGCCCCGTTCCCCCCGCCCTGCGGTTCGAGCGCAACGACCCCCTCGGCAGCGAGGACATCGACACCGCCCGCTTCACCTCCCGCGAGTGGGCCGAGCGCGAGATGCGGCAGGTCTGGCGGCGCGTCTGGCAGTTCGCCTGCCTGGAGAGCGAGATTCCCGAGGTCGGCGACCACGAGGTCTACGAGATCGGCGACGACTCCCTCATCGTCGTCCGCACGGCCCCCGACGAGATCCGCGCCTACGTCAACGTCTGTCTGCACCGCGGCCGCAAACTGCGCACGAGCGGCGGCAACGTCGGCGAGTTCCGCTGCTCGTTCCACGGCTTCGCCTGGAACCTCGACGGCACCATGCGGACCCCGCCCTGCGCCTGGGACTTCCCGCACGTCACCCCCGAGAAGTTCGCCCTCCCCGAGGCGCGGGTGGCCACCTGGCGCGGCTTCGTCTTCATCAACATGGACCCGTACGCCGAGTCCTTCGACAGCTACCGCGGCACCTTCGACGAGTACTACATCTGGCCGCTGGAGAACCGCTACAAATCGCTGCACATCGGCAAGGTGCTGCCCTGCAACTGGAAGGTCGCGCAGGACGCGTTCATCGAGTCCTTCCATGTGATCGCCACCCACCCGCAGATGCTGCCGTGGCTCGCCGACGCCAACTCGCAGTACGACGTCATGGCGGACCAGCCGAACTGGAACCGGATGATCAACATCCAGGGCGCGCCCAGCCCGCACGTGGCGGACTCCGTCACGGAGGAGGACGTCCTGGAGACCTTCTACGACTCACGGTCCTTCTACGCCGCCGCGCAGGGCCGTGACCTGGTGATGCGGGAGGGTGACGAACTGCCGGCGATCCCGCCCGGCGGCACCGCCCGCCAGGTCCTCGCCGAACGGATGCGTGCCCAGCTGGCGGCCACCTCGCAGCAGGACTTCTCGAAGACCCCCGACACCGAACTCCTCGACGCCATCAACTACTTGCTGTTCCCCAACTTCAACCCCTGGGGCGGCGCCAAGTCGAACATCATCTACCGGTTCCGGCCCCACGGCCTTGACCCCGACTCCTGCACCGCCGAGATCATCTTCATGTCGTCCCCGAAGCAGCCCGGCGAGACACCGCCCCCGGCGAAGATCCGCTGGATACCGGAGGACACACTCTTCGCCGACATCCCCGAACTGGGCGTGCTCGGACCCGTCTTCGACCAGGACTGCGAGAACCTGCCCTACGTCCAGCAGGGCCTGAAGGCGATGCGCAAGCCGGGCATCACCCTCGCCAACTACCAGGAGAGCCGCATCCGCCACTTCAACCGGACGCTCGACCAGTGGATGGACAAGTGAGCCACCGGGTGGCGGTCAGACCCTCCGGCGTCGAGCTCGAAGTACTCGACGGCGAGGACCTGTTCACCGCCGCCGAGCGGCTCGGCTACCGCTGGCCCACGCTCTGCGGCGGACAGGGCACCTGCCGTACCTGCTTCGTCCAGGTCGACGAGGGCGCCGAGAACTGTTCCCCGGTGGGCCCGCTGGAGCGCGAGGGCATCGAGTCCCTGCGCAGGCCGGTGGACGGCCTGACCCGGCTCGCCTGCCGGCTCCGGGTCGAGGGCCCGGTCACCGTGACCAAGCGCGGCGTACGCCGCCGAGTGCAGGAGTGAGGCCCCCATGCCCAAGCAAGTGATCCACCCGCTGACCGGGCATGTGTACCGGCTCACCGAGGACGGCCTGGTCGAGGTGACCGACCCGAAGACCGGCGCGCGGGGCGTCTTCGACTTCCAGGCCCGCTGGCAGTCGGGCGAACTGCGCCACGCCGATCTGCAGATGGCCGGCTGGGTGGGGCGGCTCGCCCGGCGGCGCGGCACCCTGCAGCCGGGGGAGTGACCCGGTGACACCCCGAACCACGCGCGTGGTCTGTCTGGTGCGCCGGCCCGCAGGGGAACCGGTGCCCGACGACTTCGCCGTCGAGGAGCGCCCGCTGCCACCCGTGGGTGAGGGGCACCTGCTCGTCCGCAACCTCTACATGAGCGTCGACCCGTCCATGCGGGGGCGCCTGGAGAGCACCGAGAAGCACTACACGCACAACTTCACTCCCGGCTCGCCGCTCGACGGCCGGGCTCTCGGCGTGGTGGAGGAGAGCCGCTGCCCTGCGGTGCCGGCCGGCGCCTTCGTACGACACCAGCTCGGCTGGCGGGAGCGGGCCGTGCTGGACGCGGCGGACACCGACGGCGCGGAGCGCATCGACCCAGGGCTCGCCCCGCTGCCCACCTGGCTGGGGCTGCTCGGCCAGACCGGCTTCACGGCGTACGTCGGCCTGACCCGCGTCGCCGGACTCCGCCCCGGCGACACCGTCCTCGTCTCGGCCGCGGCCGGGGCCGTCGGCACAGCCGCCGGCCAGTTCGCGCGTCTGCTGGGCGCGGAGCGTGTCATCGGGACCGCCGGAGGGCCGGACAAATGCGCCCTGCTGGTGAAGGAGTTCGGCTACGACGCCGCCGCCGACTACCGTGCCGAGCCGGTCCGCGAGGCGCTGGCCCGGCTGGCACCCGACGGTGTCGACGTCTACTTCGACAATGTCGGCGGTGAGCAACTGGCCGCCGCCCTGCACGCGTTGCGCACCGGTGGGCGGGTAGCCCTGTGCGGCATGATGTCGCAGTTCGGCGGCGACGGACGGTCCGCCGACATCAACCAGCTGATCCAGGCGGTCCTCAAGCGGCTGACGCTGCGCGGCTTCATCGTCCGCGACCACGACGACCTGCGGCCGGAGTTCGAGCGACGGGTCGCGGGCTGGCTCGCCGAGGGCCGGATCACCGCCCGCGAGACGGTCGTGGACGGCCTGGACAACGCGGCGGGGGCGCTGCTGTCCCTGCTGGCCGGTGGCAACACCGGCAAGATGCTGGTCCGGCTGGCACCGGACCCGTACGGCCGTACGTCGGCCACCGGATGAGCCGGCCACCGCGTCAGACGGCGGAAACCGTTGCCGGGGCGGGAGCCTTCCCCCGGGCGGCGTCCTTCTCCGGGAGGGGAGCCTTCTCCGGAACGGGCGGATCGGCGGCACCGTCGCGAGCGGCCAGTGCCTTCTCCAGCCGCTTGATGTGGTAGTACTGCACCCGCGCGGTGCGCTGCAGGGCCATGACGGCGGTCAGGAACTGGTCCATCTCGGCAGCCCGGGTGAGGATGTCGTCGGGCACCTGCTCGTCCCGCAGGCAGGCTTCCGCGTCCTGGCTGAGCACGGCCCGCGCCCAGCCCCGGGTGACCGGCTTGAACAGGCTCGGATGCTTGGCGACGATCCGCGCCCGGATGGCCAGGTCGTTCTCGGCGGCTTCCAGATGCAGTCCGGTGTCCTTGTTGCGCGCCCCGAACAGCGGCTCATGGATGTGGTGGGCGTCGAAGCCGTGCTCGACGCAGCCGATCCAGAAGTCCCAGTCCTCTCCGGCCCGCATGGTCTCGTCGTACCCGCCCACGGTCTGCCACACCTCACGTCGGTACAGCGAGCAGTAGAACATGATCAGTCGCTGGAGCATCAGCTCCCTGCTGTAGGCGGGGAGGGGCATCGCCTGCGGGGGGAGATCGTCGTCGGTGAAGGTGAACACATCGGTCGAGGCGATGGCGATGCCGGGGTCGGCGTCCAGGACCGCGACGGTCTTCTCCAGCATCGTGGGAGCGATCACGTCGTCGGCGTCCAGCGGAAGGACGTAGCGGCCCGTGGCCGCCGCGATCCCGGTGTTGCGCGCGGCGGAGACGCCGGCGTTGGCCTGCTGGAGCAGCCTGACGCGCCGGTCGGGATGGCGGTCGATCAGGGACTTGACCACCTCGACGGTGTTGTCGGTGCTGCCGTCGTCCACGATGACGAGCTCCCAGTCCTGAAAGGTCTGGGCGAGCACGCTGGAATGGGCCTCGGGCAGATAGCGGGCGTAGTCATGGCAGGGGATGACCACCGAGACCACGGGGTCGGAACTGCGGGGGCTGTGCGGCGGCATACGCGGTCTTTCGCTTCGGAACGGGAAGACGGAGTGACGGGAGCCGGGAGGACGCGGGCTGCGACGGGTGGTCGGCTGTGGTGTGCTGGGCGCGGGGCGCCCCCCCGGCCCTCTTCGAGGGCCACGCCCGAGCAGACCGCTGGATCAAGCGCTAGCTGTACTGGTGCTGATCCCTGTAGTGGTGGTCGCGCCCGTGCTCGTGGTGGTCGCCTACGTGCTCGTGCTGGTCCAGGCACAGGCCGTAGTCGGTGATGGTGACGTTGCCGATCGGCGTGCAGCAGTACCCGTAGTCGGTGATCGTGACGTTGCCCACCGGCGTGCAGCAGTGCCCGTAGTCGGTGATGGTGACGTTGCCGATCGGCGTGCAGGGGGGCCCGGACACGGGGGTGACGCCGGCCTCGCCGTCTATGGACTGCCCTTGGTATCCGTACTTCGCGGACGCTGTCAGCGTGTCCGGACCGATGGCGGCGTAGGCCGCCTCCGCGGTGCTGAGCAGACCGGCGGTGGCCAGTGCCGCGGGGAGGGCCAGCGAGGTGATGACACGGGCTTTCACGGTGGTGCCTTTCTGCAGGGGATGGGGACCTGCCCCGAAGCGCCGGAACCTCCACGGCGAGGGCAGTGGAACCACCGTAAAATTGCTCACTTAATGTGTCAAAGCGAACACTCACCGTGAGTGAGGTGGCTGAATCGACGCCCGCCCGGCCCCCCTCCGCCGGTCAGGAAAGGGACACGGCTTCGGTGCGCGCCCGTTCCGGTACGGCATGGTGCGGATGCACCACTTCCAGATCCGGCAGCGCCCAGCAGGCGGTGCCCATGTCCTGGGCCATCGCGGCCAGCCCCTCGGTCTCGATGAGTTGCCGGTAGGGGAAGGACGGGAAGGCGAGGCCGTCGCGGTGCAGGTCGGCGCGCACCAGCAACACGGTGCCGCCGACCGAGTCGACGCGGACGAGTCCCTGCCCGCGCAGCTCGTCGAGGTACATCCGGCCGAAGCCCTTGGGGGGCTGAAGGATGCCGTCGCGAAGCCACTGAGTCCAGTTGAGCGCGCCGGATCCGGGCCTGAGCGCAAAGGTGTTGAGGTCGTACGTGGGCCCACCGGGTGCGGTGGCGCAGTGCGGGACGACGATGTCCTTGCGCGCGCCGAGCAGGCGTTGGACGAGGTCCGTCGGGTAGTCCGTGACGTCGACGTCGAGCCACAGCACCCACTCCTCGTCGATCAGCGCCCGGGAGAGAAGATGGTTGCGCACCTTGGCCAGCACCGACCGACGCCGGCGCTGGATGCCGGGCTCCCAACGGGGACCGGCCAACTGGAGGCCGAAATCGCGGCGTACGAGCGTCACCCGCCGGAACTCCGCCTCGAGGTCCGGCAGGACCTGCCGGAGGAGTTCGGGCGTCGTGTCCCCGCTGTCACCCTCCAGCAGGCCCAGCGAGATCGCCCCCCGCGGATAGTCCAGGGCGCGAAGGCGGTCCAGGTAGACGGGCAGGAACGCGGCCGCGTCCTTGAGCGGGGTGAGCACCAGCACCGAGGGCCGCTCCTCGGCCGGCGCCGGGGCGGGCTCGGGGGCCGCCTGCGGTTTCCGCTCGGGGGTTCGGGCGGCTTCGGCACCGGTCTCGGCGTGGGCGATGTCCCCCGGTTCGAGCGGCAGCCGGGTCGCCATGGCCAGCAACCGCTCGGCGTAGGCGTCGGGTTCGGCCCAGATCTGGGTCGCCACCTCGAAGTGCTCCGCGAAATGCGACTCGTCGAACGTGTTGTTCCCATGGCACACGTAGGTGTACAGCTCGGGCGCGTCGACCGAAACGACCCGGCAGCTCCGGACCACCTCTTCCGCCACCGGGGTGTCCTCGCCCCGACGCAGCGCCGGGTAGCGCGGAAGCCGGTCCTTCGCGCACACCATCGACCCTTCCCAGACCCGCGCACAAGAGATCGCGAGCCGGCGGCGGGCGGGCCACCACAACCGCTCACGGGCAAGGAAGCAGGCCTCGGCGCCGAGCGCGAGAATCGCCGCCATCTGCGTCTCGACCCGCTCCGGGTCGTACAGGTCGTCGTCGTCCCACTGGCATACGTAGGGGCCGGTGGCCCGGTCCACCGCCTCGTTGCGCAGTTCCCCCAGCGTCCGGCCCTCCGAGGGGAGCCGGTGATGGCGGATCCGCGGGTCGTCCAGATCACGGATGTGCTGCTCGAGGGCGTCATCAGTGCCGTCCTCCACCACGACCAGTTCAAGGTTCGCGTAGGTCTGGGCGCGGAAGCACGTGATCGCACGTTGTGCCGTCGCCGACCGGTCCTTGGTCACCATCAGGCATGACACCGTCGGCGCGGGCGCGCCCGAGGCCCAGCGGCGGCGCTGTGCCTCCACGTTGAGCAGGCCGTCGGCGACCGGTTGCAGTTCCTGGCTGGCCCAGAACGGGAACCGTGTGACCGGGGAGAGCCGCGGCGTGGCCGGGGTGTCGCACGCCCAGCTGCCCGACCAGTGGTGCACGGCGTTCGCACGGTCGTAGTCCGCTTCCTGCGGGCCGAACAGCTCTGTCGCGTACGGGCTCACTTCGGGGTACAGGACCTCCGGGGCGAGAACCGTGATCGAGTCCGGCTCCGGGGAGCTGTCGATCGCTCGGGTGAGGAAGAACGGGCCTGTCGCGTCGAGCGTGTTGGACTGCTTGTGGGCGCCGATCAGTTGCCGGTGCACATGGGCCCAGAAGGGGTGGCCCGGCCGTGACGCGATGAACGCGTTGCCGACGATGCGGTCGAAGCCGCGCCGGCGGGCGAGCAGCAGCCGTGTGTGCGCCTCGGGCTCGCAGCCGAGGACGAGTTCCCGCCCGTCAAGGATTCCATCGACCGGGCTCAGGCACTCGAAGTCCAGATCCACGTAGAGCCCGCCGAAATGGTCGAGCAGGAAATAGCGGATCGCGTCGGCCCGCATGATCGCTTCGGGGTAGCCGTCGTAAACCGGCAGGAACCAGGGATGGTGCTCCTGGAGGAATGCGCGGTTGTCCGCGTCGGTCCACAACCGGTACCCCCAGCCGGGGTGGTGCAGCCGCCAGGACTCGGACCACTTCTGCCATTGCGGCGGGAGATCGGAGTCCTTCCACGTCTGGTGAATCAAGTGAGGAATTGTCTTTTGTGCAGGCATTCGCACAGTATGTCGGGCTGTTCGGTCAATGGGCTTTCCCGTTGGGCCCGTCGGTGGACCATTCACCCGGGAGGCCCCCCTCCTGGAAGCGCGGCGGATGAAGGAACCGGCCGGCATCGGCTTCTCCAGGGGGCCGCCGTCGGCGGACTCAGCGCATGGGCCGTGCGGCGGTGACGCCGAACGCGTCCAACGAGACACCCACCCGGGTCAGTTCGGCCACCGCGGTCCGGAAGTCCTTGATGTGCGGGGTGGCGAAGTGCTCGTCGAGGGCCTGCTGGGAGGCCCAGCGCTCGTACACCCGGATGCGCCGCTCGTCGGTGGGATCGGCGGTCATCGCGTAGTCCAGGCAGCCGGGTTCCTCCGCGCGGGTACGGTGGCCCAGCTCGACGAGGTGCTCCAGCATCGTGTCGCGGTCGCCGGGTGCGTAGTCCATCCAGCCGGCGACGATGACTTCCTCTGCCACGGTGGTCCTTTCGTGGTCGTGCCCGCGGGCCCGTCGAGCGGGCAGGGAGAGCCGACGGGCCCGCGGTGCTTCAGATGGCGGCTGCCGCCGGCACGCTGTCCACGGTGACCGTGCCCTTGTCACCGTCGACCGTGATCACCATGCCGTCCCGCAGCCGCCGTGTGCCGCTCTCGACGGAGATCACGGCCGGGATGCCCAGCTCACGGCAGACCACCACGGCGTGGCTGTTGAGCGCGCCCACGTCCACGACGGCCGCACCGGCGACCAGGAACAGCGGGGTCCAGGCCGCGTCCGTGATCGGCGCGACCAGCACCTCGCCGGGCTCCAGCGCCTCGCAGGAGGCCGGGTCGGTGACCACCCGCACGGTGCCCGTGTAGGTGCCGTGGCTGCCGCCCACACCGCGGAGCACATCGCCCTCGACGGCCGCCGGGGTCCGCTCCTCGGCGCGTCGCGGCCAGCTGTCGACCTCGGTCTGCGCGTCGTCGGCGACGAAGAACGGCGGCTCCAGCTCGTGCAGCCCCGCGTACTCCTCCAGCCGCCGTGCGATCACGGGCCCGAAGGGCTCCGGGGCGGCCACATAGTCGTCGAGCTCGGTGTCCAGCAGCATCATCACGTCCTCGGGCCGGGCGAAGAGCCCCGCCTCGACACCCCGCCGGCCGAGCTCCCGCACGGCCATACGGATCTCGTTGACGACGGTGACGCAGTTCGCCTTGGTGCGCTCGCGGGCCGGGATCCACACCTGGGAGGCGTGCAGACCGGCGTCGAGCATGGGCCGCGTCTCCTCGGGCAGCGCGGCCCGGATCTCCCGCGCCGTCCGCTCACGCCCCTCGGTCAGCCGCTCGCGACGGGCGGCCGGGGAGTCGTCGTCGGGGCTGTGCCGGATCCGGTCGACCAGGGCCAGTGCCTGGACGGGCGCCGCCTCCCAGGACAGCGCGTGGATGTCCCACTCGTTGGGGCCGCGGTCGCCGGACTCCGCGAGGAACTCCTCGAAGGAGTCCCGGAACGCCTTCACATCCCCCGTCGCGGTGTCGAGCGCCTGCTCCACCGCCGCCGTACCCCGGTCGAACAGCGCGCTCAGCTCGGCCGAGGCCGCCACCTGGCGGGACAGTGTCCACAGCCCGGTCGAGGGGGAGGCGGAGTCGACGTCACCGAGACCGCCGATCAGGTCGAGCATGGCGCCGGGGCGGTCCACGCTCGCGCACAGCGGGCCGAGGATCGCCGGTCCGACGGACGCGGGCAGCGACGACTCGACGTGCCGCTGGAAGGTCGTCTCCACCTCGTCGAGCAACGACCGTGCGTGCGCCACCAGTTCGGCGTCGGACAGCTGGGTGAGGTCGGGGCGCGAGCGGCGCAGGGCGCGCAGCCGTTCCCGGTCGGCGTCGGCCTCCGGGAAGCCGGCCTGGCCGAGCATCCGCTGAAGTGTCGCGCCCGCCTTGCCGGTCAGCTCCTCGTCCTGGTCGTCCGGGTGGGCCACGTACACGGGTGTGTCGGAGCGCTGGCCGACGAAGGCCGCGTCGATCTGGTCCGCGGTCTGGCCCATACGGATGCCGAACAGCCGCATGTGGGACAGGTTGAGATAGAAGTGGCCGCCGAACATGCCGACGAACGGCGGCCGGGGGCCGGCCACTTCCTCCTCGCGGTAGATGCCGAAGCCGACGAAGCCGTTCCGCCAGCCCCGCAGGCCGCGCCCCCAGACCAGGGTCCAGCCCAGCGGGCTGGCGGGGTCCGGCAGGGTCTCGCCCGCGTTGGCCCGGGTGTAGTGCGGCAGCCGCTCACTGCGCTGCCAGTCCGTGATCCAGCTCTTCATGACCGAGATCTCCCGCTGTCCGTACCCGTAACCGCGCCCGCCCCTGCCCGTCCCGCGCCTACCACTGCGCCGTACCGCCGTCGACGCTGATCAGCGTGCCGGTGATACCCGCCCCCGCCTCACTCGCGAGCAGCGAGGCGACCGCCGCGACCTGCTCCACCGTGGTGATCTTCTTCGTGGCGGCGTGCTCGGCGAACCGGCCCAGCCACTCCTCGTACGAGATGCCCTCGGCCTCCGCCGCGGCCGGACCCGCCGCCCGCATCAGGTCGGTGTCGACGGCGCCGGGACAGATGGCGTTGCAGGTGATGCCCTGGGTGCCGTACTCGAAGGCGGTCGCCTTGGTCAGGCCGTGGATGGCGTGCTTGTTGGTGATGTAGTGGCTGATCGCGGGCTTGTTGGCCTGCTTGCCCTCCACCGACGAGATGTTGATGATGCGGCCCCAGCCGCCCGCCAGCATCTTCGGCAGCGCCCGGCGGGTGCCGTAGAAGTAGCCGTTGACGTTCAGGTTGAGGGCGTCGTGCCACGCCTCGTCGCTGAGCAGGTGGATCGGGGCGAAGCCGGAGCTGCCGCCGACATTGTTGACCCAGATGTCGAGCCTGCCGAAGCGCTCGGCGGCGAAGTCGGCGAGGCCCTCGATGTCCTCCTGGCTATTGGCGTCGCAGGGGTGGAAGACGGCCCGGTCCCCGGCGCCCATCTCCTCCAGGGCCTGCTTGCCCTTGATCTCCGAACGGCCGCTGACGACGACCGTCGCGCCGTCGGCCAGGAAGGCCTCGGCGATGGCGCGGCCGATGCTGCGCGTGCTGCCCGTGATCACCGCGACACGTCCGTCGAGGCTGCCCGTAGCCACCATGGTGTTCTCCCGCGAGTCTTGTTGGTTGCTCACCTGGTGGCTCTGGGGGCTGCTGTGGCGCCCCTGTCCAGGTGCTGGTGAATGGTGCGGTGGAAGTGCTGGAGCCCGGGCTCGTTGCGTCCGAAGACGAAATCGGTCCCCTCCAGGGCCTTCAGACCCTGCTGGACTCCGTAGGTGGTCGCGTAGTCCTCGTCGCGGACCACCTCGTGGAACCACTCGCCGAACCGGTCGGCGGCGTGGCGTTCCTCCTCGGTGACGGCCGGTTCCCGCAGCAGGATGATCTGCTGGGTCACCGACTCGGTCGCCGTCCGGGGGAGCACCAGGGAGACGGCGATCTTCTGCCGCCAGCCTCCGGCGATCGCGAGACCCGGGAAGAGCCAGTAGATGGGCCCCACACAGTCCCCGGGGTCGCGCTGGTCCGGCGGCAGCTCGACCGCCTGTGCGATGGGGCGCAGGGCCGGTGCGATGCGCTGGTGGGGGCCCCAGGTGTCGTGGGCCATCATGTTCGAGAGGTTCGTCTCGAACACCGTCTTCGGGTGCAGCGAGGCGAAGTGGTACGTCTCCAGATACCCGTCGAGGGTGACCTTCCAGTTGGGACTGGTCAGCTCGCCGGTCGAGTAGTGGTGGCACTCCGCGAGCCGCAGGCCCTCCAGCAGGGGCTGGAGGTCGCCCAGCCAGGCGTCCAGGTCGGGTTCGGCCGCCGGGTCCAGCGAGACGAAGACGATGCCCGCGCGCTCCCCGGCCGGCAGCCGGACGAGGCTGCGGCCCTCGCGCGGGACCTCGCCGAAGGTCTTCTCGGCGTACACGCCCCGCAGTTCCCCTGCCAGGTCGTACGACCAGGAGTGGTACGGGCAGGTGAGCCGCTTCGACACCCCGCAGCCGGGTTCGAGGAGCTTGGCTCCCCGGTGCCGGCAGGCGTTGATCATCGCGTGCACGGCGCCCTGCCGGTCACGGGTGATCAGCACCGGGATGCCGAGCACGTCGATCGCCTTGTAGGTGTTCGGCCCGGGCAGCTCGCAGGACATGGCGAGCGGCAGCGGGACGCTGCGGTGGACGGCGTCCGTCTCGCGCTGCCAGCGGTCGGCGTCGAGGTAGTTGGCCACGGCCTCCGTCCACTGGCCGTCCGCCTCGTGCGTCGTGTTGTCGCGATAGTGCGCCATCACCCGCTCGACGAGCTCGGCGGCCTCGCGCCGCATCGTCACGGAGGCGGCGTCGGTGGACCGGTCCTGGCTGATCCACGACGCGTACTCGGGAGTCGACGGGGCCGATGGGGCCGACGGCGCTGCGGGGGCCGAGGCCGGCGACCCGCGCTCGGCTCCCGCTTCCCGAATCTCCGGCGAACTGGTCTGGACCACGATGTCCTCACAATCCTCCCAGCCGCGAGCCGGTGACCGGCTTCGGAACGCGACGGCTGGGTTGTGTCCGAAACGACAACAGGACTTAGTGTGCTCTGTCAATAGAAAGTGTCGAAGTGGCCGCTCGGTGTTCCCTGGGGGTGGGTGCGATGGTCATGACCCTGCCGTTCGAGGTGGGTGTGGTGGTGCGGGACCTGGAGCTGATGGAGCGCTTCTACCTCGACGCGTTCGGCTGTCGCGCCGAGCACCGCTCACGCGTTCCGGAGTCCATCGGGGGCCCGGCCGGGCTCGGCGGCGAGCTGACGGTCGCCTGGCTGCGGGTCCCCTCCGGAGGGTGCGTCAAGTTGATCCGTCCCCGGTCGGCGCCGGTGTCGGCGTTCGCGGCGCCCTGGTCGGTCGGGCGTCCGGGGCTGTCGTATCTCACCTTCCACTTCGACGACATGGACCCGGTGGTGGCCGCGCTGCCGGCCGCGGGCGCCCGGCCCCTGTCGGACCCGGTCGTCATCCGGGCGCACGGCCGGCGGATCAGCTTCTGGGCGGATCCGGAGGGCAACACCGTGGAGTTGGTGGACGCGCGAGGCGGCTGCCCGGAACCCGGGCATAGTAATTAGAGACACTGTTCAGTAAGGTGCCCCATGCTGGTTACTGTAGACCGGCACAAGTAAGTCCGATTGCTTGGCAACCTCCCTCGGACGAAGGGGCGGACGATGGCTCAACGAGCGTCGACAGCGTCGAAGAAATCCCCGCAGGTCAGCCCGCAGATCATCAAGGACCTGCACGAACGCATGGTGCGCATCCGGCTGTTCGAGACCGAGGCGGGAAAGCTGATGGAGGCCGGCAAACTGCCGGGCTTCCTGCACCTCTATGTCGGCCAGGAAGCCGTGGCCGCCGGAGTGATGGCGGCCCTGCGCGACGACGACCAGATCACCTCCACCCACCGCGGCCACGGGCACGCCGTCGCCAAGGGCGTCGGCCTGCGCGAGATGTACG
Source organism: Streptomyces sp. NPDC001868 (assembly GCF_040297125.1). Lineage (NCBI taxonomy): Bacteria > Bacillati > Actinomycetota > Actinomycetes > Kitasatosporales > Streptomycetaceae > Streptomyces > Streptomyces sp. NPDC001868. Next base: position 91,259 of record NZ_JBEOYO010000030.1, on the reverse strand, counting down.
CCGAGCTGTACGGCAGGGTCACCGGCGCCTGCCTCGGCCGCGGCGGAAGCATGCACATCAACGACCTCACCCGCGGCATGCTCGGCGCCAACGGCATCGTCGGGGCCGGTGTCCCGATCGCCGTGGGCGCCGCCTTCGCCGCCCGCTACAAGGGCGAGGACAGCGTCGCCGTGACCTTCTTCGGCGACGGCGCCACCAACATCGGCGCCTTCCACGAGGGCGCCAACATGGCCGCGATCCTCGGCCTGCCCGTCGTCTTCGTCTGCGAGAACAACGGCTACGCGGAGTTCACCCCGCAGTCCGGACACATGCTGCTCACCGATGTCGCCGACCGGGCCGCCGCCTACGGCATGCCCAGCGTGATCGTCGACGGCATGGACGCGGTCGCCGTCCACCGCGCCGCCACCGAAGCCGTCGAACGGGCCCGGGCCGGCGGGGGCCCGATGATGATCGAGGCCAAGACCTACCGCTTCTTCGACCACCAGGGCGTCAAGGGCCTGCGGCACCCCTACCGCTCGGACGAGGAGGTCGCCGAGTGGAAGTCCCGCGACCCCATCGACCTCATCGAGGCCCGCGCGGTCGCCGACGGCACCGCGACCCGTGCCGAGCTGGACGATGTATGGCAGCGCACCCGCGACGAGATCGCCGAGGCCATCGCGTACGCCGAGGCGAGCCCGCTGCCCGACCCCGCCGACCTGCTGCTCAACGTCTACTCGGGATGACCGCCATGACTGCCATGACCACCACCACCGGAGCACCGGCCGGCGCCCCGGTCGTCGCCGCCCGCAAGCTGTCCTACGTCAAGGCCTTCAACGAGGGTCTCGCGCAGGCCATGCGTGAGGACGAGAACGTCTTCGTCGCGGGCGAGGACGTGGCCGGATACGGCGGCGTGTTCCGTATGTTCGACAACCTGCTCGACGAGTTCGGCCCCCGCCGCATGATCGACACCCCGATCTCCGAAGCCGCCCTGGTCGGCCTCGGCGTGGGGGCCGCCGCCCGGGGCCTGCGCCCCGTCGTCGACCTGATGTTCATGGACTTCATCGGCGTCTGCCTCGACCAGATCGTCAACCAGGCGGCCAAGATGAAGTACATGTTCGGCGGCGCGCTGTCCGTGCCGCTCACCATCACCACCGCCTCCGGCGCGGGCCTCGGCGCCGCGGCCCAGCACAGCCAGAGCCTGGAGGCCTGGCTGTGCCACGTGCCCGGCCTCAAGGTGGTCATGCCCAGCGACGCGTACACCGCCAAGGGCCTGACCGTCTCGGCCATCCGGGACGACAACCCGGTCGTCGTCATGCTCAACAAGGTCCTGCTCGGCAGCACCGCCGAGGTGCCCGAGGATATCTACGGCATCCCGCTGGGCCAGGCGCACACCGCGCGGCAGGGCTCCGACGTCACCGTGATCGCCCTCGGCCGCATGGTGGGGGAGGCCCTCGCGGCGGCCGACGAACTCGCCGCCGAGGGCGTGGAGATCGAGGTCATCGACCCCCGTACCGTGCAGCCCCTCGACACCGAGACGATGTTCGCCTCCGTCCGCCGCACCAACCGGGTGCTCGTGGTGCACGAGGCCGTCACCTTCGGCGGGCTCGGCGCGGAGATCGCCGCCCAGATCCAGGACACCGTCTTCGACTACCTGGACGCGCCGGTCCTGCGCATCGGCGCCCCCTTCTCCCCGGTGCCCTTCTCCCCGGTCCTGGAGAAGGCGTACATACCCGATCGCGCCCGTATCGCCCAGGGCTGCCGGCGCCTGCTCGAAAGGTCGTGACCGACGTGGCGGTCGAGGTTCTGCTGCCGAAGATCGGCCTGACCATGCAGGAAGGCACGATCGACGAATGGCTGGTGCCCACCGGCGCCGCCGTCGCGGAGGGCGACGCGCTGCTGCGGCTGGCCACCGACAAGGTCGACGTTGACGTCGAGGCGGAGGCCGGGGGGCTGTTCCACCCGGTGGTCCCGGCGGGAGCCACTGTCCCGGCCGGGGCCCTCATCGGCTGGCTGCTGGCCGAGGGGGAGCAGCCACCGGAGGCGGCGGGTGCGCCGACGCCCGCCGGGCCAGGGGCCGGTGCGGGTCCGGGCGTCCCGCCGACCGTCACCGGCACCGGGGCGGCCCCCGGCATCGGCGGTGCCGGTGCGGCGCCCTCCGTCAATGGCGCCGGTGGCCGGCTGCTGTCCTCGCCGAACGCCCGGCGGGTCGCCGCGGTCGCCGACGTCGACCTCACCGCCGTACGCGGCACGGGGCCGCGTGGCCGGATCGTCTCCGAGGACGTGGAGGAGTTCCTCGCGGCCCTCCCCGGCGACCTCGTCGCGCCGGTCCCGCAGGGCGCCACCCCCTCCTCGCCGCTGGTCCGCAAGCTGGCGAAGGAACGGGACATCGACCTCTCCACGGTGAACGGCACCGGGCCGGGCGGCCGGATCCGCCGGTCCGACCTGGACGCCGTCACCCCGGCGCCCGTCCGCCGTAACACGGTCCCGCAGCCCGGCGACGTCCTCCCGCTCACCGGGATGCGCGGCACCATCGCCCGCAGGATGCACGCCAGCCTCCAGGAGATGGCCCAGCTGACGCACGGCTACGAGGTGCGGATGGACGCCGTGGTGTCCCTGCGGGACCGCCTCAAGGAGGAGTGGGCCGACAGCGACCTGCCGGTGCCCAGCCTCAACGACTTCCTGCTGAAGGCCGCCGCCCTGGCCCTGCGCGAGCACCCACTGCTCAACGCGACCGTGCGGGAGGACGCCGTCCATCTGCTCGACGGCATCCACCTGGGCTTCGCAGTCGCCGTTCCGGGCGGCCTCATGGTCCCCGTGATCGAGGACGCGGTGGCGCTGCCGCTGCCCGAGATCGCCCGCCGTTCGAGGGCCTTGGCCCAGGCCGCGCGGGAAGGGCGGATCTCGCCCACCCAGCTGGAGGGGGCCACCTTCACCGTCACCTCGCTCGGCGGATACGGCGTCGACTTCTTCACGCCCGTGATCAACCCCGGCAATGTCGCGATCCTCGGGGTGGGCAGGCTCAGGGACGGCGTCGAGTGGGTGGACGACCGGCCGCTGCGCACGCGGGTGCTCACCCTGAGCCTCACCTTCGACCACCGTGCCGTCGACGGGGCACCCGCCGCCGAATATCTGCGCACGGTCGGCGAGTTGCTGAGCAAGCCCCTCCGTCTCCTGGTGTGATCCGAGACCTACAACGCTCAGGTGGCCGGGTCGGCGATCCGCTCCGCGAGAGCGCCGACCTCGCGGACGAAGGAGCGGTGCCCCAGCGACCGGTAGACGTCGTCGCCCCGCACCTGCGAGATCGCCGCGGTCTCCAGCAGCGCCAACAGGCCCAGGCCGGTCACCGCCGCCTCGGCGTCGGAGACCGACACCCGGGCCTTGCGGATCAGCCGCACCAGCTCCTCCAGCAACTCCGTACGGCTCTCCTGCCGCAGGGTCTCGGCCTCCTGGCTCATGCCGGCCGACGACACGAAGTACACGGTGGCGGCGGACCGGTACTCGCCCATCCAGGCCAGCAGTGTGGTGATGGCATCTTCGATGCCCGAGCCGGGCTCGTGGGCCTCCGTGACCGCCCGCATCTCCTCGCGCAGCGCGGTGGCGAACGCCCGCATGGCCTCCGACAGGACCTGGTCCTTGGAGGAGAAGTGGTAGTACACCGCCGCCGACGTCATCTCCGCGCGAGCGGCGATGTCGGCCACCGTCACCTCGTCCGGCGGCTGGGTCGCGAACAACTCGGTGGCTGCCTCGATCACCCACTGCTTGCGCGACGGACGGTGAGCGGCGCGGGTCCGGGAGGTCGTCATGATGTCAAGTATGCCGGGACCCGAAGGCCCCGGAGCCCCATACGCACCAGGAATTATGCCCACGGAGGGTTGGAGTTACTGGATAGACTGCTGAGTACGCAGGGCCCACGGACGGCGGGTTCACGGCAGTCGGCAGGGAGCATGATGGCCACCACGAAGAACGGCAAACAGCCCGCCCACCGGCCCTCCCGGCGGCAGCACATCATCACCGCCGCCGTGCGGGTGTTCGGCCGCAACGGGTTCGCGGAGACCAGCATCCAGGACATCGCGGACGAGGCCCAGGTGGTGCCCACGGCCGTCTACTACCACTTCGACGGCAAGGAGGAAGTGCTCGAACTCGCCATGCGCCGGGTCTTCGACCAGCTGAACGCGGTCGTGGAGGCGGCACGTCCCGAGTCCGAGCCCGGCGACGCGGAGGGCCTGGTCCGGGTCATCGACGCCGTATGGGACTGGGTGGAGCGCAATCCGGACGAGGCGCGGCTCTACCAGGTCCAGGTCGCCTCGGCCAACGGCAGCGTCAAGCTCCTGCGGGACGAGTTCGAGCAGCGGCACATCCAGCGCGGCTACGACTACCTGCCCGAGGGCACCACCCGCAGCCCCCGCGCGGCGAAGGCCCGGCACGCGGCACAGGCGCTCGCGGTCCGCACCCTGATCAGTACGACCATGCTCGTCACCGCGCTGCGGGCGGAGGGGGGACCGCTGTCCCAGCTGCCCTCCCGGTCCGTCCTTGAGGCCGTCAGGGCGCTGGCCCTGCGCATCGTCGCCGCCGAGGAGGCACCGCCGAAGCAGACGCAGTCGGCGAAGCCGGCCACGTCCCGGACCTGAGGCGGTTCACCAGGGCAGGGGCTCGCGGTCGGCGAACAGCCCGCCCGTCGTCGCGTCGCCCTCGGGAAGGGTCGCCAGCCAGACCGGGGTGTCCGCGCCCTCCTCAGGACCGCGCGGGGCGGACGGGCCGCCCATGCCGCTGCGGGTCCAGCCGGGGTCGGCGGCGTTGACCAGGACACCCGTGTCGGCCAGCTCGGCCGCGAGCATCCGGGTCAGCGCGTTGAGCGCCGTCTTGGAGACGCGGTAGGCGGGGTGCCGGCCGGAGTCCATCAGCGCCAGCGAGCCGTACGAGCTGGTGACGTTCACGACCCGGCCGTAGCCGGCTGCCGCCATGCCCGGGACCACGGCCTGCGCCACCCGCCAGGCGCCGGTGAAGTTCGTGTCCAGGGTCGCGCGCAGGATGTCCTCGTCGACGTACGGGGGCCGCAGCTCCCCGTCCAGGGACACTCCCGCGTTGTTCACCAGGACATCGATCCCGCCGGTCCGCTCCCGTGCCCCCCGGACCGCTTCGGTGACGCTCTTCGCGGAGGTCACGTCCAGGACCAGCGGCAGTGCCGCCGGGCCGATGGCGCGGCACGCCTTCTCGGCCGCCGCCGCTTCTCGCGCCCCGACCAGGACCCGCAGTCCCCGGTCCGCGAGCTGCCGGCCGATCTCCAGGCCGATTCCCCGTGCCCCGCCGGTCACCAGTGCGGTTCTGCCACTCTGCCGCATGCCTTGTTCGCCGCCTTTCACACTGTCAGGACCGAACACGCGCTGATCCCGGGCGCCCCGTACACATGGGTGAAGCCCACGCGGGGAGCGCCCGGTACCTGCACACCGGGCGCGCGGCCCTGCAACTGCCGTACGACCTCGTGGAACTGCCGCAGCCCGGAGGCGCCGACGGGCTCCCCGCCGGCCAGACAGCCGCCGTCGGTGTTGACCGGTATCCGGCCCGTGGGCTCGGTGACACCGGCGGCCAGCAGCTCCTCCTGCTCGCCGTGGCCGCACAGCCCGGTCTCCGCCAGGTGGATCAGCTCCGAGCCGCTGTCGGTGTCCTGCAACTGGGCGACCTGTACGTCGGCCGGTCGCACCCCCGCCGTACGGAAGACCGCCTCCGCGGCGTCGACGCTGGGGCTGCGGTGCGGTCCCGGCGGCAGCCAGGGCGAGAACACCTCGAACGAGCCGAACCGCCGCGTCCGGAAGGCCAGCGATGCCAGCCTGACCGGCCGCTCGCACAGATCGAACGCGCGGTCGCCGAGCGCCAGCACCAGGGCCGCCGCGCCCTGTCCGGGCGAACAGAACATGTACTGGGTGAGCGGGGGACTGACCTCGGCGGAGTCCAGGATCTCCCGCTCCGTCAGCGGCTTGCGCCGCCACGCCAGGGGGTGGTGCGAGCCGTTGCGGAAGGCCCGCGCGGCCACCATCGCGAGCGCCCGCTCCGAGATCCCGTGCTCGTACAGATACCGCCGCGTCTTCAACGCGAAGAACTGGGTCGTGAGCATCATGCCGGTCTCGGCGTACCAGTCGCCCAGCCCGTAGCGTGCCGCCGAGACATGGAACGCGCCCCGCTCGTGCTTGTCGAAGCCCACCGCCAGTCCCAGGGAGGCCTCGCCCGCACGCAGTGCGTTGGCCACCGTGAGCACGGTGGAGGCACCGGTCGCGCAGCCGTTCTGCACGTTGACGAACGGCACCCCGGTGAGGCCGAGACGGCCCACCAGTGTGTCGGGTTTGCCGGACACGTCGGAGCCGCCGGCCGCGTAACCGATGTCCTCCCAGGCGACACCGGCGTCGGCCAGCGCCTCGCGCACCGCGCGCTCGGCCATGTCCATACCGGTGACGCTCTCGTCGCGGCCGAAGGGGTGCATCCCGCATCCGACCACGTACACGTCGTCGGGCCGGCTCATCGCTCCCCGTCCCGATCTGCTTCCCGATCCGCTTCGCGCTCCCCGTCACGCTCCGCACGGAACGCGAAGGTCACCACCTCGGTTCCGTCCTCGTCCCGGTAGGCGGGCACCGTGGTGAGCCGGACGGGCAGACCGATCCGGATCTCCGCGCGGGGCACCGCCAGCCGTGCCTCGACCAGCACCTCACCGAGGTCCACATAGCCGACGTGGTAGGGCCGGTGGCCGCCGGACGGCGCCCGGTACGGAGACCTGGGCGGGAACGCCTGGAGCGTCCACGACCACACCTGCCCGCTCACCGGCAGCACCCGCGCGGTCATCGTCCCGTCCGAACACCTGGGGCACGAGTCCTGCCGGGGGAAGACGACGGTGCCGCACCCGGAGCAGCGGGCGCCCACGAGACGCGGCGGATCCCCGTCGTCGAACTCCCGGTTCTCCTGACTCCCCCCGTCCCCTCGGTCCTCCCGGTCTCCCCGGTCCTCCCGGGCTCCCCGGTTCTCGAACAACGACTCGTCGATCAGCCTGGTGGTCACGTTCCGTCCCTCCTCCCTTGCCACGTCACCAGCCCAGCAGCCCGGCCAGCCGTTCCCGATGGTGTGCGGCGCCGCCCAGCAGGACCGCGTCCGACTGGGCGCGCCGGAAGTACAGGTGTGCGTCGTGCTCCCAGGTGAAGCCCATCCCGCCGTGGAACTGCACGCACTCGGCGGCGACGGACACGAACGCCTCGCCGCACCACGCCTGTGCCACCGCCGCCGCCTCGGCCAGCGCCTCCGGTGAGCCGCCCGCCCGGACCGCGCGTACGACGGCCGACCGCGCGCCCTCGACCTGGAGCAGCATGTCGGCGCAGGCGTGCTTGACCGCCTGGAAGCCGCCGATCGCCCGGCCGAACTGGGTACGGTCGCGCACATGGGCCACCGTCATGTCCAACGCGGCCTGCGCTCCGCCCAGTTGCTCGGCGGCCAGCGCCACCAGGGCCACGTCCAGCGCGCGGGAGACGATGTCCGCCCCCTCGCCGCCCGCGGTCAGCGCCCGGGCCCGGGCGCCGGAGAAGGTGACCACGGCCTGGCCCCGGCTGAGGTCCAGGGTGGGGACGCGGCGCACCGTGACTCCCGGCTCGCGAGGGTCGGCGAGGAACAGGTCCACGCCGTCGGTCCCGGCCGCGGCCACCACCAGTGTCTCGGCGTCGGCGCCGTCGAGGACGAACGGCGCGGTGCCGTCCAGCAGCGGCACGCCGCCCTGCCAGGAGACGGCCACCGGAAGGGCTCCGGCCCGCCACACCCCGTCGGGCGCGGCGACCGCCAGGGCATGCACGGCGCCCCCGGCCAGCTCGGCCAGCGCCTTGTCGGCCGTACCGCAGCCGGCCAGCACCTGTCCGGTCAGCACGGTGGAGGACAGCAGTGGCACCGGTGCCAGTGTCCGGCCCAACTCCTCGCAGACCACGGCGATCTCGGCGAGGCCGCCGATGCCTCCCGCCGACTCGGGCAGCCCGAGCCCGGCGAGGCCGACCTGCCGGCCGAGGGCGTCCCACAACCCGGTGTCGATGCCGGGCGCGTCCTCGGACAGCCGGCGTACCGCGCCGGTACCGCCGGCGTCCGCGCACACCGACCGAACGGTCTCGCGCAGATCCTCCAGCTCGGTGTCCGACAGGGCCGTCGTACCGTCGGCCACGGTGCTCGTCATCGCGCACTCCCGCTCTCTTCGCACGGTTCCCGCAGGGCACTGTGCGCGGCCGCCATCCGGGCCACCGGCACGCGATGCGCGGAACAGGAGACGTAGTCGAGACCGAGGTCGTCGCAGAACGCGATCGACTCGGGGTCCCCACCGTGCTCACCGCACACACCCAGCTTGATGCCGGGCCGCACCTCCCGTGCGCGCTCGGCCGCCAGGGCGACCAGCGCGCCCACCCCGTGCGGGTCGAGCCGGGCGAACGGGCTGGCGGTCAGGAACCCGCGCTCCTGGTACGAGGCGAGCACCTGACGTTCGACGTCGTCCCGGGAGAACCCGTAGGTGAGCTGGGTGAGGTCGTTGGTGCCGAAGGAGAAGAACTCGGCGTGCTCGGCGAGTTCGCCGGCCAGCAGTGCGGCCCGGGGGGTCTCGATCATCGTGCCGAGCCGGTACGGGACCTCCACCCCGGTGCGGGCGGCGACCGCGTCGGCCGCACCCCGCACGTACGCGGACGCGGCGGCCAGCTCTTCCGGCAGGCTGACCAGCGGGATCATCACCTCCAGCTCTGGCCGGGCCCCGGTGGCGGCGACCTCGGCCCAGGCGGTGAAGAGCGCCTCGGCCTGCGCCGGGTAGAGCCGCTCGTGCAGCAGCGCCAGCCGCACCCCGCGCAGCCCGAGCATCGGGTTCGCCTCGCGCAGCGCGGCGGCCCGCTGTTCCTCGGCCGCGTCCCCGGCCTCGCCGGGCGCGGGCAGGAACTCGTGCAGCGGGGCGTCCAGCAGGCGCACGGTCACCGGGCGGTTCCCCACGGCGGTCAGCAGCGCGCGGAAGTCCTCGTGCTGGGCGCGCTCCAGCTCCGACAGCGCCTCGTCGCGGGCGGCCGCGTCGGCGGCCAGGAGCACCCGGCGGATCAACGGCAGCCGCTCGCCGAGGAACTGGTGTTCCGTACGGCACAGCCCGACACCCTCCGCGCCCAGGGAGAGGGCCGTCTCGACCTCGGCGGCAGTGTCGGCATTGGCCCGCACGCCCAGCCGGCGCGTGCCGTCCGCCCACTCCAGCAGGGTGGACAGCTCCGGCGGCGGTCCGGCGACACTGACGCTCAGCGTCCCCGCGTACACGGCGCCGGTACGGCCGTCCAGCGAGACCGGGTCGCCCTCGCGCACCACCCGCTCCCCGAAGCGAACCGTCCCGGCGGCCGGGTCCACACGCAGTCCCTCCGCGCCGCACACCGCGGGCTTGCCCGCGCCCCGCGCGACCACGGCGGCGTGCGAGGCGATGCCGCCGCTGCCGGTCAGTACGGCGACGGAGGCCAGCATCCCGGGGACGTCCGCCGGGGTCGTCTCGGCGGCCACGAGGACCACCCGGGTGCCGTCGGCCGCGAGTTCGAGGGCACGTTCACTGGACAGTACGACCGCTCCGGTCGCCGCTCCCGGCGACGCGGGCAGCCCCTTCACCAGGAGTTCCTCCCCGCCGGTCAGCCGGAGCTGGGCGTGCAGCAGTTCCTGCACCTGCGCGGGGGTGATCCGCCGTACGGCCTCCTCGCGGCCGAGTGCCCCGTCCCGGGCCAGGTCCGCCGCCAGGCACACCGAGGCCCGCAGCGGCGGACGGAGTTGCGCCGACGCGGCCAGCAGGGCGATCGCGTCGTCGCGCACCTCGAAGTCGACCGACACCGGTGCGCGCAGATGGCGCTCCAGGGTGAGCAGGGAGTGCTCGAGTAGGGCGGTGCCGCCCGCGAGCCGGTCCAGCGGTTCACCGGTGTGCGGGGGCGGGGCGCTGCGGCGCACCCCACGGAAGAAGGAACCCTGCGGGGAGAGTCGGCCGGTCTCGGGATCGCGGCTGACAGCTGTGCCGTAGCCCGAGTGGTCGGCCGGGCCGATGCGCAGGGCCTGCACATGCAGGGCGACGGCCAGTTCGGCGGGGAGCCGCTGGGAGCGGCGGGACCTCCGCGCACGCGGCGAGTCCCATCGGGCGAGGAGGGCGCGGGCGGCCAGCGCGAGCTGTTGCGCCGGGTCGTCGGGGAAGGGCCGGGAGCCGTGCTCCGCCACCAGGGACAGCAGCAGCGCCACCCGCGCCCGTGGCTCGGGCGTGTCCAGGAGGGCGTCGTCGAGCACCGCGCCGGGTACGTCGAGGGCGTACTCGGCGATCATGCGTACGGTCGCGGCCCACACCTCGTGCAGGGCGTCCGCACGCCCGATGACGGCGCACAGGTCGTCGGCACGGGCGGGGTCGACACCGAGACAGGCCAGGTCGGGCGGCAGTCCGGCGATCTCGGTCGGCGCGCTCGCCGACAGACGCAGCAGCAGCGGCCGGGTCGTGTCCCCGATGCGCCGCCCCGCGAGCTGTTCGACCAGGTCGACGGCGGCCCGGGCGGTGTCGGTCTCGCACAGCGATGCGGCGGCTCCGGCGGGCACGGTGAGCCCCGGCACGACCGGCAGGCCGAGGGCCACCAGCCGGTCCATCGCCGCACCGTGCGCGCCCAGTTCGTCGGCGTCCAGGCCCCGGATGCGTCCCTGCCCGTAGGGGACCAGGATGCGGCCGGCGGCTCCGGAGGGCGGGAGAGGACCCTCGGGCCGTGCGAGCGCGCCCGCCTCGCGGTCGGTGACGCTCAACCCCGGCCCCCGTTGACCAGTTCCTCTTCACGGGCCTCGTCCTCGGCCCGGCTGATCCCCAGGACGAGCAGCAGTTCCTGGTGCAGTCGCATCCACACGGTGTGGTACGAGTCGCACAGCGGCGAGGCCAGCCACTGGTGCGCGCCGTCGTCGAAGCGGTCGAGGGCGTCCTCCAGGGCCGGCAGATAGCGTCCGCTGCCCGCGAGCACCGGGTCCAGCCTGCGCAGCACGGGCTGGATGGCCTCGTGCACGTCTTCCAGCGACTCGCGCACCCCGGCGTCGTAGACGTCGTCGGAGTGGTCGTTGACGGAGCCGTCGGGGCGGCACTGCCATGCCGTGCACACATCGCGGATCTTCCGGTTGACCGGCAGGAACGCCTCGTACGCGGCGGTGATCCGCTCCTCCTGCTCGGAGCCGGTGGGAACCCGCAGGATCCGCGCGGCGACGGCCTTGGCGGACTCGGTCGGCAGCACCACCGGGCCCTTCACCATCGCCAGCCCGGCATCGACCAGCGGACGGTGCTCGGACTCCGGCCGGCCGCGCCACATCCCCCGCAGAACGAGGTCGACGACGGCTTCGGTGAGGGGCCCGTCGAGAGCGTCCGGAAGGCCCACGGCAGCAGATTGCATCGCCACACCTTTTCCCCGGTTCTGTGGTGACCGGTTCCTCGGTTCTGTGTTGCCCGGAGGTTACGCCCCGGCGGGCACGTTAGTGAAGAGGGACTCAAGAAACACTTTCCGATTCCCTGGCCCCGGCCCGCCCCTCGCCCGCCTTCGTACGGCCCCGCGCGGCGAGGAACGACGCCATGCGGGCCTGTGCCTCCGGGCCGTCCGCGAGGGCGGCGATCGACCGCGCCTCGTCGGCGAGGTGGCGGCGCAGGTCGTCACCGGCGCCGGCGCGCAGCAGACCCTTCGCGGCGCGCAGCGCGCCGGTGGCACCGGCGGCCAGCTCGGCTGCCGTCCGGTGTGCCGTCTCGTCCAGTTCCCCGTCGTCCACGGACCGGGAGATCAGGCCCCACCGTTCGGCGTCGTCGCCGGTCAGGACCCGGTTGGTGAGGATCAGGTCCGCCGCCCTGCGGGCGCCCACCAGGCGCGGCAGGAACCAGGACGCCCCGCAGTCCGGCGTGAGACCGACCGCCGTGTACGCCAGCCGGAAACGCGCGGACCGGGCCGCCAGGACGATGTCTCCCACGAGGGCGAGCCCGATCCCGCCGCCGGCGGCCGCGCCGCGCACGGCGGTCACCACCGGCACCGGCAGGTCGTACAGGGCCTGTATCGCGGTGTGCGCGGCGGTCGCCACGGCGTGCACATAGGTGCCGGTCTCCGTACCGCGACCGGCGAAGGCGCGCAGGTCACCGCCCACGCAGAAACTGCCGCCCGCCGCCCGTAGCAGAACCGCGCCACCCGGATCCACGGCCACCTCGCGGGCCGCGTCCCGCAGCGCCTCCGCCGTCCTCAGGTCCAAAGCGTTTCCCCGCCCGGGGTCGTCCAGCAGCAGCTCGACGACTCCGTCGGGATGGCGGACGACCCGGACCGGCTCGGTGTTCACGGAGAGGCTCATGGGGAGGTTCATGGTGTTTCTCCTGACATCTTCTGTCGTCTTCCCGTCCGGGGTGCTTCCGGGCAAGATACTGAAGACGCTATACAGTTTCTAGGACGCGACGGGCACCGACGCCCGTACGCCCGTCGGCGGGAGGCCCCGTGCCCATCCAGTTCGATGTCGATCCCCATGTCGCCCAACTCGCGGCCTCGACGACCGAGTTCGTGCGCGACGTGGTCATCCCGGCCGAGCGCGAGTGCGGCGGGTCCGTGCACGACGCCCCCGAGGCGCTGCGGGAAACGCTGCAAAAAGCCGCCCGTGAGGCTGGTGTGTTCGCTCCCCATGTGTCGGCCCGATGGGGCGGACACGGACTGGACCTGCGCGGACAGGCGGTGGTGTTCGAAGCGGCGGGCTACTCGCTGCTCGGACCACTGGCGCTGAACTGCGCGGCCCCGGACGAGGGCAACACCCACCTGCTGGAGAAGGTGGCCACCGAGGAGCAGCAGCAGAGGTATCTGCGTCCGCTCGCCGCGGGAGACACGCGGTCCTGCTTCGCCATGACCGAACCCGCCCCGGGAGCGGGCGCCGACCCCCGCTCCCTGCGCACCACCGCGACCCGGGTTCCCGGCGGCTGGCGCATCGACGGCCGCAAGTGGTTCATCACCGGCGCCCAGGGAGCCGACTTCGCCATCGTCATGGCCCGGACCTCCGGCAGCCCCGGCGACCCGGGCGGCGCCACCATGTTCCTGGTCGACGCCGACACCCCCGGCATGCGCATCGTCCGGAGCATCGAGACGCTGGACGAGTCTCTCTTCGCCGGGCACAGCGAGATCGTCTTCGAGGAGTGCGTGGTGGGGGAGGGGCAGGTGCTCGGCGCGGTCGACCGAGGCTTCGAAGGCGCCCAGGTCCGGCTCGGTCCCGCCCGGATGACCCACTGCATGCGCTGGCTGGGAGCGGCCCGCCGCGCCCAGGACGTCGCCCTGGAACGGGCGGGGAGCCGGACGGCGTTCGGCTCGACGCTGGGAGACCTCGGCATGGTCCAGCAGATGCTGGCCGACTCCGAGATCGACATCGAGGCGAGTCGCGCGCTGATCCTGCGGACCGCCTGGGAACTGGACACCGGCTCCGCCGCCGCCCCACAGCTCACCTCGGTCTCCAAGACCTTCGTGGCGGAGGCGGTGAACCGCGTGGTCGACCGCGCGGTGCAGATCTGCGGAGCCCTCGGCATCTCGGCCGCCGACGCCCCACTGGCCCGCCTGTACCGCGAGGTACGGCCCTTCCGGATCTACGACGGCCCGTCGGAGACACACCGCTTCGCCATAGCGCGCCGCGCGGTACGGCCCTACCGGCAGGCGCGCACGGGCTTGGCCGACGGCTGAGGACGGGCGGGGCTGACGGCTGAGGACGGAGGTCGAATTGCGGGAGGACACAGGGGTCGTCTTGGGGTATCGGTCTCCTCCGCGCGCCGCCCCATCCCCGTTTCCGGGCCGAACGAGGCGATTCGCCCATGCCGGCCGTCCGGTCCGTAAAGCGCGGTGCCCGGGAACATGCCTGGGCACCGCGCTTTTTGGTTGCCTGTCAGACGCGGCGCCGGCGGAGTGCCCTTCGGCCAAGGTCGTAGAGCATCGTCGCCACAGTCAGCACGACCAGCGGCCAGATCTGTCCGGGCTCCGTCGGCGCCCTGCCGGCCGCGACACTCGCGCCGAGCGTGCTGCTGCCGGTGACGACGGCACAGCCCGAGACAGTGCTCGCCGAAGGAATCACGACCGACAACTTGCGTCGCCGAGGCATCATGTCGCCGCCCTGTGCGCGCTTCTTCCCACTCATTGACCGTCCACCTTCCGTCCTGCTGGTCAACGCTTGGCATGAAGGTCGCATCGCAGGTGTGAGCATGCTGATGCGCTGAAGCTCAATCACAGGCTCAATCGCGTGAGCGTCGGCCCGCGGGCCCGATCGCCGATGTCGGGAATCCTCGGTGGGACGCAGCACGCTTGGGTAACACTCGGAGCATGCAGCGGTTCGATGACCCCACTGACCTGCGACGTGAGCTCAGATTCGCCGCCGACCGGCAACTGCAGCTGTTCTCCCGGCCCAACGAGGAGGACGAGATGCGTTTTCCCGTCCTGGCCCGGATCAGCGAAAGCCTTCGCCCCCGGGAGTGGAGTTCCAACCGCTCGGCGGCATTGCGCTCGGTCGTGAGGGCGGCGGTCGAGGACCTCCCGGAGTCCTCGGCAGACGATCTCACCGCGACATGGAGAGAGCTCGCGGGGGTGTTGTACGGGTTCACGGCCTTGCCACCGGACGCGGACGGCAACCGCTTCGACTACAACCGGCTGACCGGATACGCGAAGAAGATGTCGGGTTTCCGTGGCTCGCGCGCGACTTGGGGTCGCCGGACCAACACGCTCCGCGGAATCCTCGCGGAGAAGCTGCTGGAGATGGAGTCGGCTGCCTCCACCGGCTCTTCACCGACACCATCGCCACCCACCTCCCTGTACGTCGAGCGTCCCCGGCTGGTCGCCGATTTCGACGTGGCGGTCGGCTCCGCCAGGAGCGGTGTCGTATGCCTGGTCGGTTCCCGGGGCTGCGGCAAGTCCACGTTCGCGCAGGAGGCCGCATTACGTCTCAGCGATCGGGACGTGCTGCTCCTCGAAGCCGGCGAGGAGCAGACGCTGCGGGATGCCCTCGCCAGGGAGGTGGGGAAGAGGGGTCTACCCGTGAGCGGAGTCGACGGCGATCCGATCGGGGCCTTCCGCGCGTTCCTGCAGGCCCGGGCCGCCGACCTGCCCCCTGTCGTGCTCCTCGACGACGTTGCTGACTGGGGAACCGTCGAACGGGTGGTCAAGTCCGCACTGAGCACCTTGGTCATCATCACGTCCAACAGCGGTGACCTCGGCATCCCTGTGCCCCACCGGATCGTCGAGGTCGGCTGTCTGGATGAGGAGGAGGCGTTCCAGATGGCCCGCCTCCTGATCGTGGCCGACCACGCCACGGACGGACAGTGCAGGGAACTCGCCGAGGAAGTGGGGCGCCTGCCTCTCGCCCTCGCTCATTCCAGCGTCCTCATCAGTGAGGGCTGGCTGCGCCCCGGGGAGTTCATCGAGCAGCTCCGCCTGTCCGCCAGTACCACCTTCGAGGCGGAAACCTCCATGGGACACCGTTCCCTGACGGTCATTCACCGACATCTGATGGCGCTGCTGGAAGAGCGTCATCCCGAGGCCATGGATCTGCTGGCGGTCACCACCGTCCTGCACCACGCGAATCTGGCCATGAACCTGGCGGCGCACACCCACGCCGCGTACCGGCAGCGCCGCGGAGACGACTCCTCTCGTATGACGGACAGGTTCGCTTTCGCCCGTGCGCTGTCCACGCTGCGGCGCATGCGCATCGTGAAGTCGTTCCAGGACATGTGGACGGTGCACAGTCTGACGCAGGCGATCACCAAGGACCTTCTGGGACTGGACACCGGACAGGCACTGAACAAATGCGCCGCGCAGGCTCTTTCCGCCATGAGCGGTCATGTCCTGGTGGGTCAGGCTGTGACCGGAGTGACCTTTCGAGAGTACGAGGACCTGTACCGGGCAATTCCCGGGATCACGAGCATCTCGCCCGAGGAGGCGGCACGGATCCGAATCGGCAGAGCAGTAAACGCTCTCTGTAAGCAGACCCGACTCCAGGGGACTCCTGAGGACATCGGCGTCGGCTGGATCATGCGCCACGTGCTGACAGCCCTGAAACGCGGCAACGCACTCACGGCGCTTCAGGAGCCCGATTCGCTGGAACTGATCAGCACGTATCTGCGTCAGCGGCTCGAATCCGGCGACATCAGTCCGGCCGCATACGCGTCGCAGCTCGGCCCGATCGCCGGCAGGGCGTCGCAACTCTCCGATAGCCACGGATACGAGTACTTCCTGTGGGCGCGACTCGTCCGGATCGAGACATGCCTGCTGTTGCACGAGGCGGACAGGGCCGTGGAATATGTCCCGCCGCTGCTCGACGAGTTGCGCCGGATGGAGCTGGCGGAGGGACAGCGAGAGCCCTGGCTGGCCGAGGTTTTCCTCCTGCTGTCTCGGGCTGAGGAACAATGCGGCGCGTGGCAGAACGCTGCGACCGTGTGCGACTGGGCGCGCAAGAAGTTCGTCAACGCGGAGCAGAATGCCGCCCATTCCGTCGGCGCGGTGGTCGCGCTCGCGGGCCTGGCGCGAGCAGCGGCCAGAATCGACGCCGAGTACCTCGATGCGGTCCTTGACGAACTGAACTGGCGGTGCCATGGCCAACACCCCATGGAATGGCCGTTCGACGAGGCATTCGATCCTCATATCCCGGCCGGGACAATGGCGCTCACGAACATGACGACGCAGTCCTGCCGTATCACTCAGGCGGTCAGGAGATGCGCGGAGGCCCCGAGCACTCGCGGTTTCACGGCCGCACACGCGGAACGGCTCTCACAGATCAACGGCAACGTCTTCGACCTGCTCCCCGTCGAGGAACGCTACGACCGCATTCGCTACGGGGCCGCCCTGGCCGAGGATCTGCGGCCCTTCCTGGCCAAGAGCAGTGCCCTCGTCGACACGGTCCTCGACTCGATAGGCAGGGATCCGGTGGCCGCGTGCAAAGCACTCCTCTTGCATGTGCGTGTCCTGTTCCTCTCAGAGATCTCGAATCCCGGCCGACAAGCCAGCGCTACGGTCCGGTACCTGGGGGCGGCCATGGCCGTCGTCCGGCACCTGTCGCTGCCGGCTTCGCTGCGTCAGGACTCCGAGGCGATCGGCTACTGCATCCTCCGCTGTCTGGCCCGCCGCGCTGCCGAGACGGATTCCTCCGTGGAGGAGGACCTGTCTCCGCTGCCCCTTCTGGCAGAAGACGGGACAGTCGTGGTACCCGCGAGTCTGGACGACATCTTCCGGGCCGGGGGAGCCGGGGCAGAGCCGGTGCTCGACTGGTACGCGCGCGTGGCCGAGGGTGCGGTCCGCCCACTGGGCATACTCGCGTTCTGAGAATGCCCTCCATGCCGCATCATCGCCGTCGACGGGATGCTGCCGCCGACCGAGTACTGGTGGATGTGCCCGTACGGGGCATGGACGACGTTCTCACCCCCCTGCGCCCAGGGGACGCATTGCGTTGACCATTTCCTCGCGGCGTGGCACAAACGTGCTGGATGATGGGGCGGTGCAGCTCCCCTACGTCTACCGCGTCACCAAGTACGACCCCGCCGACCGTGACGAGCACGGGCATTACACCGGCAGTGAGGACACCGTCAGCGATCACGGTGAGGTCGAGGCGGCCTATCTTCAGGCGGTCGCGGCCTTCGCCGGGGACAGCGGCGTCGATCACTTGGCCGTACGTGAACCACAGGTCGCGTCGTTCGTGCACTTCGGTGTGGAGCCTCCGGTGGGCGGCTTTGGGTTGGACGGGCTTTTCCCTGCCGGCCTCACCGGTTTTCACGACGGGGCAGAAGTGCCGCTCGACATCGCGCTGCGGCTGGTGCGCGCCATGTTGCGCGACAACGGCGCCTGGTGCCGACTGGAGACGGAAGGCGCGTTCACGGTCCATGTGGGATGGGACCAGTACCTCTACATCGGCAGCAGCCGACCCTGCGAGGAGGCGTTGGCCCGCACCCGGGAGCTCGGACTGTTCCCGGAACGCCTGGACGCCTCCCCGTACGCCTTCGGGGCCGAGGAGGAAGAGCAGGGTATCCAGCGGCCCGGCGATGACGACTTCTGGGCCGACGTGCACAGTGCAGTCGTCACCGGTCGTGCGGGAATCCTGGAAGAGACGTACCTCGAAGGGCCCTCACGATGGCACCGCCTTACTCGCGACAGCATCGACCCCGTTCGCCTGGGACTGGCTCCCCGGGCCCGTCTCGCCGTCTGGCCGCCCCTGTCCAGCGACATCGACGCCGTCCTCAGAACCCTGCCCGCTGATGGCCTCGTCGAAGGCGTGTGGCAGGACGACGACGGCACCATCCGCAGCGCCATCGCCGAAGAGGACGAGTTCCCCGAACTGACCGCCCGGATATCCCGAGCTCATGCCGCCGTGCTCCTGCCTGTCCATGCGGGTGAGCGCATGCCTCTGTGCGCGGCTGTCATGCCCGACAACGACGGAGTCCTACGAGCTCGTTGGCGAACCGAGCCGACACCGAGCGACCGTGACTGGGCACTTCGCCGGCGCCAGGGGTGAGGGCTTCGACCGGCCTGTCCACTGCGGGCGTTCGGAGGATCTCGACGTGATCCGCGCGTCACCTTCGACGGACACCGGTCGTACGTCCTACTGCCTGCCTGCCTGCCTGCCTGCCGCTCGCGGGGTCAGTAGCGCGAGGGCCTCCGGCCGTCGGTGATCGCCGGCTTCCGCCTCTGCTGTAGGTGTCGCACGCGGGTGGCTTCACCGGCTGACTGACGCTGGAAGACAAGCAGGACAGGGACAGCTTGAGAGTCGCGAGAGGCATCCACACCATGAGCGCCACCAGTCCGTGGAGATCGCCACCGCCGCCGCGCGGGCCGCCGGTGTCCCGGTCGACTGGGTGGCCCTGCCGCTCGGCGCCTCCGCGATCGAATCCCGTGGCACGGCCGTTCCCGAGGAGACCGTGGACGCCTGGGCGGGACTGGACGTGTGGTACCTCGGCCCGCACGACTCCGTCGGCTACCCCGAGCCGCACAGGTCCGCGCTCAACCCCTCGGGCACGCTGCGCAAACACTTCCGGCTGTTCGCCAACATCCGCCCCGCCAAAGAGCTTCCCGGGCACCAAGGCCGTCTGCGACAGTGCCGGCCTCGTCATCGTCCGCGAGAACACCTCAGGCCACCGAACGCGTCGCCCGCGTCGCCTTCGGCCTGCCCCGCTCGCGTCGCAGGAAGCTGTCGATCGTCCACAAGGCCAATGTCCTCAGGCTCACCACCGGTCTGTTCCGCACCGTGTGCCAGGAAGTCGCCCAGGAGTACCCGGACGTGGCGGTCGACGACTTCCACATCGACGCCATGACCGTCCATCTGGTGCGCCGCGCCCAGGACTTCGACGTCATCGTGCTGTTCGAGTGGCTTGGCCCCAGGCATGGCGACGAGAAGGCCAGCACCGACGCCAGGATCATCGAGAAGGCCGTCGCCGACGCCATCGCCGCCGGCACCGCCACCCGCGACCTCGGGGGCTCCGCGTCCACCACCGAGTTCACCGCCGCCGTCATCAAGGCCATCGGCGCCGGCCGGAGTTGACCGCCGGCTCCGGGCGGCCGCACTTGGCCTACTCGGAACTGTTGAACACCCCCAAGACCGACGGGAGTTGCCTCCACACCGTGGGCGGCGGATGAGATGGTAATGTCACTAACCGCGTGTATTCGGTATCAGGCAGTGAAGTCGTCTGCCTGGCACGTCAACCGTAGGAGTCGACTTGGCATCTCGTAAGGGAACCGGCCGGTGCGCCAGGCTCCTGTTGGTGGCCGTGGTGTCGACCGGTGCGCTCACCGGGTGCGAGACCCTCGTGGACGCCGCCTCCGCCACGGGCTGCAAGGGCACCGAGAGCCGGGTCGACGAGCTGAAGTCGTACGGCGTTCTCGACTCCAGGCCTCAGGGGACCATCGTGCCCAAGGGCTTCGAGGATCTGAACGCCGGCTGCTGGGAGGACAGCGGCGAAGCGTGGGTGTACGCCGACCGGACCTATGTCTTCCCCGGCGACAAGGCCGAGGTGACCCGGCACTACCGCGCCGCGGCTGAGCGCGACGGGTGGAAGCCTTCTGCGGCCACTCGGAAGTCCGCGAAGGCGGACAAGCCCGCGAGCCTGTGCTTCACCCTCGGTAAGAAGGACGACTCGACGACGCTGGACGTCTACTTCCTGACCGAGGAGATCCTCGAAGCGGAAGAGACCGAAACCGGGCCCGAGTTCGACTCCGGCGCCGGCTACCGCGTCTCCATCAACTCCACGGCCGATGGTTCCGCGACCAGTTGCTCGGACTGAAGCCTCGTCAGCCTCGTCCAGGCCATCGCCGTATCGCTCCCACACCGGCCGTGTACTGAGGCGGTAGCCCCTTCTCGTGTGACCGCAAGGTGAACAAGCCAATCGCTATCCGCCAACTTTGGCCGGAAGTGATCACCCGTCATGCAACGGATTGACATTCGTGAGCACCGTATGAAGATCTTCAGGTGCTTGCGGGACGAACCCGCACCGTTGCAAGGAGTGAGCTTGATAGCCACGTTCCTCAGACCGGGCCGGAGACCGGACAGACCGTCCGTCCAGCCCTTCCTTCCTCCGGCCCGGCGAAGACGCCTCCGCTCGGTGGCGGCGACCGTCGTCCTGGCGATGGCGTTCGAAACCGCCCTGATCGCCGGAACCTCCACCGTCGCGGTCGGCCTGGGCCGCGAAGCCCCGGCCGTCGACCGGGACAAGCGGGCGAAGGACCTCGGGTCCGCGACCGCCGGGTCGGTGGCCGCGGCCCGACTGAAGGCGAAGATCCAGAACCGCCGGATCGAGGCGCTGGACGCCCGTACCGAGACCGCCACGGTGTATGTCAACCCGGACGGTTCGGTGACCGAGGAGGCGTACGCCGGACCGATCCGGTTCCAGGACGACAAGGATCGATGGCAGGACATCGACGTCTCGTTGCAGAAGCTCTCGGGCGGCGCGGTGGGCGCCCGACGGCATCCGCACGGGCTGCGCCTGGCCGGCAAGACCACGGCCCCCAAGGGGCTGAAGAGCGTCGGTGAGAGCACGGGTTCGGCCGGCGTGCCCCTGGTGACACTGGAGGGCCGGACCGGGCAGCGGATGCAACTGGGCTGGTACGGGGCCCTTCCCGCGCCCCAGATCGAGGGCGAGGAGAAGAACGTCGCCCGTTACCGGAGCGCCCTCCCCTCGACGGACCTCCTGATCGAGTCGACGCGTACCGGCTATGAGCAGTTCCTGGAGCTGAAGGATCGTTCCGCCGTCGACGCGAGCGGGGCGATCACCTACAGCCTGACGGCCAAGGGCCTGACCGCGAAGGAGAACAAGGACGGCTCGGTCTCCTTCGCCGACGCCAAGGGCAAGTCCGTCGGAGTCCTGCCGACCCCGGTGATGTGGGACGCGCAGGTGGACGCCAAGTCCGGTGAGCACAAGCGCACCGCCCCGGTGGGGGTGAAGGTGGCCCAGGACGGCGACACCGTCACCCTGACCCTGACACCGGACACGAAGTTCCTGGCCGACAGCGCGACGCGGTTCCCGGTGACGATCGACCCCGCGATCAACGTAGGGTCCAGCTTCGACACCTTCGTACAGGACGGAACCACCACCGACCAGTCCGCCTCCACGGACCTCAAGCTCGGCAACAACGGCTCCTCGCAGGTGGCGCGGTCGTTCCTGTCGTTCCCGATGAAGAACATCACGGGCAAGCAGGTCTCGGCGGCGAAGCTGAATCTGTTCGCGTACCACTCGTGGTCCTGCACCGCGAAGAGCTGGGAGGTGTGGTCCACCGGGGCCGCGAGCACCTCCTCGCGCTGGACGGCACAGCCGTCCTGGGGGACGAAGTACGCCACCAGCACCCAGACCAAGGGCTTCTCCAGCTCCTGCGACGACGGATGGGTCGGCGCCGACGTCACCTCGCTGGCGAAGGTGTGGGCGGCCAACGGCAACGGCACCAACCACCTGGGCCTGCGGGCCACGGACGAGACCGACCCGTACGGCTGGAAGCGGTTCAACTCCGGCAACGCCGCCTCCAACACCCCCTATGTGTCGGTCACTTACAACTCGGTTCCCGAGCTGCCGACCCTGATCGCCCCGCTGAGCGCGGCGGCCACCAACGACACCACCCCGACGCTGTCGGCGAAGGCCCTGGACGGCGACGGCTCGCAGGTCACCCTCGACTACGAGGTGTGGACCTCGACCGGAACCGCCGCCCTGCGCACCGGCTCCAGCGCCGCGGTCGCCTCCGGAGCCCAGGCCAACTGGACCCCGGCCGCACTCGCGGCGGGCTCCTACAAGTGGCGGGTCCGCGCCGGTGACGGTTCCGCCACCAGTGCCTGGTCGGCCTTCCGCACCCTGACCGTGGACACCGCCTCCCCCGCCGCGACCTCGGTCGCGTCCGGCGACTTCCCCGCCGGGCAGTGGTCCGGCACACCGAACGCCAGCGGTGACTTCACCGGTGGCTTCACCCTCACTCCGCCGTCGACGGACGTCAAGGAAGTCCAGTGGCAGCTGGACGGCGGGGCCTGGCAGACGATCGCCACCACCGGCGCCGCCGCGACGGCCAAGCCGGTGTTCCGCGCGGGCAGGCACACCCTGTCCGCACGCACCAAGGACGCCGCCGGCAACGCCTCCGCCACCACCACCTTCGTCTACTACGCGGGCTCCGGCGCGGCACTGCTGACCCCGGCCCAGGGGGACCGGCCGGCGCGGCGGACCGTGCTGTCCGGCCAGGGCAAGACCGCCGACACGGGGGTCCGCTACCAGTACCGGCGCGGTGAGACCGACAGCTGGAAGGACGTCCCCGTCGCCGACGTGCGCCGCAAGTCGGACAACACGGCCGTCGCCGCCTGGCCGGTGAAGGTGACCGGCGGTCTGCCGGAGGAGTTGGTGTGGAACATCACCGACACCCTCGCCGAGGACGGTCCGGTGGACGTCCGCGCGGTCTTCACCGACGGCTCCAGCACCGACGCCTCCCCGGCCGCCTCCATCACCGTCGACCGCGACGCGGGCGCCGCACCGACCCAGGCCGCCGGCCCGGGAGACGTGAACATGCTCACCGGTGACACCACGCTCTCCGCGACCGACGGTTCGGCGTTCGGCCTGACCGCCAACCGCACCGCCTCCTCACGCCGTCCGACAGCCGGCGGGCAGCAGGAGGGGCAGGTCGCCATCTTCGGTCCGCAGTGGACCGCGGGCACCGCCGCGGAACTCACCGACTCCGAGTCGCTGTACCTGCGCAAGACGTCGAACACCTCGGTCGCGCTGGTGGACGTCGAAGGGGACGAGACCGGGTTCACCGCGACGAGCGGCGGCGGATGGAAGCCCGAGGAAGGGGCCGAGGCCCTGACCCTGACCGGCAGCCTCACGGGCTCCTTCACCCTGAAGGACACCGACGGAACCACGTCGCAGTTCACCAAGATCGACGCGGCCGCGACGACCTGGCAGCTCTCCAAGAGCTCGCTGTCGACGGAGAACTCCACCACCTCGCTGTACTCGGAGAAGGTCACCGTGGGCGGCACCGTGCTGGCCCGCCCGAAGTACGCGATCGCCCCCTCGTCGGCGGTGAGCAACGAGACCTGTGCGAACGCGCCGTCCACCAAGGGCTGCCGGATCCTGGAGTACCAGTACGCCACCACGACCACGGCGACCGGCAGCACGCTGGGCGACTACGCCGGGCAGGTGTACCGCCTCCGTCTGTGGTCCACCGACCCGGGCGCGTCCGGCGCCACCGCCACGGTGATCTCCAGCTACGCGTACGACGCCTCGGGCCGCCTGCGCGAGCAGTGGGATCCCCGGATCTCCCCTGCGCTGAAGACGACGTACACCTACGACAGCGCGGGCCGGGTGGTCACCCAGACCCCGCCGGGCGAGCTGCCGTGGACGTTCGAGTACGGCAAGGCGGGCTCCGGTTCGGTGGCCGGTGACGGCATGCTGCTGTCCGTTTCGCGGCCCACCCTGAAGCCGGGCAGCAAGGACGAGACCGACGGTGGCAAGGCCGCGGTCTCCCTTGTCTACGATGTTCCGCTCTCCGGCACCAAGGCGCCCAACCAGGTGTCCCCGGCCGACGCCAGGACCTGGGCCCAGACCGACGCCCCCACGGACGCCACCGCCATCTTCCCCGCCGACCAGGTGCCCGCCTCGCACAACGGCACCGACCTCGGCGCGGGCGACTACGACAAGGCGACCACCACCTACACCAACGCCTCGGGGCTCCAGGTCAACACCGGCCTGCCCGGACGGCATCTGACCACCACTCAGTACGACGCGTTCGGCAATGTCGTCTTCGAGCTGGGGGCCACCAACCGCGAACTCGCTCTCGGCAGCGCGGAATACCAGGTCAACACCCAGAGCGAACTCGGCATCCTCTCCGATTCGCCGGCCGAGCGCGCCCAGAAGCTGGCCACCGTCGCGAAGTACTCCGCCGACGGCAGACGGATCGTGGACCAGCTCGGACCGCTGCATCTGGTCACCCTGACCAAGCAGCTCCAAGGTGACTCCGACAGCCCCGACATCCCGGCCGGCACCCAGGTGCCCGCGCGGGGACACACCGTCACCCGCTACGACGAAGGCCGTCCCACCGACGGGTCCGCGCTGGTCATGGACCAGCCGACCACGACCTCGACCGGTGCCTTCGTCGAGGACTACCCGGCCGACGGCGACGTGCGGACCAGCACCACCGGCTACGACTGGGTGAAGGGCCTGCCCACCAGCACGGTGACGGACCCGAACGGGCTCAAGCTGACCCGTACCTCCGTGTTCGACGCCCAGGGCCGCATCACCAAGAACAGCCAGCCCAAGTCCAACGGAACCGACGCGGGGACGGTGGTCTCCCAGTACTGGTCCGCCGGCGGGACCGGAGCGTGCTCGGGCCGCCCCGAATGGGCGGACATGCTGTGCTCCAGCGGCCCGGCGGGAAAGATCACCGGTGGCGGCCCGAACCCCGATGAACTGCCCACCAAGACCCTCGAATACGACCGCTGGGGCAACGTCAACAAGGTCACCGAAACCGCCAACGGGGTGACACGCACCACCGTCACCACGTACGACGCGGCCGGACGAGGAAAGCAGATCCAGATCAGCGGGGGTGTCGGCACAGCGGTACCGACGCAGACCATCACCTTCGACTCCGCCAACGGCCAGGTGGCCACCATGTCCGACGGCGCCACGACGGTTCGTCACAGCGCCGACAGACTCGGCCGTGAGATCTCCTACGACGACGGTACGGGCAACGTCACACGCACCGAGTACGACGCCCGTGACCGCGTCACCAGGAGATCCGACTCGGCTCCTTCGGAGACCACCTACAGCTACGACAGCCTCACCGGCCAGCCGACCCGAATACACGACTCCGTCATGGGAGGCATCGGCGACGTCACCGGTTCCTACGACTCCGACGGGCGCCTCTACAAGCAGAAGCTGCCCTGGAACATGGACGTCGAGTTCAACCTGGACCCCACCGGCAGTGAGACCTCTCGCTACTGGCACTGGGAATCCGGCTGGACCGTCCAGGGCGAGTCGCTCAGTGAGAACATCCACGGCCAGGTCGTCTCCCGCACCACGTACACGGGCGGTGGCGCGTACCAGGAATACTCCTACGACGCGGCCGGCCGCCTGACCAAGGCCGATGACACCCAGACCGGTGTCACGACCCACCGCGGGTACGCGTTCGACGACAACACCAACCGTACGTCCCTGGTGACCACGGTCGACGACGTGGACGGAGGAGCCCCCGCCACCACGACGGTCAACTCCTCCTACGACAGCGCCGACAGACTGATCGCCACCGGCACCGCCTACGATGCCTTCGGCCGTACGACCACCCAGTCGAGCGGCGCGCAGAACTCCTACTACGCCAACGATCTGGTACGCCAGATCACGGCGCGCGGCGAGCGCACCACCTGGAACCTCGACGCGGCCGGCAGGCTCGCCTCGTCCACGACCGAGAGCCAGGACGACAACGGGGCCTGGGCCACCACGGCGACCGCGCGCAGCCACTTCGGGGCCGACGGGGACAACCCCACCTGGATCAGCGAAGGCGACAACAAGATCACCCGAAACCTGTCGGACCTGACAGGGGGCCTGATCGCCACCACGGGTGCCACCTCCGGTGAGGTGGTTCTCCAACTCGCCAACATCCACGGTGACATAGCCACGCAGATTCCCCTGGTGGACGCCACCACTCCCGTCGTCAACACCTACGACGAGTACGGCAACCTCCTTCCCGGAACAGACGAGGCCCGCTACGGCTGGCTCGGCGGAGAACAGCGCTCGTCCGAGACTCCGAGCACGGTCACGCTCATGGGGGTTCGCCTCTACGACTCGGACACAGGGCGATTTCTCTCCGTCGACCGCATCGTCGGAGGAAACGCCAGCTCCTACGACTACTGCTTCGCCGACCCGGTCAACTGCTACGACATCAGCGGCAACTACAGCATCAACGGCCTCGTCCCCGAAGCCGCGATATGCGCCCTGTTCCTGCTGTGGTGTGCGGACATGGCCTACATCACGTACTGGGCTCTCGGGGAGGCCAAGAAGAGGTACTCGGGGGCGAAGCAGAACGCCTACCGGCACTGCATCTGGCAGGCGATGCTGACCTGGGCGGTCGGTTCCTCCCTGGCCAAGGCGCTCGGTAACGCCCACGAGAAGAACGCGGGAAGCAGCGACAAGGCGAAGCGTGACTCCAGGGCCGACCAGTTCAACAACAAGGTCGGAAGAAAGCTGGGAGGAAAAATCACGGCCTGGACCTACGGAAAGGCGAAACAAACCGCCTGCCGCTTCTGCAAGGACGCGGTCAAAAAGCACAAGCTGAAATCCAACGCCAAGGGACAGAACATGGTCTAGCCGTTTCTGACGGCTCTGGCCAACAGAGAGGCACCGCGGGGTAATACCCGCGCGGGCCTGGGCCGAGCGGGGTGGCGCGGAGGTCACGCGCCACCCCGCTCGGCATGGGATCCGCCGGATGCCGTCGTTCGCGCTCCTGCACCACAGGCGTGGAACGGAGTTGGAGATGATGACCTGATGCGACACATCCTCGACGTACCTGGACGGCTGACGGACAGGGGGCACCGCTTTCTCGCCAAGCGGGCCCGCACTGTTCCCTTCCCCGTGCAGGACAACCCGGACGACACCGAGCTCATCGCCCGGCTCGCGCCGTTTCCCGAGGTGGACACCACGATGGCGCTCGCCGGGCTCCGGCAGGCTCAGGACCGCTACGGCGGGCTGGTCTATCGCACCTCGGCCTGGTCCTTCAACGAGGAGATCCGCTTCGAGCCGTGGCCGTACTACGAGCACAGCGCGGATCACGGGCCACTGGCTGAGTTCATCGACCACGAGGTGGCACACCCGTACTCCGTGAAGCTGCGGAACGACGGCGCGGTGGTGTATCGCTTCGCCGCGGACGTGGCCGTGTTCGCGGACGCCGACGCCCTGATCGAGGCGGACGCACTGTACTGGGAGTGCGAGAGCTGGATCCCCGTGGTCGAGCCGAAGGTAGGTCAGTCCGTAGAAGGGGTCGGTGAAGCGGCATCGCGGCTGTCCTTGATCCGGGAAGGTTCCGGGAACACGGAGTGGTGGTGGGAGGCCGACGGGTTTCGAGTACACCTGTGGCGGACGTTCGCGGAACTGTTCCAGCAGGAAGGTCAGGCCAAGTGGGGGCTGTGGGCCAGGGATGAGGAAGGGCTGAGGGCAGCACGCCTGTTCCTCGCGGACATGGAGGCGCAATGCGGCCGGACAGCGGAATAGGGGTCGGTCTCAGCCCGGGGGAGACGGCCGCCCTCCTGCTGGACAAGATTCGTCAGGGCAACGGCTACGCCCACGGCAAGAAGAGGCGGTTCGGCCGAAGCGCGTCCGCCGTCAAGGTGGCCTCGCTGGTGCTGTCCGCCGCGTCCACCGTCATCCTGGGCCTGCAGAATCTCAACGCGTGGGCCGGTCTGGCGCTGGCGTGCGTGGCGCTGGTGACGCTGCTGGGAGCCGTCGAGCCGTTCTTCAACTGGCGTTCGCGGTCGGTGCTGATGGAGGAGGCGCAGTACCGGTTCCAGCGGCTCGCCGACGACCTCGAATACCTCGTGGCATCGACGCCCGCCGACGAGCTGACGTTCGATCAGCTGAGCGAGATCTTCGGCCGGTACCAGACCATCTGGGACGACCTGAGCCGCGCCTGGCTGGAGCAGCGTCGGGAACCCACGCCGTCGGCCCGTCCCTGAAGGCGCGTGTATCCCACTGCCCGGCCGCCGCCGGGCCTGCCGCGAGCTGAGCGGTCTCAGCGGAGCCGGCGTACCCGCAGCACCACGTCGTCGGTGTGGTGCGCGCCGGCGCCACCGTCGGGTGCCACGCGTGGCCGTTGCTCGTCGACCTCCACCTCCCAGTCGTCGTCGAGCAGATCGGCGACCATCGAGGGCCAGACGTAGTCGGCCGGGTCGAAGCCGCCGTCGTCGGCCTGCTGGGTGTCCATCCCGGCGTGGTGTACGAGTAGCAGTACGCCGCCGGGGGCGACGGCCGCGAGCAGTGCTCGCTCGGCCGCGGCGTCGGGGGTGCGCAGCAGGGCCGGGTACTGGGCCGAGACCAGGTCGAAGGAGGCCGGCGGGAGCGCCGCCTCCGTGAGCGCGGCATGGACCCAGTGGACGGCGACGCCGGCGTCCCGCGCGTGCCCGGCCGCCCGCTCCAGCGCCACGCCCGAGACCTCGACCGCGGTCACGTCCCAGCCGCCGCGCGCGAGCCAGACGGCGTCCGCGCCCTCGCCGCAGCCGACGTCGAGAACCCGGCCGGGTGTCAGCCCGGCGACCTCGGCCACGAGCGCGCCGTTGGGCCGGCCGCTCCACAACTGTTGCCGGTCGGCGTACCGGTTGTCCCACTCCTCCCGCACCGCTGGGTCTCCGAGGTATCCGTCGGCGGCCGTGGGGGCGTCGGAGGCGGGCGATCCTGCTGCGATGTTGTCGGTCACGGGCCCACCGTCGCCCACCGTGTCCCGGTCCGCCACTCCTGTTGCCGGTTCGGCAAAACGGCGTCCGAAGAGCGTCCGAAGGGTCTCAGATGGGCCACCTCGTGGGTGCCGGTGACGCGTCCGTCGGCGTCGAGAACGAACCTGACGGTGGCGGTCACCCGGGCGTGAAGCAGTATGGGAGGGGATCATCCACGACGCGAGAAGCGGAGAAGAGAGAGGGCCATGACGAGCGGGCAGGAGACTCACGCGGCGGCCCTCGACCCGTGGCCGCTGCGGACGCGCGCTCTGACCCGTGAGGCGGGGCGGGCGCGGCGGCTCCTGGCCGCCGGGGAGTGGCGCCCTGCCCCGGCGGACTCCGCAGCGGCAGCCGCCGTACTGAACCGCCTAGCGGCCCCGCTCCCGACCCGGCGGTCAGCGACCGCACGGACGCTGGCCACGGACCGGAACCGGCGACTCCAACGCCTCCTGCGCACCACCCTGCACCACCTCGACGCAGGCACCGTCAGCCCGCCCGCAGCCGCGCTCCTGGCCGCCGTGGCCCGCGCTTTCCTGCCTTGGCACGCCACCCCGAACCCACCACCCGCGGCGGCGGCCCCGCGCTACGGGACCCCGCCGGGGACGGCGGGCAGCCCGGCCGTGCCACCGACAGAGGCCGGCGAGGCCCTGCTCCCCGATCTGCTCGCCCTGTTCGCCGAGCTGGCTTCGACGAGCCCGCCGGGGACCGTCCCGCTCACACCCCCGGTCGAGCCCTGGCAGGTCCGGTACACGGGCCGCTTCCGACGCTACGGCAGACCCTCTTCCGGGGTGTGGACGGCCGAGACCGTCGCCTGCCCGGCGTGCGGGGGCAGGACCGGCCCGTGGACCGTGACCTGCGACTGGCGCCTGTTCTCGCTGGGCTGCCCGTGCGGGGTGGTGACCCACGAGCACGGCCTCGCCTTCTCCGAAGTCTGGCTTCTTCTGCCGGACATGTGACCCGCTGTAGGCCCCTCCGGTCAGGCCGCGCGGTCCCAGCGTGCGTGCAGGGTGGTGGGCTTGCGGAAGACCAGGCCGTACGGGGCGGCGGGGTGCTCGGGATCGAGGCGCAGGGCGGGGAGGCGTTCGAGCAGGTGCTGGAGGGCGATACGGGTCTCCAGGCGGGCGAGGTGTGCGGCGAGGCAGTGGTGCGGGCCGTGTGCGAAGGCCAGTTGGAGGCGCGCGTTCTCGCGGCGGACGTCGAAGAGGTCGGGGTCGGGGAAGACGGCCGGGTCCCGGTTGGCGCCCGTCAGGGAGACGGTGACGAGGTCGCCGCGGTGGATGGCGGCCGGGCCGAGGACGGTGTCCCGGGTGGCGTAGCGGTCCACGACGGCCGCGCCGGGTTCGAGGCGCAGGGATTCCTCGATCGCGCCGTCCAGCAGGTCGAAGTCGGCCCGGACCAGGGCGAGTTGGTCCGGGTGGCGCAGCAGGTGCAGCAGCGCGTTGGTGATCATCGCCTCGACGGTCTCGATGCCTCCGAACATCAGCACCGCGGCATTGGAGGCCACCTCGGGCACCGACAGCCGCCCGGCGGCCGAGACGAGAAGGGAGGCGGCGTTCCGGTCGGCGACGGTGGCCTCCACCGCGGTGCGCAGCTGCGCGTACGCCGCGACGCCCGCGGGTTCCGCCTCGTGGCCGGCGGTGATGTCCGAGACCGCCTGCACGATGGAGTCGTACCAAGCCAGCACCGTGTCCGCGGTGGTGCCGACCAGCCCCAGTGCCTCGGTCACGACCGCGACCGCGAGCGGTCCGGCGAAGGCACGCCGCAGTTCGGCGGCGCCCGTCGGCTGAAGCGTGGTGATGAGCCGGTCGGTCTCCCGCTCGATGAACGCGGCGAAACCGTCCCGCACGGCCCTGGGCCGGAAGGGAGCGGCGAAGGGGTCCCGGTGCCGGGTGTGCTGGTCGCCGTCGAGGGACAGCATGCTGGGGCCGACGACCTGGGCGGTGGAGAACCGAGGGTCGTCGACGGTGAACGTCTCGGCGTCCCGCATCACGCTCAGCGCCAGATCCCGGCGGGTCACCAGCCAGCCGCCCAACTCGGGCAGCCAGGACACCGGTTCCCGCGCCCGCAGCAGCGCCAGGCGCGGATGTGGATCCCGGGCGAGTTCGGCGAGCGTGGTCGCGGCGCCGAGCGGGCAGGAGTCGGCGACGCTCATGGTGTGCCTGGGCCGGGCAGGGAGGGATCGTTCACGCCGCTGAGGCTAACAAGTCGTTCCGGAGGGGAGACGGCTGGTGGTGTCAGTCCTTGCCGTGCGGCTCGGGCGGGGCGGGCGGCGCGGGCGGCTCGGTGTCGAGCTGGTGGTCGGCCCAGACGTAGCTCTCGGGCAGCAGGTCGGTGATGGCGACGGTTCGGACGCGGTCGCCCGCGCCGATGATGACGTCGAGGGCGGGGAAGTAGTCGAGGAGGACCTGACGGCACCGGCCGCACGGGGGCACCACGCCCCGGTCGCGATCGCCGACGGCGACGATCGTGTCCAGCTCGTAGACGCCCTGAGCGGCTGCCGTGCCGATGAGGACCAGTTCGGCGCAGGGGCCGCCGGTGAAGTGGTAGGCGTTCACCGCGGTGACGATCCGGCCGTCCCGGGCGCGGGCGGCGGCCGCCATGGTGTGGTTGTCGCCCTGGCAGCGAGTGCGGGCCACATGCGCCGCGGCCTGGATCAGTTCGTGGTCGACGTGGTGTGTCGGGGGAGTCATCTTCGGAGTCGTCTTCTCTGTTCGTCGGGTCTCAGGCGACGTTGACCCGAATGACGACGGGCGCGCAAGCCGATATCGGCGCGGTGCGTGTTCCGCCGGTCGCCGGTCGCCGCCGGCCGTCGGCACAGCGATCGTTCGCCTTCCCCGCCGCGGCGTCGACGTGAATCCGAACCGTGTCCACGCTCACCCCGGCCGCGCCCCACGCCTCGGCTTCCGTAGGGCGGGCCTCGCCCGACCGAATCGGTCCGCTTCGGGACCCGATGCGGCCTGTCGCCGCCCCGCCCGCGCGACTGAGACTGAGGGCATGACCCGAGCACTGATCGTCATCGATGTCCAGGAGTCCTTCCGCGCCCATCCGCTGTGGGAAACCATCTCGGACCCGAAGATCGCCGACAAGGTGAACCGACTGGTCCGGCACGCCCGCCGGGCCGGAGACCTGGTGGTGTGGGTACTGCACACCGAGCCCGGGAGCGGCGACGCCTTCGACCCCGCTCTCGGCCATGTCCGGCTGTTGGAGGAACTGGAAGGGCGGGAGGACGGCGAGCCGCTGGTCCACAAGACCTCGCACAACGCCTTCACCACCACCAACCTGCAGCAACTCCTCACCGAGCACGGGGTCCGCGAACTCGCCGTGTGCGGCATACGCACCGAGCAGTGCGTGGAG
Organism: Streptomyces sp. NPDC001868; assembly: GCF_040297125.1. Lineage (NCBI taxonomy): Bacteria > Bacillati > Actinomycetota > Actinomycetes > Kitasatosporales > Streptomycetaceae > Streptomyces > Streptomyces sp. NPDC001868. The sequence continues at coordinate 59,012 of NZ_JBEOYO010000030.1, read as the reverse complement.
ACCACCGCCCGCGTCGGCAGCGACCTCGGCTATGCGGTCACCTTCGTCGTGGACGCGACCGCCACCAACCCGATCCCGCACCGCGACGCCCCCGCCGACCAGAGCGTCGCCGAACTCCTCGCCGACCCCCGTACCCTGCCCGCCGACGAGGTCGTCCGGCGCACCGAGTACGCCCTCGCCGGACGCTTCGCCACCATCGCGACCGTCGACGAGGTGGAGGCCGCGGCAGATCTGCCGGCATGACGACCGATCTTCCGGCATGATGACCGAATCGTGAGCCACATCGTCTTCTTCCTGGTGCCCGGAGTCCATCTGCTGGACCTGGCCGGCCCCGCGCAGGTCTTCTCCACCGCGGCCGACTTCGGGCACCCCTACACCCTCACCTACGTCGCCGAGCGGCCACAGATCCCCACGGCCCAGGGACTGCCCGTGGTGGCCGGGCTCGACTGGCCCGAACTCGGGCCCGAGGACCTGATCGTGGTCCCCGGCTGGCGAGCCGTCACCCTGGCCGACTCACCCGCCATCGCCGACGCCTCCCTGCAGGTCCTGCGGGACCACCACACCAGGGGTGGAACGGTGGCCAGCGTCTGCGCCGGAGCGGAGGCGCTGGGGCGGGCCGGACTGCTCAAGGGCCGCCGCTGCACCACCCACCACGACGTGCAGGACGAGTTGGCGCTGCGCCACCCCGGCGCGGTCGTCGTCCGCGACGTCCTGTTCACCACCGACGACCGGGTGATCACCTCGGCCGGTATCGCCAGCGGGGTCGACCTGGCCCTGCATCTCGTCGCCGGCCGGCACGGGCCCGCCGTCGCCGCACAGGTCGCCCGGGACATGGTCGTCTACGCCCGCCGCAACGGCCACGAGCCGCAGTCCAGCGCGATGTTCCGGCACCGGTCCCACCTCGACGACACCGTGCACCGCGCCCAGGACCTCATCGACACCCGCTTCGACCAGCCGCTTCCCCTGCCCGGCCTGGCCTCGGCCGTCGGCGTCAGCGAGCGCACCCTCACCCGGCTCTTCAGCCGCGCCACGGGCCTCACCCCGCTGCGCTACCAGCAGACCCTGCGCCTGGAACGCGCCGAGCACCTCATCAGCCACGGATCCACGGTCGACGCCGCCGCCCGCTCGGTCGGCTTCGAGGACGCCCGCATGCTGCGCCGCCTGCGCGCCCGAGCCGCCTGACACGGCCCGAGAGCGCGGGAGGCACAGCACGCGCGGAGGCACAGCGCGCGCGGAAGGCTCGTACGAGCGAGGCGAGGGATCAGCGGGCGAACACGTCCGCGAACCTCCGGCCCGCCACCACCGGGTACCCGAAGTCCGTCGCGTTGAAGGACGTCGCCGAGGTCGTCGTCAGGCCGGAGGCCGCGCCCCGCAGCACCCAACCCGCGCCGTCGTCATAACCGTTCGGCAGGACGTCCTCGCCGAAGGCACCGATCGCCAGATCGGCCCTGCCGTTGCCGTTGATGTCGCGCAACCGGAGCGAGGAACCGAAGTGGTCCCCGGCCTCCGCCGCGCCCGGCACCCCCGCCGTGGCCTGGTGGAGGGACTGGGCACCGGCCGTGGTCAGTCCGTCGGGGCCGCCCTTGAGGAGCACGACGTTGCCGACGTTGCGCTTTCCGTCGACGTCCTCGTACGGGGCGCCGACCGCGAGGTCCGCGCGGCCGTCACCGGTCACGTCGCCCAGGGCGAGCGCCGAGCCGAAGTCGTCACCGACCTCGTCGGTGCCCGGGACGCCGGGGCTGTCCTGGTGGTACGTACGGCCCTTGAGCGGCAGCCCGGCCGCCGAGCCGTACCGCACCATGATCGAACCGCCCTCGACACCCGCCTCGTCGGCGGTGACCAGGTCGTCGTACCCGTCGCCGTCGATGTCGCCCGTCGCCACGGCCGACGACCACCACGCGGCGGAGCCGGTCGTCCCGTCCTCGCTGAGGAGCGTGTGGGAGGAACCGATGTCGCCGGGGCCGCCGCGCAGCACGCCCACATAGCCGGACATCGGGGAGCCGTCTTCCTCGTACCGGCGGCCGTGGAGGACGTACTCGAAGCCGTTGCCGCCGTCCTCGGAGGAGAAGTGGGCGGCCACGATGCCGTCCAGCCGGACGCCGTCCGGCAGGAAGTCCACCTCGGGGGCGAGCGCGCCGTCCTGTGTGGGCCCGCCGTCGCCGTACCACCAGAACGTGTCGTCGCCGACGACGGCGAGCTGGGCGGTGCCGTCCCCGTCGAGGTCGGCGAAGGCCGCGCCCTCGCCGAAACCGGCCGCCTCGGCGGTCGGCGCGGTGAGCGAGACACCGCCGGAGGTGAACGGCTTCGCACCGCCCCAGACGATCGTCACCGAGCCGCGCGGCTTGCCGGTGACCTCCTCGCCGGGCGCGCCGACGATCAGGTCGGCGTAGCCGTCGCCGTTCACATCGCCGCTGGTGACGTTCTCGCCGAACCTGTCCACGCTCTCCGAGCCGCCGGGCACGCCGGGAGTGTTCTGGGTGACGTTCACGAACCGGGTCCGGCTGACGCCGGAGGCGGAGCCGAGCAGCACGGTGACCGTGCCGCCGCTCGCCTTGGGCGTGCCGATGGCGAGGTCGCGGTAGCCGTCACCGTTGAAGTCGTCCGCCAGAGGGGAGGGCGCCGCGCCGGCCACCGGCGCGCCGAGCCCGGCGACGGCAAGGGTGAGGGTGGCGGCAGCCGTGGCCACGGCCAGGGTGCGTCTACGCAACGTCATGCTCCCGTCTGAGAATCCGAACGCCCCTACGACCTCCTTGGTGCACAAAGGGTTGTACGGGGAGGAAGACAAGGTGAACGGGAGGGGGAGGCGGAGGGCGCCCGGCGCATCGACCGGGTGCCTCGGTCCGTCGGGCCGGGCCCTGTCACCGCCGGTCGGCGACGAGCGACCAGACCTCCACATCGTGTCGGACGCCGCCGAAGGGCAATGCCGAGCGGAGCACACCCTCACGTTCCATACCGAGCCGTTTCGCCACCGCCAGACTACGCACGTTCCCGGTGGCCGCGGCCCACTCCACCCGTGCCATGCCGCGGGTCCCGAAAGCCCACTCGGTCATATGACGGGCGGCGAGGGTCACCAGGCCCCGGCCCCGCGCCTCCGGTGCGAGCCAGGCACCCAACGAGCAGTTCCCGCTGCGGACGTCGAAGGTGGCGAACCCCGCGCCTCCGACGAGCAGCCCGTCCAGCCAGATCCCGTAGAGGCGTCTGCCGTCCCGGGCCTGGTCCTCGGCGTAACCCCGCAGCCAGCTTTCGGCCTTGGCCGGTTCGTCGATGTCCGTCGCCCAGGGCAGCCAGGGGGCGAGGTGGGCGCCGGAGCGGGCGACGAACGCGTAGAACTCCTCTGCCCGCCAGGGTTCGAGGGCGCGGAGTTCGGCCCCGTCGGCGAGGGGGTGAGCGAGCATGGGACTTCCGATCGACTGGGGGAGGGGGGTGAGGGAGCAGCGCGGCGGCCAGGCTACCCGTGATCATTCACGGCACTCGCGCTGAACAGGCTCCCCGGATGCCCACCTCGGCCGCCCCCCCCCGCGCGGCCGAGCCTCACGCACGGTGAACGTGCGAACAAGGTCGTCTTCTCCGTCGTCCCCGACGACACGGCCCGCCAACTCGCCCTGCGCTCCGGCTCGATCCAGGGCGGCCCTATCACCGACCGCAAGAGCGCGGCACAGTGGAAGGCCGTACCCGGCGCGACGGTCTAGGCCTCTCCGTCCCTGTCGCAGGACTTCGTGGGGACTCCATACGTGCCTGATGCCGGAGCAGTTGGCGCAGGGTGTCCCGGTGGGCGGCAGGGGCGGTGGCCGCGAGGCGGGTGAGGAGGGCGATGGCCCGTCGGATCATGGTCGCGGCCTCTGTGTCGCGGTCCGTGGCGTGGAGGGTGAGCGCGAGAACGCCCATGGTCTCCGCCAACTCGGCCATGTGTGTTCCGGGGAACTGGGCAGCCAGACGGCGACGTACGGCGAACGCCCGCCGTGCCGTGCGCACCGCCTCGTGGTGGTGGCCCGCCGCGGTGAGGGCCAGGGCCAGGACGTGCAGGACGGCGCCGAGTGCGATGCGGTGTCCCGGAGCCGTGTCCGCAGGTGGGGCCACCGGCGCGGTGAGTGACCTGAGTACGCCGCGCGACAGCCCCAGCGCCCGGGGCCACGAGCCGGCGTCCAGCAGCGCCCAGGCCAGTGAGGTCAGGGCTTCGTCCAGATCGAGACGGTCGCCGTCCTGGTGATCGGAGTCCGCCTCACCGGCCGTGTCCTGCGCGCGCAGGACTACCAGGTACTGGCAGGCGTCCACCGCCGCTTCGAAGTGCCCGGCGGCCGACTGGGCGGCGGCGTACAGATGCAGCGCCTGGCAGTACCCGTCCTCGTGCCCCTCCGCCGGCAGACCTGACGGATCCTCATGGTGACGAACGGCCTCCACGGCGGCGGCCGGCGCCCCGGCGTCGCCCGCCCGCTGCAGCGCCGAGGCCAGCTGGACGAGCAGTGCGCCCTCGCTCACCTCCTCGTCTTCCTCGACCTCGTTTTCGTCTTCGTATTCGTAGGCCTCGTCTTCGCCGTCGTCGTCTTCGCCAATGCCGTCCTCGCAGTCCGCGTCCGCGTCCGGATCCGCGCTCGCGGACACGCTCCGCCTCAGGGCGAGGGCCTCGCGTACGGGCTCGACGGCATCGCACGGTCGCCCCGCCTCGGCCAGCGTGTCGGCGAGACGTGACAGATCCCCGGCCAGGGCGAGGCGGTGGCCGGCGTCGTCGGAGTCGGAGTCGGCGTCCAGGATCCGGCGGCGCAGGGCGACCATCTCCCGTACGCAGTCCGTCGCTTCCTCGCGGCGGCCCAGTTCCCCGAACGCCAGGCTGCGGTAATTCAGGAGCTCCAGCAGGGCGTCGAATCGCTGGGGGAGTCCCTCGGCGGCAGGCTGGCCGCACAGGGCGAGTGCCTGGCCGGTTCGGGTCAGGATCTCCGTCCAGCGGTCCCGCCGTGCCAGGTGGAACACCAGGTTTCCCGAGACACGGGCGAACTCGTCCAGGAAGGCCCCGGGTTCCTCGGCGACCGCGACCGCGAACACCTCGAACGCCTCGGTCGCCGTGCTCAGGGCGCCCTCGGGGTCGCCGGCGTCGAACAGGGCGTTGGACTGGAGATCGAGCACCTGGGCGAGCTCCGGTCCATGCGCGGCGGGCAGCCGGTCCGAGAGAGGACGCAGGGCGGCGATCGATGCGTCGAAGGCGCGGAGACCTTCGGCATACCGGCCGGCAGTGGCGAGGGCCTCGGCGAGTGCGCCGCGAGCGACGGCCGGGCCGGAACCGTGGACGCCCGGGGCCGACGCCTCCGCCCTTTCGTAGATCGCGACCGCCTCACGGCACAGGTCGATGCTCTGCTCCGGAACATGGTGGGACAGCGCGATCAGGGCGTTGGCGAGCGACGGTGCCGCGTTCGTGTCGCGTTCGGCCAGTGGTCGCAGCAAGTCCACGGCCTCCTCGGCCGCCGCCCGGGACCGTTCCTCGTCCCCGTGGTCGTCGAAGACGGCCGTGGCGTCCGAGAGCCGCTCGGCGAGGTCCTGCCCGAAGCGCTCCGGGGCATGTGCGACGAGGCGCCGGGACTCGGTCAGGCACTCCTCGACCACCTCCAGGGCCTCCGCGAGCTGGCCCGCCGTACGGAGGAGTTCGGCGAGGGAACCGAGGACCTCCGGTACGTGCGGTCGGTACTGGTCCGGCCATCGGGCGGCGAGGTCCTGGTAGAGGTCCGCTGCCCGGCGGGCGTCGGCCGTCGCGGCGCCGAACTGCCCGAGCGCACTGTGGATCCGGATGAGGTTGTACTCGGCCAGGGCGACATCGGGCAGGTGTGCCGGATCGTCTTGGGCGAGATCGCGGTAGAGGTCACGGGCGGTCAGCGCGCCGTGCAACGCCTCGTCGAGCCGGTCCGCGTCGGCGAGCCGGTTCGCATGGTTGTTCCAGGCCATCGCGAGGTCGGCGGAGTATGTGCCGGGATCCCGTTCCGCCAGATCCTGGTAGTAACGCAGTACGTCCTGGGAGAGCGACAGCGTCTCCGCACCGGACCGGTCGTGGTCGCCGGCCAGGGCCAGGGTGTTGAGGGCCAGGCCGAGACCGCTCTCGGCGCCGGGCAGGCCGTGTGCGGTGAGGACGTGCCACAGGGCGACGGACTTCTCGGCGGCGGTGCGGGCCGCTGCGAGCTGTCCGATCTCGACCAGCCGGACGGCGTGCCGGTGCAGCCGCCGGGCGTGTTCGGCCGACACCTCGTGAGGGTCTCGGGTCGTCGGGTTCGATGGTTGCAGGGCCAGCAGGCCCGCGAGATCGGCCGCCCACTCGTCGAGCGCCAGTGTGGGCAGGGGCACCGCCTCGTACAACCGCTCCGCGAGGGACGCGTACTGGTCCATCGCGCCCCTGATCTCCTCCAGGACGCCGGTCAGGGCCTGCCGGAGCGGGGCCGGGTTCTCCACCGCGACCACGGCGTCGACGGCACGCAGGGCGAGCGGATCGGGGTGGGCGGTGACGACGGTGCGGAGGGGTTCGGAGACGTGCGGCTGGTGGGGCTGGGCCCGGGACAGCAGATGGAAGGCGGCCGAGGTCTGGCGTTCGGTCGTGGTGGGCAGGAGGCGTCCCAACAGCTCCGGGTCCTCCGCGAGGACGCCCCCGACGAGATACTCGCCCAGCCGGTCGGGCTGGAGCGGACCCCAGTAGTCGTCGTCGGACGGATAGAGGCCGGACAGCCACCGTCCGCAGGACACGGGGTCCGGCAGCGGTGTCGGGGGTTCCTGGGTGAGGCCGGTCGGCCGGAGCCGGCCGAGGACGGCCAGGGCCTGCTGTTCGTCGTCGGCCGGGCAGAGGGTGGCCGCGGCGACCATCCGGCGGTACTCGGACAGGGACAGGCCCCCGATGCCATGGCTGCCCGCCGTGCGTCTCCAGACCTTCTGCTCGTGACGGAGAAGGACCGCCTCGTCGCGTTCGCCGATCGTGACGCGCACCGGGTCGACGGCCTGCAACAGGGCGACGAGGACGGCCATCTGGAGGTTGAGGGCACCGGAGTAGCGGTCCTCGGCGACGGACGGCGGCACCGCCGCGCGCATCGCCTTCCGTGCCGACGGCCCCGGATACAGGGCGGCCAGTTTTTCCCCGAGGCCGCCCATGGCGTCGCGAACGGCGGTGGCACGCAGTGCGGCGGTGGGCTCCAGGGGAGGCAGCGGGGTCACGGTCGCGCCGCGAGGGAAGTGCTCGTGTGCCTGGAGTCGGCTCCACCACTGGCCGGCCTTGCGGGCGAGGAACAGCAGCCGCACCGGATGGCGGCGGTGAGGCGGGCGGGACGGGCCGAACACATCCAGTAGTTCGTGGAGTTGGGACCGGCGGGTCTCGGCGTAGTCCACGACGAGCAGCAACGGCGTGTCGAGCGCGGACAGACGGGCCAGCGCCCGGGGATCGGCGCGGTCGGCGAGGAAACCGGCCGTCCACCCGGCCTCCTCGGCCTCGCGCACGGCTTCCAGGCCCACCCGCGTCTTGCCCTGGCCACCAGGACCGGTGAGCAGGCGTAACGAGGCGTCGGCATCGGAGTGCCGCCAGGCGGCGAGGTCGCGGAGGGTGTTCTCGCGGCCGTGGAAGCGGACGGCGGCCGCTTCCGGCCTGAGCAGCGAGATGGGGGAGAGCGCCGGGCGCACGGTGGGCCGGTGCAACACCCGTGAGAGTTCGGCCGGTTGGGGGCGCGGCCCTTGGAGACCCAGCAGTTCACGGGCCTCGGGGTCGTCCCACAGCGCCGCCGTCTCCTCGATCTCCACGCCGGAGAGCGTGTCGGCGCGCACCACGATCCCGACGAGCATGCCCTCGCACACCACGGCGGAGCCGGACATACCGTCCCAGCGCGTTCTGCGCTTCCCGCTCGTCCCGGCGGCTCCGTCGGGCGGTGCCGGGACGGCATGGACGGCATGGACGACGTGCCGTGAGCTGTGGGCGACCGAGCGGATGATGGCGCCGCTGATGTGAGCCGTGTCCCGCAGCACGGGGGCCAGTCGGGGGCCGCCCCGGTCCTCGTACACCTTGAGGCCGGCGGGGAATCCGGTGGCCTCGATCAGGGCCGAGCAGGGCCGGGTGGCCAGCCGTCCCCAGCGCACCGGAGGCGGCGTGGCGGGCAACCCGGTCCGGTCCTCGACGCGCAGCACGGCGAAGTCCCGTGCTGTGCCGCGTTCTTGACCCTCGGGTGCGTCCCGGTCCACGTAGCGGCGCAGCAGGACCCGGGCGCGCAGCCATGGGCCGGTCCCGCCGGGGCGGATCACCACCTCACCGGTTCCGGGCGGGGGCACGGTGTGCGCCGTCGTGATCACCAGCCCGTCGTGCAGCAGGTAACCGGATCCGGAGGTGTATCCCTTCGCACCGTCTCTCAGCGACGCGAGTTCGACCACACGCGGGTCCGCCGCCACGGCACGTCCACTCATCCGCTCTCCCGCCCCGCCGGTTCCACGCACGCTCCCGCGACACATCCTGACAGACCGTGCGGGACAGGGTGACGGGGTGCTTCCGGTGGGTAACGATGGGTTGACCGACGCAGTACGACAGGGGGGATGACATGTCCGACCAGGACTCCGCGGAGAACGTCGTCGAACTCGCGCAGGCCATCGGGTCATTGCGTGAACAGCTGGACACGGCCCGGCGGCTGGCGCCCGAGGGGGGTCTCTCCTTCGAGGTCGGGCCGGTGGAACTGGAGTTCCAGGTGGCCCTGCTGAGCGGCAGCGAGGTCACCGGGGGTGCCCGGTTCTACGTGTTGTCGGGCGCTGGGTCGAAGCGTCGGGAGCGGACGTCCACCCACACCATCCGGCTCACCCTGACCCCCCGGGGACCGGACGGCGGACCGCTCGAAGTCTCCGATGCGGCCGAGGAGTTGCCGGAGAGGTGAGCCCGAGGATCCCACCCGTCGCCCGGCGCGTGGTGGAGGTCTACCGGAGCCGCGACGGCCGGCACCGGATCGCCACGGGCCATCTGCTCGACGACCGACTGGTGTTGACGGCCGGTCATGCCGTCGGCGAGGCGGCGACGGTCAGTGTCCGGTTGCTCGACGACGGTTCGGTGTGGGACTGCTCGGTGCTCTGGTGGCGCTACGACAGCGCGGCCGGGACCGGGATCGACGCGGCGTTGCTCCGGATCGACGACGACTCCTTCCGGGGGCCGGAGGGGCTGCCACCGCTGCTGTGGGGCCGGCTGGGTACGGGATCCCGCTGTCCCGTCGAGGCGGTGGGGTTCCCGGCCGCCATGCGGGTACGCGAAGAGGGCGCACCGGCCTTCAGAGACACCGCGCACATCATCGGCTCCATCGCGTCGGGCAGCAGGCTCAAGGCCGGCCGCCACGAGATCAAGGTGGACAACCCGGTACCCGCCGTCGTCCGCGCGGGGCACACCGGGAAAGGCACCGAGACCGCGTCCCGGTGGAGCGGGATGTCCGGGGCGGCGGTGACCTCCGGGGGTCTGGTGGTGGGGTTGGTGGCGGTCGACCCCGACCGGGGCGGGCCCGGCGGGGCGCTGACCGCCGTTCCGGCGACGTCCTTGCTGGCGGACGAGCGGCTGGCGGAACTGCTGGGGAGACCGCACGCGTACGACGTCGGGCTCCCGTCCGTCCTCCAGCCCCCGCCGTCGCCCGCCGGGTCACCGGTCGGTCTGCTGCGGGCCGAGGTCAGCCCGGTCGGCTTCCACGGCCGGGAACCGTTGATGGACGAGTTCGTCCGGTGGTGCCTGGCTCCGGATCCGTGGTCGCCGAAGCTGCTGACCGGGCCGGGGGGCCAGGGCAAGACGCGGCTGGCTGCGGAGCTGGTGGACCGGATGGCCGGCCGGAACTGGAACGCCGGCTTTCTGGACTTCGCCCCCGACACCGACCTGGCCGCGCTCGGTGAGCTGTCCGCGCCCCTGCTGCTGGTCGTGGACTACGCGGAGGCCCGGCACGAGCAACTGATCGAACTGCTGCGGCTGTTCGGGGCGGCGGCCGCCAGGGGGACGGGGCCGCCGGTCCGGCTGCTGATGCTCGCCAGGAGCTCCGGGGAATGGTGGCAGGACCTGCGGCGAAAGAGCCGTGCGCTGCGGGAACCGCCGCCGGGAACCGTGGCGGAGCTGGGTCCGCTGGCAGACGATCCCGCGACTCGGCCCGAGGCATTCCGCCACGCGGTCGAGGGCTTGGCCCACGCTCTGGCCCGGCTGCCCGGTCTTCCCGCGACGCCGCCCGGGTTCCGCCCCGAGTCGGTGGTGCCTCCGCAACTGTCGGACGCGCGGTTCGCCAGGGCCCTGGACCTGCACAGCACCGCGCTGGCCGCGCTGTTGCAGCACCTGTTCCCGGTACCGGACGCCTCCCGCACGCAGGGCATGGAACTGCTGATGCGGCACGAGGAGGCGTACTGGACCCGGACCACGTCCGCCCACCAGATCGGGCATCTCCACACACAGACCCTGCGACGGCTGGTCGTCACCGCGACACTGTGCCGGGCCCGGACCTTGGACGAGGCACGGAAGCTGCTGGAGAGAAGCGGGATCCTGCGCGGGGAGACCGCCAACACGGTCCTCGGCGCGGCGATGTGGCTGAACGAGCTCTACGGCGGCCGCGACGGCCACTGGGTGGGACTGGTGCCGGACCTGCTGGGCGAGCACCTGATCGGCACGACCGCGCGGGACTTCCCCGAACTGCTGCCCGCACTCGCCGCACTGCCCGACACCGAGCACGCCGGCCACCTGCTGCGCGTTCTGTGCAGGGCCGGACGGAGCTTCCCGGAACTCGACGAGCGGATCGTCCGCCTGGTCGCCGCCCGGCCCCGGCCACTGGCTCCCGCAGCGGTCGACGTGCTCGCCCGGGAGGGATACGAGGCCCTGGGCCGCGCGGTGGACGCGGTGCTGGACGGGCCGGAGGAGAGTGGCCCGCTCTTCGCCGAACTGCTGGCGGCGGTACCCCGCCACACGGTGGTGCTCGCCGGTCGGGCGGCGCGGATGGCCGAGCAGGTCGTGGCGCACGCCCGGGCCGCGACCGACGCACCCCGGGAACTGGCCTCCGCACTCCACGCCCTGGCCTACCGGCTCGCCCGGGCGGGACGGTACGCCGAGGCACTGGAGGCCTGCGAGGAGGGCATCCGCGTACGGGGAGGCGACACGCTCGGCGCCGCGCCGGACCCGGAGTTCATGGACGTATTGCTGGGGTACGGCGCCCGGCTGTACGAGGTCGGCCGCACACGCGAGGCGGTCGGTGTCGGCGAGCGGCTCCTGGCCGCGCTCGGCCCGGGCCACCCGTCGGACACCCCCGAGGCCCAGGGGCGCCGGGCGACCGTACTGCACCATCAGGCCCTGTGGCTGCACCACGCGGGCCGCCACGACGAGGCTCTGGCCCTGGGCGTCGAATGCGTACGGTCGCGGGAACGGCTGTTGCGCCGGAACCCAGGGTGGCCCGCGGTGGAGATGGCCAACGCACGCCTGCAACTCACGCTCTACCTCCAGCACGACGGTCGCATCGCGGAGGCGGCCGAGGAGACCGCACGAGCCGTGGCGATCCTGCGCGGGCTGGCGGAGGAGCACCCCGACGCCTACCTGGGACGGCTGGCGGAAGCCCTGCACAACCAGGCCCGCCTGAGCACGGCGCTGAGCGAGCACGCGACGGCGCTGGACCTCGCCGAGGAGGCCGTCGCCATCCAGCGCGGCCTGCTGGACGCCGACCCCACGCCCGCCCAACTGGAGCTACTGGCAAGGCTGTTGGGTGGACTGAGCATCCGGCTGACCGCGATGCGTCGGCTGTCCGACGCCTTGGAGGCCGCGGAGGAGTCGGTGCGTCTGCTGCGTGAGCCGGCCGGGGGCCGGGACCCCCGGGCCGTGGGTGAACTGGCTGGCGCACTCGCCGGTCTGGCGCTGGCGCTGCGTCGCGTCGGCGACGACGAAGCGGCGGTGGCGGCCTCGGAGGAATCGGTCCTGGCCCTGCGCGACGCGATCGGACGCGGCGGGGCGCCGGCGGACGAGAAGAGGGCCCGCATCCTGTACGTCCACGGTCTGGCAATCGGCCCCAGGGATCCCGCGCGAGCCGTGAAGGTCCTGGAGGAGGCCGCGGACGTGGCCCGGACCGGGCAGCACACCGCACTGCTCCGACGCTGTCTGACGGAAATCGACAAGCTTCACGCCCGCTTCTGACCGCCAACTGCCTTTGTGGGACCGGTCGGACACGGGAACCGGCACTGTTGGATCACTCGGGTAAAGAGGCGATCACCGCACCTTCCGGGCGGGGACCATTCCGGCAGACCGTCGCTACGCTGAGGCCAACGCATCCCCTGTGAACGGCCACCCCGGCAAGGGAGTTCGAACGTGCCCAAGAAGCCCAAGACTTCGGAGCAGGCCGCCAAAGCCGCTCCCGCCCCGCAGCCCTCGGCTCCGTCCGCCGCGTCCGCCCAGGACGCGACCGCCGACCTCACCGCGCAGGACACGGATCCCGCTGACCAGAGCGGCGAGACATGGTCCACCTTCTCCGAGGTGGGCGACGAAGAAGACGAGCTGCCCGAGCGGTGACACAACCCTCTCCGGCGCACGTCGACCACCGTACGGACCCCCGCGTCGTCGAGGTCTACAGCAGCAGACCCGACGGCCGGGGCAGCGGCACCGGGTACCTCCTGGACGGTGGCCTCGTCCTGACCGCCGCCCACGTCATCAGCCGGGGCGACCGGACGCAGGCCGAGGTGACGGTGCGGCTGCCCGGCTCGCGGGACTACCTGCCGTGCGCCGTGGAGTGGTACCGCTACGAAGCCCATGAGCCCGCCGACATCCGCATGGACGCCGCCGTCCTGCGGATCTCCTCGCCGGGAGCGGTGCCACCTCAGGACGGCCTGCCGCCCCTGCGCTGGGGCCGGCTGGTCACCGGGCTGCCGGAGGTTCCGGTCGACCTCGTCGGCTACCCGTCCGGCATGGGCGTACGACGCGACGACGCCGGGGGAAGGCTGGTGCTGCGCGACACCGTCAGGGTCCGGGGAACCGTGAACGCGGGAACGGCGGTCAAGGCCAGGCGCTACCACATCGTCCTGGGGCAGGCGATCCCCTACTCGGCGGCCGCCGCCGTGTCCCGTTGGGAGGGAGCCTCCGGCGCGGCGCTGCTCAGCCACGACCTGCTGTGCGGTGTCGTCGTCACGGCGAAGGACGAGCCCGGTCATGGCAGGGCCCGCGCCATCCCGGCCGAGGAACTCCTGGCCGACCCCGGTTTCCGGGCGCTGTTCCCGCACGCCGTCACCGAACCGGCCGAACTCCAGCCGCTGCTGGAACGGGAGTCGTCCCGGCCGGCCAACACCCCCGTGGCCCTGCTCAGGCCGGACGCGACCGTCGTGCCGTTCACCGGACGCGAGGACGTCCTGGCCCGCCTCGGCGCCTGGTGCGACCAGCCCGGCCGGTTCTCCGTACGGCTGGTCACCGGGCCCGGCGGTCAGGGTAAGACCCGACTCGCCGCGGAACTCGTCCGCCGTCTGCGGCTCAGGAACTGGAGCGCGGGCTTCCTCGCCGCCGGAGCGCCCCCGGACCTCCTGCCCCTGGCCACCGGGACCCGCACCCCGCTGCTGCTCGTCGTCGACTACGCCGAGACGAGGGTCGAGCAACTCCAGACCCTCCTCGACCTCGTCGACCGCTACGAGCACACCGGCACCACACCCCTGCGGCTGCTGCTGCTCGCCCGAGACAAGGAGGCCGGCGACTGGTGGGAGAACCTGTGCAGCGAGGCCCTTCCCCTGCGCGACCCGCCGCCCGGGACGGAGCTCCCGCTGCCCGACCTCTACGGCGACGGCCAAGAGCCACTGGACGACACCGCCTTCCGCGCGATCGGTGAGAACCTCGCCGCCGCGCTGACCGGACTGCCCACCGTCACGGCGCCCGTGGACCCCGCCGTCCTGCGCACCCTGCCGGTGCCCGACCTGCACGACCCCCGTCACCACCGGGCCCTGGACCTCCAGATGGCGGCCTTGGTCGCCCTGCTGCAGGCACTCGACCCCGAGGACGGCCCGGCGGACGAACCGTACGAGGGCGTACTGCTGCGCCACGAGCAGAAGATCTGGCGGCACACCGCCCACAGCCAGGGACTGGGTGCCCTGACCCTGAGCGCCCGGCGGGAACTGGTCGCCTCGGCCACCCTGTGCGGCTCACCCGCCGACCGGGACGAGGCCCGGGACATCCTCGCGCGCCTGTCCACCCTCACGACCGTCACGACCGGGACACCGGACGCCACCGACACGAGCACCCCACCCGACCCGGTCGACCCCGCCGCTGACTGGCTCGCCACCCTCTATCCCGACCCGCACACCTTCTGGGGGCCACTGCGCCCGGACCGCATCGGGGAGTACCTCGTGGGACTCGCCGTCGGACAGCGCCCCGCACTGCTGGACGAACTGCTCGCCACAGCCCCGGCAGCCCAGGCCACCGACGCCCTACGCGTGGCCGCCCGCGCGGCCCCCCGACACAGCCGACTCGCCGGACCCCTGCACTCCGTCGTGGTCCGCCACCCCCAGCGGCTCGCCGGACCGGCCGTGACCGCGGCAACCAGCAGCGGACCGGAACCGGGCCCCCTGCACACCGCCCTCGCCGAGGTCGTGCGCGACCACCCCGACGACCCCACCCTCCTGCGGTCCATGTTCACCAGGCTGCCCGCGCACTCCCGCAACCTGTCGGTATGGGGAGCCGAACTCGCCGGAGCCCTGGTCGCCCTGGCCGGCGAGGCACTCGGCGAACAGCCGGACCACACCGCCTGGGCGCGACTGGCGGCCGCCTTCAACGACCACGCCCACTGGCTGACCGCCGTCCGCATGCACGACGAGGCACTGGAACGCGGCGCGATGGCGGTCCGGCTCTACGAGGGCATCGCCGGCCAGGAACCCGGCCGCTACGCCCACGATCTGGCCACCGCGCACGAGGGATACGCCCACCAGCTCCACCTGCAGAGCCGTCGGGAGGACGCGTTGGCCTCCGCCGAACGCGCGGTCGCCCTGCGGCGCGAACTGGCCGACGGACCCGTCGCCCGCGCGGCGCTCGCGGTGGCCCTCACGGGATACGCCCACCATCTGTCCAGCCTCGGACGGGCCCTGGACGCCGCCGAGGCGAGCGCCGAGTCCGTGGCCCTGTACGCGGGACTTCCCACGCCGACGGTGTCGGCCCATGAGGACGAGTACGCCGCCGCACTGCTGGCCCACGCCGTGTGCCTCGCGGAACTGGCCCGGTACGACGACGCCATCGACGCGGTCGACCGGGCGGTCGCCCTCTACCGCCGACTGTCCCGCCGCTACCCCGACGCCCATCTGCGGCCGCTCGCCGCCGCGTTGGCGACCCGCGCCGACCTCCTGGTGGACACCGGCTCCTACGAACGCGGCCTCGACGACGCGGGGGAGGCGCACAAGACGTACGAGAACCTCGCCGCGGGCCCTGCCGACCTGTACGCCGGTGAACGTGCCGCCGCACTGCACTGCCTCGCCCGCTGTCTGGGGCCGCTCGGCCGCTGGGAGGAGGCGGAGCGACGTTCCCGGGAAGCCGTCGAACTCTACGACGAGCTACGGAGGGCCGCGCCGCGCACCCATACCTTCGCCTGGGCCCTGGCCGCCGACGGCTGGGCCGTCGCCCTGTCGGAGTGCGGCCACGACCGGCAGGCCGTGGAGGTGGGCCGCGGCGCCGTCGACGCACTGGAGGACCTGCACACCCACGGCGACCCCGGGACGGGGAGCGCCCTGGCCGACGCGTCCCGCAACCACGCGGCGGTACTCCTGGAGCAGGGGCGGGCGGCCGAGGCCGAACCGTTCGCGGCGCGATCCCTCGCGCTCTGCGGGGAACTCGCCACCGACGACGGGGCCTTCGCCTACGAGGAGGTACTGGCCCTGCTGGTCCACGGCATGGTGCTGGCAACACTGCGCCCACGGGAGAGCGTACGGCCGCTGCTGGAGGGACTGGCCAGAGCGCAGGAGGCCGAGGACCAGGAGACCGGCCTACGACTGGCGGCGGCGCTGGTCGACGCTCACCGGGCGGACTCCTCGGTGGCCGATCTGGTCCGCGAACTGACCGGCGGCGTACCCGACTGGCTGCGTGAGTGACAGGCCCAGGGGGACGCTGCTGCGCGCCGGGCGTTATTACGCCGTGGCCTCAGCTCTCCCCGGCGCTCGCGAGGGCGGTCAGGACGCGTCGGGTCTTGGGCTCGGGGTCCTCGGACAGCACCACTCCGCGCTCCCGGATCGCGTCCTCCAGCTTCCGCTGTTTGCGCTCGGCCCGTGCCGCGAACTCCTCGACGTCGTCCGAGTCCTTGGGCTTGACCCGGATGGAGGCCTCCAGGAACTCCAGACCGGCTACCGACCACGCTTCCAGGTCCACCTCCAGGTCACCGAGCGGAACGTCTTCGGCCTTCGTCGAGTGGATCGGTCCCAGCGCGATCAGCCCGTCGAGTCCGACGGAGGGGGCGCAGGCGTGCAGGAACTGGTCCTGCACCGCGTCGATGGGCGCGGCGGGGTCGATCCCCTGCTCCACCACCCCTGACAGCGCCCCCGGCGGGTGAGTGCGCACCAGGGAGGCGGCCAGCACCCTGCGCTTCCCCGACCAGTCCGCCTCGATCCTGTACGTGAGCGGCTGCACGGCGAAGGGGGCGGAGAACCGGCCGACCAACTGCTCCCTGGTACAGGGACGCAACTTGACGGTCAGGTCGTCCGGCCCGCCACCGGTTCTGAAGCGGACGATCACGCCGCCGTCCAGGAGCGGCACCCGTCCCTCCGCCACGCCGTCCCGGTCCTCGGCGAACCAGATTCGGCGCATCGTCATCGCCCCCTGCGACCCACCGAGGGCCGACAGCGCCGCCCCCACATTCCCCTCGATGTTGACCTTGATCTCGACCGGCAACAGGTCCATCGCGTCGCTCCCAACACTCGTGGGGATTCGAACGAACGCACCTCGTTTCCAGGCTAGGCCCACCACCCTCCAGCCGCACGAGAGGGAGAAAGGCCCAGGTCCGTACCTCCTTCAACTGTCCGACGTTGAACCGCGTTCGCCTACATCCCGGGATGCGAGCGTGCAAGCGAAGGCGGACGATGGAGTGGGTGGGGCCCATTCCAGGAGTGGACTCCGTGGCGGTGGCCGGCCCGGGCACAGGGCCGATCCACCGTTCCTTTCTCGCGATCTCCCCTCTTCCCGAACGTCTTCCCGAACGTCGTTCCGAACGGCCGTTGCCGCCCGGGACGTTCGCTCGGTCACGTGCCGATTCCCGGACTGGCTCATCTCGTGGAGGCATCGACATGCCTGTGCTTTTCTTCGACATAGGAGCGACCCTGGCGGATGCCCGGCAGGAGGCCGACGGTTCGCTGACGTTGTCGCCCCGGCCTCGCGTCCTCGCCGTCCTCGACGCCTTCCGCGACGTACGCATGGGCGTCATCTCCGACCCGGGCCCGGGTACGGGCGCCGCGGAGCGGGCCGCGTCGGCCCTGAGCGAGGCGTTCCCCGGCCGGTTCACGAACGACGCGCTCATCCATTGGGGCCCCAAGAACCGTCGGGACATCTTCGACGAGGCGGTCGCCGGCACGGCGGGCGAGGGGAGACCGGCCTCCCCGGCCGACGAGTGCGTCTTCGTCGGCGAGGACCATCAGGAGCGCGCGTTCGCCGAGCGAGCGGGACTGCGTACGGCGGCCCACCCCGTGTTCACCGGCGCCGCCCTGGAGAACCGTCCCGTGCTCTGGGCACGGATCGAACTGCCCGAGGACCGGGGACTGCCCGCGCTGGAGACGATCGCGAATCGGACCGAGGTCGTTCCCGTGCACATCGCCTCGGCGCGGCTCGTGCTGGCCATGGCGAGCACACGCGGCGCGGAGGCACTCGAACAAGCCGGATTCACGGTCGATCTACGGGGCCCGGTGGACGACACGGCCGCCTTCCTGATCCGCGACGACCGCCCCCGCACCCCCGGCCAGGACTTCGCGGACGCCCCGGACAGGGCGACGACACGCGCCACGTCCGCCTTCGGCATCGTCGCCGACGAACTCGCCGGCTTCGCGGCGCCGCCGCCGCTCCCGCTGGGGCCCGCGCCGGGCGGGGTCTACGTCGCCGCACCCGCCGGCGCTCCGATCGAGGACGTCCACCTGCCGGGCGCGAAGCCCGGCCACACCGAGCGACTGCTCCCGGACCCGGCGCTGCTCTCCCGCCCCGGCGAGGCATGGGCACAAGAACTTGCCGCAGGTGTGGTGGAAGGCCTGGACGAGCCGGGCCCGCCGGCGTCGGGAGCCGGTGACGGCCGCCCCTCACCGGAGACGATCGCCGCGGTACGGGCGGCCGTGACCCCCGACGTACTGCGCGGCCACGTCGCGCGCATCTCCGGGGCCGAACCGCTCCGAGACGGCGAGGCGCTGCTGGTGCGCAGCCGTGACACGTCCGCCGCGGACAACCCCCGAGTCGTCGAGGCGCTCGCCGACCGCTTCCAGAACCTCGGTCTGAGCGTACGACTGCACCGGTTCCGGTGGCGCGGACGCCCGTTGTTCAACGTGGAGGCCGAGCACCGTGTGGCCGGGGCGGACTCCACGGTCCTCATCACCGCGCATCTGGACTCCACCGCCTCCAACGGTGAGTTCACCGACGAGAACGGTGACCCGAGGCCCTACGACCCCACCGTGGACCCCGCGCCGGGCGCCGACGACGACGGCAGCGGAACGGCCGCCGTCATGGCCGCGGCCGAATGCCTGCGCGACGTGCTCGCCGAGGGCAGGTCGCCGACCCGGAACGTGCGTTTCGTGCTCTTCAACGCCGAGGAACAGGGCCTGGTGGGCAGCAAGTTCTACGCACGGGCCGCCGCCGCGGCGGACGAACGCATCGCCGGTGTCTTCCAGATGGACATGATCGCGGGGCGGCAGCAGGGCAGCACACCCGCCCTCGAGATCCACGCCGGTTCCTCGGTGCCGGGTCCGGTCGTCGGCGCGTCCGACAGGCTGGGCGCGCTCGTCGCGGACACCGTCCCCGCCGTCGACCCCGCGGTGACGGTCCAACAGCTCACGGGCCCGTCCGACCCGGCGATCGGACGGAGCG
The DNA here is from genome assembly GCF_040297125.1 of Streptomyces sp. NPDC001868. NCBI lineage: Bacteria > Bacillati > Actinomycetota > Actinomycetes > Kitasatosporales > Streptomycetaceae > Streptomyces > Streptomyces sp. NPDC001868. The sequence continues at coordinate 40,030 of NZ_JBEOYO010000030.1, read as the reverse complement.
ACCATGCCAGCTTCCACGAGCGGGGGTGGGCGGCCATCGCTGTCACGGAGGACATCTTCGCCCCGGACGGTGGGCCCGGTACGGGCACCAGGCAGTACCACACCCCGGGAGACACCCTCGTCGACCGGGATCACAGCCCGGAGTTCGCGGCCACGGTCGCCCGCTCCGTCACGGCGACGGCCCTCACCCTCGCCGGCCTGTAGCCCACGGGAGAGCCGACGCGGGCCCTCGCGCCCGGTGAACAGGAGAAACCGTCATGACACGGTGAGGAGTTGGTCGTCGAAGCGCTGCTGCGCCACGCCGGAGGATCCGCATGGATGGCACCGCTATCCGCAGTCGGCCCGAGAACCTACTTCCCGGCGCGGGCCACGAGCAGTGGCTGGAAGAAGCCGCTCTCCTGCGGCATGCGCCAACCGAGGTCGACGAAGCCGGCCTTGGCGGCGAGGCCGGTCAGCCGGTCCCGGCCGAGTGCCCAGTAGGTGGTCCGGCGGACCTGGACGCGCCAATCCGCGCCCGCCGGATGGAGCTGGAAGTGCTCCAAGTCGTAGTGCTCGCCGTCGTCGTGCCAGTGCCAGAGCTGGAAGGTGACGGTCCGTTCGTCTCCGTCGGAGATCCGGTGGACCTGGGGTGGTGTCGACGTCGGGTGGTCGCGCACCAGGTCGTCGTAAGGGCGTGTGCTGACCAGCAGCACGCCACCGGGACGCAGGACGCGGCGCATCTCGGCCAGGGCCGCGTGCGCATCCCGCTCCGTCAGCAGGTGAGGCAGCGCGTTGTCGGCGCAGACGACGGCGTCGAACCGGCCACCGGCGAACGGGAGGCGCCGCATGTCGGCAACGGCCGTGCGCAGCCCCAGACTCCGGCCGGCGGCCTCACGGGCAGCGCGGGCGACGGCGCGCGGGCTGAGGTCGGTGCCGGTGACGCGGTGCCCGCGCAGCGCCAGGCCGATGGCCTGCGTGCCGATGCCGCAGGAACAGTCGAGCACCGCGGCGCGATCCTGGCCGATCAGGGCGTCCAGCGCGTTCCCCTGCTGACGGATGCTCGCGTGCCAGTCCGAGTAGATCAGGTGGTAGTCGTCGGCCAGTTCGTCGTAGAAGCGCGCGACTGATGTCTCCCTCATGGCCCGAGGTTAGTTACTCAACAGCCGATCCTGGAGGCCCAGTGATGCGTCGTGCTGTCGGTCGAGGGAGTTCCGGGAGCTGGGCAGGGGCAGCACGCGCTGACGTCGCACGCTGTCCGCAACCCTTGGGCAGGGCTACGCTGGGGGTGAGGCCCCAGTCCCCGGTATCGATGCAGCGTCCTGCTCCCGGGGAGGCCCACCGTGTTCGTCCTGATCCTCGTTCTCCTCGCGGTGCTGGACCGTGAACGCCGCGGGTGCCCCCGTGAAGTGGCCCGATGAGCGGCAAGGATCTGCGGCCGAGACCATCGTCCAGGTAGCAGATAGGGAGAGACCATGATTCACGCAGCCGATGTCCGAGAATGGCGCAACCGCGATGTCGTCGACGCCGAGTCGCGCAAGATCGGTGTCCTTGAGGCGGTCTATGTGGACACCACCACCGATGAGCCGGCCATGGCCACGGTACGGACCGGACTGCCCACCCGGCACCGTCTGGTCTTCGTCCCCATCGAGAACGCGATCGCCGGGCCGGGCTATCTCAGGGTCGGCTATGTCAGAACGCTGGTGAGGCAGGCCCCTTCGATCGGCACCGACGACGTGCTGCCCGCCGAGCAGGAGGAAGCGATCTTCAGGCACTACGGACTGGCTTACAAGCCCGGTGCGGCCGGAGAACGGCAACTGGCACGTCGCTGACGACCTGTGGACGGGTCAGGGATCCCGGACACCGGCCGCGCGGCTCCCCGGCCGTTCCGCCTGCCCGGTCACCGCCTCGCCGTCGCACTTCGCCGGAGACAGGCCACGCCTGCTTGAAGACGGGCTGCCCGGGGACCCGTACGAGGTGCTTCGAATCAGAAGGGCACACGCCCATGCCGTACGCACGCACGTTCAGTCCACGTAACGCACGCCGCTACGGCGACGCACCGGACACCGATGCCGCCTTCCGCCGTCTGGCCACCCTGGCGGACGGCCCGGAGAGGACCGCGCTGAGGCAGGAGGTGGTGTGCGCCTGGATGCCGATGGCCGTACGGCTCGCCCGGCGCTTCCGCCATCGCGGCGAGACCTTCGAGGACCTCGAACAGGTCGCCCAACTCGGCCTGGTCAAGGCGGTGTCCCGGTTCGATCCCGCTCTCGGCACCGTCTTCCCGAGCTTCGCCATACCGACGATCCTCGGCGAGGTGAAGCGGCACTTCCGTGACGAACTCTGGGACGTGCATGTGCCGCGGCGTGTACAGGAACTGCGCGGCCGGGTCCGCTCCGCCGGCCATGAGAGCTCGTCGCGGGGCGGCCACGAGCCGTCCGTCCACGAGATCGCGGCGCACACCGGCCTCACCGAGGCGGAAGTACGACTGGGCCAAGGGGCGCTGCAGAGCTTCGCCGCCCTGTCCCTGGACGCCGCGCCCGGCCGCTCCGCGGACAGCCCTCCGCTGACCGACACCCTCGGCGTCCTGGAGCCCGGCTTCGACCTGATCGTCGACCGCGAGGCGCTCCGCCCGCTGCTGCGGGCCCTGCCCGAACGCGAACGGCGCATTCTCTACATGCGGTTCTTCTGCGAGATGACACAGGACCGCATCGCCCTGCAGCTCGGACTCTCGCAGATGCACGTCTCCCGGCTGATCACCCGCATCTGCGCCCGCCTGCGCGAGCAGGTCATGGCCGACAGCCACGACCCGGGTACGGCGCCGTGACGGCATCCACAAGGGTGTGGGTCAGGACTCCAGACCGGCGAGGGGTTCGGAGCTGTCGATCAGCGCGCGGGCCACGTCGGCCAGGCGCCGGTTGTGGGCGCGGGCGTATCCGCGCAGCGCTTTGAACGCCTGCTCCATGTCGATGCCCTGCCGCTCGGCGAGCTTCCCCTTGGCCTGTTCGATCAGCACCCGGCTGTTCAACGCGGCCTGCAGTTGCTCGTTGAGCACCGTGCTGCGCTGGGCGGTGCGTTGTTGCAGCAGGCTGATGGTGGCGACGTCCGCCAGCGCCTGGGCGATCAGTGTGGCGGTCGGGTCGAAGGGGCCGGGGGCGGCGCGGAACAGGTTCAGGGCGCCCACGGTCTCGTCCCGCAGACGCATCGGCAGGGCCTGGACCGCCCCGAAGCCGCTGCGGTGCGCCGCCGTGACGAAGCGCGGCCAGCGGTCGATCTCCCGGGTCAGATCATGGATGATCACCGGTGTGTTGGTGCGGAAGCATTCGAGGCAGGGGCCTTCGTCGTTCTGAAGCTGGAACAGCTCCAGCAGGCGCACCTGTTCATCGGAGGCGGCCATGACACGGAGTTTGCCCTCCCGGTCGGCGAGCAGCACCCCGGCGGCGCTCGCGTCGAGAATGCCGACGCAGCGATCGGTCAGTAGGCACAGGAAATCGATGAGGTCGAAGTCGGCGACGAGATTGTCGGCCAACTCGACGAAGGTCTTGGCCAGAAGCTGTTGATCCATGGTGGGCACCCTCGATTGACACTAGTCGCGGCCCGGACGGGCGGGAAGGACAGCGGGCGGCACGTTCCTCAGCCGGCACCGATACGTCAGATCTGTTCATCGGACTGCTCCGGCTCGTTGTCCGGTGAGAAACGCAGCCGACGGGCCACCACATCCGCGGCGACGTCGGCGAGCCGGCGTCCCCGCGCATAGGCGTGGGCGCGGAGCCGGACGAAGGCTTCCTCGACACCGACTCCGAGCTGGACCGTGAGCATCCCGCTGGCCTGGTCGATCTCCGCCCGGTACGTACTGAGGTCCTCGAAGCCGCGGTCCGGCATCGGCCCGTCGCCGGGTGCGCCCGTCTCGTCGATCCTCGTGTCGAGCAGGAGCAGTGTCGCGAGATCGGCGAACGCCAGCGCGTCGGCCAGTTCCTCCGCGTCCAGTACGGTCGGAACGTCGGCGTACAGGTCCAGAACTCCCGGGCTGATCGCGCCCTTCTGCAAGGGGAGCGAGAACACCGCGCGGGCTCCTGCCAGCAGGGCCGCATCGGTGAACACCGTCCAGTGGTCCTGAGGACGAGCCGTGAGCAGATCGGGTCTCAGGACGGCCGAGCCGCTGACGAAGGCGTCCACACATGGCCCCTCGCCCAGCGTGAGCTGGAGTTCTTCCAACTGCTCGCTGATGTCGTCGGTACTGCACAACGGATGGCTCGCGGCGGTGCGGGACATCGCCGACAGCCCGGCCCCGCCGACCGGCAGCGCGGCCACGGCAGCGGTGCACACATCCACGACACCGACCCGGGCACCTCGTCGGACCGCCTGCTCGGCCACCAGCATCCGGATGCGGTCCGACCGCCTGTCAGGCTCCACCCGGGCCACCGTCTCCCGGCATCGTGACCAGGCCCTCCATCCGCGCCATGGCGCGTTCCCCGCGGGGATACACCAGCGCGCGGAACGTGGTGGGACTCATCGGCCTGCGCAGCTCTCCGATGTCCAGCCACCCCCAGGAGCGGAGCGCGGCGAGAGTCGGGCCATCGGCCCGGTCCACCAAGGTGGCGCCGAGGGACGCCTGGTGGTCGGCCAGCAGCCGCTCCTGCAGTCGACGGGCGAGCCTCCGGCCCTGCGCGTGCGGCCGGATCATGACGGCGGCGAACGCGAAGACGCCGCCGGACACGGTGAGTTGCCCGATGCCGCGCGGCAGTGTTCCCTCGAAGCCGAGCCACCAGGAGCCGTCGTCGCATACCGGGAAACCGAAGGCGCATCCGGTCAGGCCGTCCGTCTCGGCGATCACCAGGGCGAACCCCGGTCGGCGCATGTCCGTGGTGAGACGGTCCGAGAAGCTCTGGCGGCCGGGACGGCGGTACGGATCACCCGGCGCCGCCGGGCAGGACGCCCCGTACAGCTCCACCAGATCCTGACGCAGGCCCTCCACCAGCCAACGGTTCAGCCGGCGCAACCGCATAGGAGCCATGGCGGAGGGGCCGCCGTCCCCCGGCTTCCGTGACTGACCCCGCCCGGGTTCGGCTGTCATCGCACATCGCCCGAGAGAACGGACGCCTGCGGGACAGAGGGGCGCGGCGGGACCGGACCTGCCGCGGCCGCGGTGTCTTCGGGACCGGAAGGAGGAGGCGGCGGCGGGTGGTCGAACGGAAGGCCGAGGACCAGGAAATCGCAGCCGACGATGTCGAGGATCCGAGCCAAGGTCGTCGGCGGATGGTGCAGTCGCAGGGTCCCGCTCGCCATGGTGGTCTGCCGTGCCGCGTGGAGGAACGCGTTGAGCCCGCTGCAGTCGCAGAAGGTGACGGGGGTGAGGTCGACGTCGATGGTGCGGATACCGTCCTCCAGACACCGCTCCAGGGACACGCGCACCAATGGCGCGGAGTCGAGGTCGATCTCACCGGCGAGGGTGATCAGCGCCTGTGTCGTTCGGTCATGGCGGTAGACGGTGAGTTGCGGCAGGGGCATGACGCCTCGGTTCGGAAGGCCGTCCGGCAGCGGCGCGCGGGTGCCGGAGGTCCGGCTCCCTGGTCGCGCTCCCGGCAGGGGCGGTATTCGGCGGAGGCAGAGCGACGGCCGGTCCGGCAGCCTGTACGGCAGAGCAGAGGACCCACCCGGTTCCCTCCAGGGATGTGCGCCGGGTGACGGACGAGGAGTCCGCACCCCGCAGCCATCTGTGTTCGGCAACAGCATGCCGCCGGGGTCTGGGGCGTCTCCCCACAGCGTAGTCCTCGCGCCGGGTGACGGACGGTCCGCAGCGGTCCGATTCCAGGATGCGGACGGTGTGGACGCTGCGGACGACGCGGTGGCCACGCAAGACTGAGCCGAACAGCTCACCTGTGCGAAAGCGAAAGAGCTGCCGCACGCCCGCGTGAAGTGCACGCCCGCGTGACGCGCGCGCAAGTGTGAAGCATGCGCCCGCGTGAAGCGCCGGAGCCGCGCCACATTGTCGCCGGCCTGACTTCGTCAGGTTCTGGCGACGGGCGCGGACCCGGCCGAGTTCGCCCAGCGGGCAGAGAGCAGCGTGCGGGTCTCCTGTCCCCGTACGCGACATGTCTCTATGACCGGCGCAGCGCGGCGCTCAGTACTGTTCGGTCTCCACGAAACCCGAGTCCACGTCGTTGCCGGCGCCGAAGGCGTCGACGGCGGCGGTCGGGTCGAATCCGGGCGGGGAGTCCTTGAGACCCAGGCCCATACCGGCGAGCTTCGCCTTGACCTCGTCGATCGACTTCGCACCGAAGTTACGAATGTCGAGCAGGTCCGCCTCGGAGCGCGCGACCAGCTCACCCACGGAGTGGACGCCCTCACGCTTGAGGCAGTTGTACGACCGGACGGTGAGGTCGAGGTCCTCGATCGGCAGGACCAGGTCCACGGCGAGGGCGGCGTCCGTGGGGGACGGGCCCATGTCGATGCCCTCGGCGTCGATGTTCAGCTCACGCGCGAGACCGAACAGCTCGACCAGGGTCTTACCGGCCGACGCCATGGCGTCACGCGGACGCATGGCCTGCTTGGTCTCGACGTCGACGATCAGCTTGTCGAAGTCGGTGCGCTGCTCGACACGGGTCGCCTCGACCTTGTACGTGACCTTGAGAACCGGCGAGTAGATCGAGTCGACCGGGATACGGCCGATCTCCTGGCCCACCTGCTTGTTCTGCACGGCGGAGACATAGCCGCGGCCTCGCTCGACCGTCAGCTCCATCTCCAGCTTGCCCTTGCCGTTGAGCGTGGCCAGGACCAGGTCGGGGTTGTGGACCTCGACACCGGCCGGGGGCGCGATGTCGGCGGCGGTGACCTGCCCCGGACCCTGCTTGCGCAGGTACATCACAACGGGCTCGTCGTGCTCGGACGACACGACCAGCTGCTTGATGTTGAGGATCAGGTCGGTGACGTCCTCCTTGACGCCCGGCACGGTGGTGAACTCGTGCAGGACACCGTCGATCCGGATGGACGTGACCGCCGCACCCGGGATCGAGGAGAGGAGCGTACGGCGCAGGGAGTTGCCGAGGGTGTAACCGAAGCCCGGCTCCAGCGGCTCGATCACGAACCGGGAACGGAACTCGTCGACGACCTCTTCGGTCAGGGACGGACGCTGAGCAATCAGCACGGGGTGTTGCCTCCAGTGGTTCGGCGCCCCTGTACGTGACGCCATTGACACCACGAAGGGTACGGGCGATACGGGCACCAGGCTCTCCGCACAGCCCGAACCGCGCGTATCCCCACCCCGGCGAGGCGGCTTCGGGCCTCCCGAGGCCGCCGCTCCCACGGCCGTTTCCTCACAGGGCCGAGCGTGGACGCAGGTTGACCGGCAGCGGTACGTCGGCTGATTCGGGCAGCAGCCGAAGCATCTTTTGGTCCGCGGTGACGGGGGTCCCCTACGGTGGTGCGGAAGGCGCCGTCGCGGCAGCCGAAGGAAGCGCCCGGGAAACGGGCCGGGTGGGAGGTTTCGTTGGCCGGTCAACCGCAGGGTCCCGTAGTCGAGCTTCCCGGCGTCCGCCGCCTGCTCCTGACCGAGACGGACCCGCCCCGGCTGACCGACGAGCAGACAGCGGCGATGACACACAGATGGGACGAGGCCGTCGCGGCCAATCCGTCGCTGTTCGACGGGCCGACGGTGGTGTGCGCGGGCCTGGAACGGAAGGACCCGGAGACCCTGCTCCTGACCTGGTACCGGGCTACCTACCGTCGGTACGCCCTGCGGCTGGACCCGGTTCACGCGGTGCCGGCGCCGTCGGTGTTCGTGACCGTGGCGCAGCCCACGGACGACGGCCGACTGTTGGTCGGGCGCATGGCGCCGTCCACCGCGGCTCCCGGGCGCTGGCAGCTGCCCGGCGGGACGGTCGAGCCGCCCGCGGCGGGCACGGTCCTGGACCTGGAGGGAGTGCGTCGGCACGCCGCGCGGGAGTTTGTCGAGGAGGTCGGCCGGGACGTCCCGCCCGGGGACCTGGACCTCTGGGTGGTGACTCGCGGCGGCAAGGGCAACGTGGGCCTCCACTTCCGTACGCCGCCCTGCTCGGCCGACACGCTCACCGAGCAGTACGCCGCTCTCGTCACCGCGGAAGACGCCCAGCACCGCGTCCCGGAACTGGACCGCATCGCGTTCATCCGCTCCGACGCCGACGTGGCCGACCTCGGCGGCCGCAGCGCCGACTTCCTCCCGCTCCTCGCCGCCCGCCACGCGGCTCTCTTCGACTCGGCTTCATCGAGGAAACTGAGTTTGCCCTAGGCGACATGGCCCGGTGTCAGGGCAGGATCTCGACGTACCCGTCGGTTCCGTGCACGCGGATCCGCTGCCCGTCCCGGATCAGCCGGGTGGCCTGCTCCACGCCCACGACGGCCGGCAAGCCGTACTCCCGGGCGATCACCGCGCCATGGGTCATCAGGCCGCCCACCTCCGTCACCAGACCCGCGATTCCGACGAACAGCGGCGACCAACTGGGATCCGTGAAGGGCGTGACCAGGATGTCGCCCGCTTCGAGATCGGCGTCAGCCATGTCCAGGATGACGCGGGCCCGGCCCTCGACGGTCCCGGCGGATACCGGTACGCCGATCAGGGCACCGGCCGGCACGTCGTCACGCCGGTACTTCCCGGTGACGGCCTCACCGTCCGAGGTGAGCACCCGGGGCGGGGTGAGCGCGTGGTACGAGCGGAAGGCGTCCTTGCGCTGCCGGATGAGCTGGTCGTCCACCTGGTTCGAGCGCACGACGTCGTGGAGTTCCTGGAACGTGAGGTAGAAGACGTCCTCCCTCTCAGGAAGCACACCTGCCTGCACGAGGCGCTCGGCCTCCGCCAACAGGGCCTGCTTGTAGACGAAGTAGCGGCTGATGATGCCGTACTTCGGATACTCCCGGTATCCGATGAAGGTGCGGACCCGGTCGATCATCCGCTTGGTCTCCTCGGCTTTCCGGTCCCCGTCCGGCAGGGCGCGCAGACGTGACAGCACGTCCTGTTCCTTCTCCCGCGCCTTCTGCCGCCCTTCCTCGAAGCGCCGTTGGGCGGCGCCCGGCTCGAAGTTCCTGACGTTGTCGAGGATCACGGGCACGAGCGTGGTGGGGTGCTCGCGCCAACGCGGCCTCGTGATGTCGATCTCGCCGACGCAGCGCATGCCGTACCGGTCGAGGTAGTCCTCGATGGCGTCGCGCGCCTCCGCCCCGCCCGCGAGCTTCGCCAGCTCGTCCAGGAAGGCCTCGTCCTCGATGGGCTCGACGCCCCGCAGGAACGCCACCACCTCCGGCCGCGCGCGGATCACGTCCGCGACGTCGAGCAGTGCCAGTCCCATCTCGGACGTGATGTTGTCGGGGGCGGACAGCGTGAGCGTGTCAGCGGCGTTCTTCTCGCCCAGCCACTCCTGCAGTTGGTCGTTGAGCCACCATGTGGCCTCCATCCCCGCCATGATCGCCTGATGGCTCAGCGGATCACCGAGAACCCGTTTGTGCTCCTCGAACGCCTCCAGCAGAAAGTCGAACAGCGCCGGTCCGGTCTTCGTCCGGATATCGCGCTCCAGGGCGGCGATGGACACTCGACTGCGCTCGATCAGCTCGGTGACGAGGGCCGGATCGGTCTCGATCGGGGCGGGCGCACCGCTTGCCGGCGGCCCACCGCGGCCGGTGTCGGTGTCGGAGTCGGGCAGTTTGGGGATTGACGGGAGGAAATCGTCGCGGTCGAGGACGGTCTCCAGTGCGTCCCTGATCAGCGGATCGCCCTTCCCCAACGCCTCCAGGAGACCGTCGCGGCTCGCGGGCGAGGCCAGGCGCCGGGTGACGTCGACGAACAGCCGCCCGCCGGCCTCGTGCATCGGCACCATGGCCGTCAGCTGCCACATGGAGAGCCCCAGGGGCTTCATGGGGTCGGTCATCATCTGCCCATGACCGACGGAGACGTAGACGTGGTTCTCCTGGTCACCGGCCTCGGGGACGGGGACAGGGAACAGCGTCGTGATCGGCCTGCTCTGCACGATCTCGAAGCCGTCGTCGCCCAGGCACCATTCGATGTCCTGCGGGCGGCCGAAGTGCGCTTCGATCCGCCGCCCGAGCTGGACGAGCCGGACGACCTGATCATCCGTCAGTGCCGGCTGTTCCTGCTGCTGCGATTCGACCTCCACCTCCCGCGTCCCGCCGTCCGGCAGGGCCTGAACGGCACGCTGTTTGGCCGCGATCGACTTGGCGACGATCTCGCCGTGCCGCACCTTGAAGACGTCCGGGTTCACCAGCCCGGAGACCAGGGCCTCGCCGAGTCCGAAGCCGGCGTCCACGGTGGCGACCTTCCGGTTGCCCGTGACGGGGTCGGCCGTGAACAGGATGCCGGCCGCCTGCGGGAGGACCATCCGCTGCACGACCACGGCCATGTGGACCGTACGGTGGTCGATGCCGCTGCGCTGACGGTAGGTCACGGCCCGCTCGGTGAACAGCGAGGCCCAGCACCGGCTGACGTGCTGGAGGATCGCCGCCGGCCCCACGACGTTCAGATACGTGTCCTGCTGGCCGGCGAAGGAGGCCGTCGGCAGGTCCTCCGCCGTCGCGCTGGACCGGACGGCGTAGGCGGCCTGCTCGCCGAACCGGGCGAGTGCGCCGGTGATCGCCGCCGCGAGATCGCCCGGGATGGCGATCCCCTCGATGGTCCGGCGGATCCGCGCGCTGAGGGTCCGGATCGCCTCACGGTCGTCCGGGTTCAGACGCGACAGCCGCTCGAGTTGATCGAGCTGCTCGTCGATCGACGGCGCTTCCGCGATGATCCGCCGGAAGGCGTCCGTCGTCACACAGAAGCCGGCCGGTACGCGGATGCCCTCGATCAGCGACAGCCCGCCCAGATGCGCGCCCTTGCCGCCGACGACCGCGACCTGAGTCTCGTCGACCTCTCGAAGGTCGCGCACGTACTGCTCGATCACGTACTGCTCGCTCATCGCGATACCTCCGGGGCCGTCGAACGCGTCCTCTTCCCTGGTTCGACGTCACAGCGTCCCCTGTACGTCGACAACAGCACACGCACGTCGCGCCCCTCTTTCCGCAGGTTGTGGCATCGGTCGACGATTCTGCGCCCTGACCCGGGTCTTGCGGCAAGCCCCCCGGTGCGCTATACGTTGAGAGTGGCAAGGAGAGGCGGTTCTCCTTGCCTTTGCCATGTGCCGTCCCCGCTGGGACGACAGGCTTCTCGACGCCAGGCCTGGTTCGAGCCTCAGCGCTACTCAGCGTTGCTCAGCGCTCTATGAGGTGAGGTCCCGGACGTTGGCGAGGGCTCCTTGGACGGCGTCGGAGAGCCTGCGGGTTCCCTCGGCGGAAGGGAGTTCGCTCTGCCAGGCATTGACTGCCTGCCATCCGTGCTCGGCCAGGGAAGGGATGGGGATATCGGCTTTGAGGTCCGCGGGTACGGCGGGGAGGCGCACCAGCAGGGTTGCGGTGCCCAGAGCGGCGGCGGCCGCGATGCCCTCGTGGGCCAGGACGGGGACGCCGTAGGCGGCGTGGAGGGGTGCGTGCGGGGCCAACTGGGCCAGTCTGTCCAGGAGATCGGGGTGGGTGTGCAGCTGCCATTCGCCAAGTGCGTAGTCATTCGGTCCGGTCGGCGGGGCGCCCTGTGCCCGTAGGAAGTCCAGCAGCGCGGCGTTCTGGGGATGTTCGGGGCTTATCGACGGCAGATCCACGTGCATGGGACTGACACTAGAGCGTCCTTTGTCCCGCGGCCACGGCCCGTTTCTGGGCCGCGGCTCTGGACGGTTACGCCATCGCACGCTACGACGACGCGGAACTCGTACGTCTGCGCTCCCTGGGGATCACCTCTCGGCGCGACCGTTCAAGCCCGGAACACGGACAACGTCGTCCTGACCGATCCCGAAGGCAATGAGTTCTGCCTGTCCCTCACGCCTGAGCAGTCAGGTCGTCGCGTCCTGCGGGTACCAGCGCAGTTCCACGGTGTTGCCGTCCGGGTCCTGGACGTAGACGGACGTGGCGGTGCCCCGTGCGCCGAAGCGGTCGACGGGGCCTTCGAGGACGGTGAAGGTTTCCGAGGCGATGAACTCGTCCCAGTCCAGGGGGTCCACCGTGAGACAGATGTGGTCGACGTTGGACTCTCCCCGAGGGCGACCGACCAGGTCGATGATGGACTCGGGGGTGATTCTCACTGAGGGGAAGGGGGCCCTGCCGGCTCGCCATTCGTCGACGCGTACCGGTTCCAGGCCGAGGAGGCCGGTGTAGAAGGCCAGGGACCGTTCGACGTCCTCGACGTTGAGGACCAGATGGTCGAATGCCTTCACGCGCAGCGAGGGCGCCTTGGGTTGGTTGCCGAGGCGGGGTGTGGGGTGGCCGTGCTCCCGCAGGGGCTTGTCGGTCCCTGTCGTGCGCGTGGTCATGTCCGAGGCGTTCATGGGTTCCTCCGATGGTGGAGTGTGGAGTCCAACTGGGCGCTCTTTACGATCCATTGGGGAACGTCCGCGATCAAGGCGGGATCGGAATACGATCGTTGAGCCTGATTCAACGAACGGGGGACGATGCTGGAGCGGGCGGAGATCGAGACCTTTCTGACGCTTGCCGAGGAGCTGCACTTCGGTCGTACGGCCGAGCGCCTGCGCGTCACGACCGGCCGGGTCAGCCAAGTCATCAGGAAGCTTGAACGGCGGATCGGCGGCATGCTGTTCGAGCGGACCAGCAGAAGCGTGCGTATCACGGCGATCGGGCGGCAGTTGGCCGATGACCTGGTGCCCCTGGTCGCAGGGATGGAGGAGGCACTCCGAAGGGCCACCGATGCAGGTCGCGGTGTCACGGGGGAACTGCGGGTCGCCTTTCTCGGCGAGTCGACGGCGCCGGCGCTACTCAAGGCGGTCCGGCTGTTCGGCGACCGCCACTCCGATTGCAGGGTCGATGTCCGGGAGGTTCAGCTGTCCAACTCCCGCGCGAGCCTGCTGGACGGCTCGGTGGACGTCCTCATCGCCTCGTACCCGTTCGACGGCATGGCCTGTGGGCCGGTACTGCTGACGGAGAAGCGAGTGCTCGCCGTCGCGGCCGGGCATCCGCTCGCCGAAGCGGAGTCGGTGTCGCTCGAAGTCCTCGCGGAACACCCCGTGGTGCAGTACCCGGAGGTGACCTCGGCGGAGTTCAAGCGGGATCGCACACCGGACCGCACCCCGCTGGGCAGGCCGGTTCCCAAGGGGCCGGTCGGAGAGTCGTTCTCCGAGATGCTCACGCTGGTCGCGATGGGCAGAGGCGTACTGCCGGTCGGAGAGCATTCCCGGCGTTACTACCCTCGACCCGATGTCGCCTATGTGCCTCTGCGCGACGCGCAGCCGATCGAACGGGGACCGGTCTGGCTGGAAGGGAACACCACGGAACGCGTCCGTGAGTTCGTACGGGCCACGGCTGACGTCGCCAACGAACCGCTGATCGACTGAGCGTGCCGTCTGCCGCGGAAAGCCCGCCCCACCCCGACGTGGGGGTGAGACGGGCCGTAGTAGGTCGTGTCGTGGGAACGGGCAGGTCAGAAGGTGTAGACGCCTTCGTTCAGGAGGGCCGGGGTCGTCCCGGCGACGGGGGAGAGGACGGTGAGCGTGTTGGCGGTGGTGGAGACGTGGCCGGCGCCGTCCCCGGGCCACCAGCGGGCGGCTCCGGAGGAGTTGACGGCCGCGAAGTCGGTGTGGCCGTCGGAGTTCACGTCGCCCGTGAAGAAGCGGCTGTAGGAGGCGAAGGAGGTGCCGGACGCCAGCTGCTGGGCGGCGCCCAGGCCGCCGTTGCCGTTGCCCTTCCACCACCAGAGGGTGCCGCCCGAGTCGACGGCGGCGACATCGGTTCTGCCGTCGTCGTCGAAGTCACCGGTGGGGACGCCGGAGTAGCCGGAGAAGGCCGTGCCGGGCACCAGGTTCTGGCGGGCGCCGAAGGTACGGTCGCCGTTCCCCGGCCACCACCACAGGCTGCCGTCGAAGCCGAGGCCGACGATGTCGGTGAGGCCGTCGGCGTTGAAGTCGCCGCCGGAGACCGCCTTGACGGTGCTGAACGAGGTGCCGGACATCAGGACCGCGGGCGCGGACAGGATGCCGTCGCCCTGTCCCAGCCAGAAGTTCAGCCGGCCCTCGTCGTCGATGGCGATGAGGTCGCCGAGACCGTCGTTGTTGAAGTCGCCGCGGGCCGGGTGGAAGGACGAGCCGAACGTGCCGCCGATCAGGGTGCGGTTCTCCAGGTGCCGTTCGCCGGTGGTGGCGTCACCGAAGCCCGCGAAGTACCAGATCCTGCCGTCGCTGGTGCGGTTGAGGACGTCCATCTGGCCGTCGCCGTCGATGTCGTCCCAGGAGCGGGTGTCGGCCTCACCGGTCTCGAAGGGCAGGTGGAGCAGTTTGCCGGTGCCGGAGTACGTGTCGGAGGTCGCCGCGGCGGAGATCTCCTGGGAGCTGAGCGCCCGGTTGTAGAGCACCACGCTGTCGATCGAACCCGAGAACGGCTGCGCGCCGTCCAGCCGGTTGCCGACCTGGAGCGGCTGGGGGCGGGCCGGGGAGACCGCGCCGCTCGGCGCGGTGCCGGTGCTGACCTTGGCGCCGTCGATCCACAGGCTCAGCTCCTGGCCCGCGCGTTGCAGGGCCACGTGGTGCCAGGCGTTGTCGTTGTAACTCGACGTGGAGACCAGGTTCCTGCTGCCGGACGCCGTGGTGGCGTTGGCCACGATCCGGTTCTGCTCGGGTTCCGCCCGGACCCACAGCTGCGGCAGCCCCGCGCCGACGCCGAAGCCCCAGAGGATGCCCCGCACCCCGGTGGTGGAGTTGTACTTGAAGTCGGCGGCGACCGTGAAGTCCCCGCCGAGCTGCGCGTACGCGGGGCTCGGCGCGACGTCGACGAAGCCGGCGGAGGTGTCCGGGGACAGCGTCACCGCACGTCCGAACTTGCCGTCGGTCAGCCGGGCCCGGCCGCGCAGGGTGGCCGCGTTGCCTCCGGCGGTGTCCGGGGTACGGGCGCCGGTCACCGGCCCGGTGAGCACGGTCTGGCCGGCGGAGACGACGGTGAAGCGGACCGAGGTGTGGTCGTACGTGCTGTCGGCGTCCTGCCACGGGTCGGGCCCGGCCTCGTAGATCACCCCGAGACCGTCGGACGTGGTCCGGGCGAGGTCGGAGTAGCCGGCGCCCGCCTTGGCGATGGTCAGGCCCTGGGCGGGCGTCTGCCAGGTGGCGCCGTCGTCGAAGGAGGAGCGGAGCTTGAGGGTGCCCTGCAGTCTCGGACTCGCGGGGTCGTGGTAGACGGGCTCGGTGATCACCAGTTGGTTGAAGCTGTCACCGCGCGGGACGCTGTTGAGGGCCAGCACCGGGGCGAAGACCCGCGCGCCGGGAAGGTTGGCCGCGGTGACCGTACCCCAGGACCCGCCGCCGTCGGTGCTGATGGCCTTGTTGCGGTTGGTGCCCGCGGTGGCGTCGGCGTCGGTCGCGGCGTTGTTGTTGCGGGAGGTCATATAGAGGCTGCCGTCGGCCAGTTGCGCGATACTGGCCTCGCCCGCGTACAGGGGCGTGGCGTTGCTGGTGATCTTGCCGCGCTGCCAGGTGGTTCCGTGGTCGTCGGTGTAGATGGCGGAGGCGTGGTGGCCGTCGTTCACCCACGACCCGTCGGTTCCCGGGCGGCCGTTCTGGTACGCGGGCGCCAACAGGCGGCCCCCGTGGTCGCCTCCCGGACGCAACTGGATGCCGTGGCCCGGGCCGGGCTGGAGGAAGCGGACGCCCTGCTGCTCGGTGGCGGGCTGGTTGGCCTGCCTGGGGTTCACCTGGCTGGTGATGTCCGTCCGGTCGACCCAGGTCCTGCCGTCGTCATGGCTGTACATGACGAACGTCTGGATACGGTTCGGCTGGCCGTCCGAGCCGTTGACGCCCCCGTTGGTCAGCAGCCGCACGCTGTAGAGCAGCACCACCTGGCCCTCGACGGTACCCGTGTCCGGGTCCTTGTACGTGGCGTCGACGATCGGTGTGGGCTGGGCGTTGATGGCGGGCACGCCCGGATTGCCGGGGTCGCTGGACAGACCGCGGGCGATGATCTTCGGTGCGGTCCAGGTGGCGCCGCCGTCCGTCGACGCCCGGCTCACGATGTCCATCTCTTTGGTGTCCTCGCACGCGCCGCCCATCCGGGCTTCGGCGAAGGCGAGCAGCGTCCCGTTGCCGGTGCTGACCACCGAGGGGACCCGGAAACATGTGTACGTCCGGCCGCTGATGGTCGTGTTCGACGTGAACAGGGTTGACTGGCTGGGCAGTTGCGGCGGCTGAGCGGTGATGACGGGAGCTGCTGTCGCGGGTGCTGGGGTTACCAGCGCGGCGCCAGCGATCAGAGGCAGCAGCAGAGCCCTGACGACGGCGGAGAGATTCATGTGAGGAAGCTACGACAATGTCATGTAACGGTCCAACGAGATGTCGCCGGCCGTCCGTGATGCGGACCGGGCCGACGACGGGGCGAGGTGACGGGCCGTCAGATCCTCCTGTCCGGCCCGTGCCTGGTTGCCCCTCGCCGGTCCCGGCCCGTCTGTCAGGCGTCGACGAAGTCGGTCAGGACGCAGCCGTCGACGAGGGCGTCCTGGGTCGTGGAGTTCGGCGGAGCCGCGTAGCCGGGCGCACAGTTCAGGCCGAGCGTGCCGAGGGACAGCATGTCCCGCTCGTCGCTGTCGGAGGCGTAGATACGCGCGGCGAAGTTCTGGCCGACGAACCAGCGCGTTTGGGTGTCCCCCTCGCCCGCGGCGAGATCGGCCTCCTGGCGCGCCTTGAACTCGGCCTCGAACCGGGCCATGTCGCTGACGACCAACAACACGTGACCGTTGCTGCTGCCGTCGACTCCGTCGCAGGTCGCGCGTTCCTCGATGCCCCACGCGGTGTTCGTCTTCGCCATCTGAGCCACCGCGCTGTCCGGTGAGGCGCCGTCGATGTCGCTGAAAACAGTGTCCTCCGGCTCGGTCGACCCGGACTCGCATGTCGTCACGTTGCTGATCAGCCGTATCAGTTCGTCCGCGTCGGCGACCTTGGCCAGCGTGGCTTCCACGCCACCGCCCGCTCCGCCGGCGCCTTCACCGTCCGCACCGCTTCCTTCCTGCCCTCCGTTCCTGCCCGTGGACGCCTGACCGCTCTGACTTTCAGACGGACCGCCGTCGTCGGAGCAGGAAGTGGCCGTGAGAGCCAGGAGGGCGGCGGCGACCGCGACAGCCTGCTTCGTACGCATCGAGGAACCCTTACGTAAGGACATGCAGAGAGGACATGCGGCTCAGAGGAGTCCTCGGGAACCTAGCCGAAGTGATCAACGAGCAGCAAAAGCACTACTGGACGGCGGCGCGGAGCCCTGGCACGCTCAGCCGCGTTGGGCGGCGTCGTACACGGCTCGTGCGGTCTTGGCGAACATCGGCCCGTACATCGGGCTGCCGCCGTCACCCGCGCCGTGGCTGTTGACCGAGACCACGGTGCCCTTGCCGGTCGTGGAGTCGAAGTCGGCGAGCCAGGGGCCGCCGCTCGCGCCGCCGCCGAGGTCGCACGGGACGCGCTGTTCGCCCTCGGGGGCGCGCTGGGTGGTGCCGGCGCAGTACAGCAGTCGCTCACCCCGCTGGGGAGTGGTGCCCGGGTAACCGAAGGCGGTGACACGCTTACCGGTCGGACGGCCGAAGGCGATCTTCTGCGCCCCCACCGCGTCGGTGAGCCGCTTGCCCTTCGCCGGGGTGGCGACGACCATCGCCGCTACGTCATTGACGGTGTCCTCGGCCCAGGAGCGCGGTGTCATGGTCGACTTGACGGCATAACGGCCGTACGGCGCCTTGCCCTTGGCGTAGCCGGGGACGAAGACGATGTCGCTGTAGGTGTTGACGGGTGAGGAGCCGAGGCGCGCGCAGTGGGCGGCCGTCATGATCACTGAACGGTTTCCGCTGGTCACGGCGCTGGCCGTGCACCAGGTGTCCTGCCCCCTGGAGTCGACGAAGAAGAGCCGGCCGATGCTGGGGACGGCCTTGCCGGTCCAGGGCTTGCTGAGCGGCCCGGTCGCGCCCAGGTCGACGCCGCGGCCGACCTGCTTCATGCGTGCGGGCGTCCAGTGGGAGAGGGCGGCGGTCCGCTCCGCCGCCGTGTAGGTGACCGTACTGACCTGCCCGGGGCCGGCGGCGGACGCGGGTTGGGCCGCCGCCATGGGGACGGCCAGGGCCAGCAGGGCGGCGGCGAGACCGGAGACGGTGTGGCGCGCGCCTCGGGACGGGTTGGGCGGCATGAATGTCCTCTGGGGTGATGGGGGTCGGGACCAGGACCAGGATCGGAATCTGGTCATCACCCGGGAGGACGCGATTCCGGCGAGTGGCGTGCATCCGCCGTCGGATCTTTTGATCATTCGTCAGTGGCATTGCCGGGGCGGGACCGCCCGGTAGGGCGCGGACGTAGGCGTCCACGATCCGAGCCGCCGTGCACCGGCCTCTGAACTGCGGCGATGGCTACTCCCGTCACCGGGGCCTCACCGCTGGACAAGTCCGCTGCGCCCGTTGGACACAACGGTGTCCGATTCTCGCCATTCCGCGTTAAATGCCTGGACTGAGAACCTCCCCGGACGGGACACTTCCGACTTCCGAACCACCGGGAGTGTGATGGGGACAACAGATACCCGAGGATCGACGCCGGGCAGGAGCGCGGTCGTTCTGGCACTGCGCCTCTACGGCAGGGAACTACTACGACTTCGACGGCTGGCCCTGCCCGCCCTGCTGCTGCCGGCCGTGGGCAACATCGGCATCCGCTACGTCGCCCCCCTCCTGATCGCCAAACTGGCAGGACAGGCCGCCGGCG
Organism: Streptomyces sp. NPDC001868; assembly: GCF_040297125.1. Taxonomy (NCBI): domain Bacteria; kingdom Bacillati; phylum Actinomycetota; class Actinomycetes; order Kitasatosporales; family Streptomycetaceae; genus Streptomyces; species Streptomyces sp. NPDC001868. Next base: position 21,282 of record NZ_JBEOYO010000030.1, on the reverse strand, counting down.
ACGGTGGTCTCACCCTCACCTCGGCGCTGCCGTACGTGGTGGCCTTCGGCGTGACACTGCTGCTCGCCGAGGTTGTGTGGCGGGTCGGACAGCACTGCCTGAACCGCGTGGACGCCCTCGGCATGGAACACCTGTATGTGAGCGGTATGGACGAACTCCTCGCCAAGGACGCGGCGTTCTTCCACGACAACTTCGCCGGGTCCCTGACCAAGCGGGTGCTGAGCTTCGGCAAGCGCTTCGAGGACTTCGTCGACACGGTGACGTACCGGATCGTGGGCAGTCTCGTCCCCCTGGTCTTCGGCGCCGTGGTGCTGTGGAGCTACGAACCGAAGCTCGTCGCCGGCCTGTTGGTGATGATCGCGCTGACCGTCGTGGCCGCGACACCTCTGATCCGTCGCCGGCAGCGGCTCGTCAACGAGCGTGAGGCGGCGATCGCCCGGGTCTCCGGCCACGTCGCCGACAGCCTCATGAACATGGAGACCATCCGCGCGTTCGCGGCCGAGGAGCGGGAGGCCGACGAACACCGCAGCCGTGTCGCGGACTCCCGGCGCCTGACGCTGAGGTCGTGGGACTACGGCAATCTGCGCGTCGACACCCTGATCGCCCCCATGTCCGTACTGACCAACGTCCTGGGCCTGCTGGTCGCCGTCGCCTTCGGCGGCTCGGGCCAGGGGGTGGAGGAGATCGTCGTCGCCTTCACCTACTACTCCAACGCGACCCAGATCATGTTCGAGTTCAACCAGATCTACCGGCGCCTGGAAAGCTCGATGACCGAGGCCGCGCAGTTCACCGAGCTGCTGCTGGACCCGCCCACCGTGCTCGACCCGACGGAACCCGACCCCCTCGCACAACGGCACACCGGCATCCGTTTCGAGACGGTGACCTTCGCTCACGCGGGCGCGAAGCCGATCTTCAAGGAACTCGACCTGGATGTGCCCGCAGGCGCACGGATCGGTCTGGTCGGCAGGTCCGGCGGCGGCAAGACCACCCTCACCCGGCTCCTGTTGCGGATGTCGGACATCGACGACGGACGCATCCTGATCGGCGGGCAGGACATCAGCCGACTGCGCCAGACCGACCTGCGCTCACTCATCGCCTACGTCCCGCAGGAACCCGCCATGTTCCACCGCAGCCTGCGGGACAACATCGCCTTCGCCCGGCCCGGCGCCACCGACAAGGAGATCCACGCCGCGGCCGCGGCCGCGCACGTCACGGAGTTCGCCGACCAACTCCCCGACGGCTTCGGCACCCTGGTGGGGGAGCGGGGCGTGAAACTCTCGGGCGGCCAGCGCCAGCGCGTCGCCCTCGCCAGGGCCATCCTGCGCGACGCCCCGATCCTGCTGCTCGACGAGGCGACCAGCGCGCTGGACTCGGAGAGCGAGCTCCTCGTCCAGGACGCCCTGTGGCGGTTGATGGACGGACGTACGGCCCTCGTGGTCGCCCACCGTCTGAGCACCGTCGCCGGCATGGACCGTCTCGTCGTCCTCGACCGTGGCAGCGTCGTCGAGGAGGGCAGCCACGAGGAACTGCTCACGGCGAACGGCGCCTACGCCAAACTCTGGCAGCACCAGTCGGGCGGCTTCCTCGGCGAGAGCACCGAGTCGCCCCTCGACCACCCGGTCCCGGGAGCCGGACTCGGCGCGCTGCCAGGACCGGCTGACCCGGCATCGGACGGAGACCACAGGACGTCATCGCACGCTCGTACGGCCACCGGGTCCGGCTCCACGTGACCGAGGCGGCCACGACACTCTCGCCCTCGGCGGCGCCCTGCTGATACGCCGGTGTATGTGGATTTCGCCGGGGGGAGGGCCTGGAGTCGACCGACGGGTCCTCGTACTCACCTGCGAGGGCCTGTCGGCCGGCCACGGCAACCTGGGTCGATCGACCCGGCCGCCGACCGCCGGTCGTGTCACACGGTGGTCCGGTCGTGTCGGAATACGGCCAGCGTCACAGGCCGGTGATCGTCTAGAACTGATGCATGACGGGCATGACGGGCATGACGTCATAACGACATGTAGGCATAACGACATGAAGGCATGACGGCCCACTCGGCCGAGGCGCCGGTTCCTCACCGTGGCGGCGGGACCGAGCCGTCCGGCACCGAACCGTACCGACCCCTGCCACCCCCCGTGCCCCCCGTGTCACTCACCCCTTACCGACACCTACCGAACGGATCGACGATGAACACCACCCAGCAAGCCCTGGCCGACACTCTGCGCGCACTGCACGCGCCTTCCGACGGGCGCGCGCTGGTGCTGCCCAACGCCTGGGACGCCGCGAGCGCGGCGCTCATCGCCCAGGCGGGTGCCCGCGTGATCGCGACGAGCAGCGCGGGTGTCGCCTGGTCGGTGGGACGGCCCGACGGACACGGCCTGACGCGGGAGGAGATGGTCGCGGCGGTGGGGCGGATCGTCGACGTGGTCGAGGTGCCGGTGACCGCCGACATCGAGGCCGGATACGGGCCCGGCACCGAAGACGTCGCGGCCACCGTCCGCGAGGTGATCGCGGCCGGCGCGGTCGGAGTCAACCTGGAGGACTCGCTCGCGCCGGGCGGCCCGCTGCACGACGTGCCCGCCCAGGCGGCACGACTGCGCGCGGCTCGGCGCGCCGCCGAGGAGGCGGGGCTGCCCGGCCTGTGGATCAACGCGCGCACGGACGTGTTCCTCTTCGGCACGGGTGCCCCCGGAGAGCAGCTGGAGGAGGTGCTGTCCCGAGGGAAGGCGTACGCCGACGTGGGCGCCGACAGCCTGTTCGTGCCGGGCCTGGTGGACCTGGACATGGTGGCCGACCTGGTCCGCCGCAGCCCTCTGCCGGTCAACGTCATGGCGGGGCCGGGCGCACCGCCGGTGAGCGCGTTCGAGGCGGTCGGTGTCCGCCGCGTGAGCGTGGGCGCCGGGCCCGCTCAGGCCGCCTACGGCGTCGTCCAGCGCGCGGCGGCCGAGTTGCTGGGCGCGGGCACCTACGACGCGCTGACCGACGCGGCCGACTACGGCGTGGTCGACAGCGCCGTCACCACTGCCCGGGCGAGGCGATGACGCAGGGCACCGTACGTACACCGTAGGTACGGTCGGTACGCCCCGTACTCGCACCTGATCGGGGCGCCTACTCCGAACCGAGCCGTACGGCCGCGTCCACCTCCGCCTGTCGGCGGCGCAGTTCGGTGGTGGCACGCTCCTCGTCGTAGCGCTCGGCGATGTTCTCGTCCTGCCGCATCAGGGCGATCAGGTCGGCCTTGGCGTGATCCAGCACGCCAAGGTCCGCGTAGGCGGACTTCACCTTGTCGCTCCACAGCCCGATGTCGCGGATGATGGGGACGATGCGGCCGAAGAGCAACGACCGGTAGAGGGTGACCAGTTCCGACGTGGCCACGTGCTCCATGCACTCGTCGAGCGGCAGGTCGAGCGTCTCGAAGATCTCCCGTCCGGTGAACCTGTCGCGCATCAGACGGGAACCCTCGATCACGAACTCCTCGCGCTCGGCGCGCTCCCTGCTGCTCAGTTCGGCGTAGTAGTCCTTGAGCACGAGTCGGCCGAACGCCACGTGCCTGGCCTCGTCCTGCATCACATAGGCGAGGAGCTGCTTGACGAGCGGCGCGGTGGCCACGTCCCGGTAGAGCCCGAAGGCGGCCAGCGCCAGCCCCTCGATCAGCACCTGCATCCCGAGGTAGGGGAGGTCCCAACGGCTGTCCCCCAGGGAGTCGGCCAGCAGCCGGGCCAGGTCCTGGTTGATCGGATAACTCATGGCGATCTTCTCGTGCACGAAGCGCCCGAAGAGCTCCATGTGCCGCGCCTCGTCCATCACCTGGGTCGCGGCGTAGAACTTGGAGTCCTGGTCCGGCACCGACTCCACGATCCTGGCGGAGACGGTCAGTGCTCCCTGCTCACCGTGCAGGAACTGGCTGAACAGCCAGGAGCCATGGTGACGGTCGACCTCGTCGCGGGCCTCACGGGACATCCGGTTCCAGAGGTCGGACCCGAAGAGCAGCGTGAACTCCGGGGGCAGCCCGGCGACGTTGAGAGGATCGATCTCCTGGTCCCAGTCGATGCGCTTCTGCGCGTCCCACTGCTTGTCCTTGCCCTTCTGGTACAAGGTGAGCAGCCGGTCCCGCCCGCCGTCGTACTCCCAGGAGAGACGGGCCGCCCCGGCCATCGGTACGTTCCAGGTGTCGGTGGAGACGGGGGCGGTGTACAGCTCGTACGAACTCACGGAGCGGCCCTCCCTGGGGGGATCGGCGATCGGCTACATGTCACGCTCTGCCAGCCGCGCCGCGAGGGCGCGGATGATCTCGGTGCCGAGGACGGCCTGGCCGCGGGCGTTGAGATGGATGCCGTCGGAGCTCCACACCGACTCCTCGCGCCCCGTCGGATGGGTCTGCATGTCGACGTAGACCGCGTCCAGGCGCTCCGCCACGGACCGCGTGAGCCGCGACAGGGCGGCGAGACGCTCACGGGCCAGGTCCCGGTACCGCGCGTCGAAGTGCGGGTTGCCGATGATGTCGAAGAAGCCGGAGGTGACCAGCGTGCCGCCGGCCTCGCGCAACGGTGCGAACAGGGCTTCGAGTTCGCGCTCGGCGGCCTGCGGGTCGAAGACCTTGCGCAAGCCGTCGTTGCCCCCGCACAGCGCGATCACCAGGTCCGGCTTGAAGTCCAGCGCGGGCTGCAGCTGGTTCTCCCGCACCTGCGCGGTCAGCAGGTCGCGCTGTCCCAGATTGAGGTGTGCCAGATCCGGCCGCACCTCTCGGAGCGCCTCGACCACCAGGGTCGACCAGGGCTCGGAGCGGTAGCCGGGGCGCGGCTCGCTGATGCCCTGGGCGACGCTGTCACCGACGATCACCAGCCGCGACCAGGGAGCGCCTCGCAGTAACTCCCCGCCCGCCGCCGGTGACAGCACATGAGGGTCGTTGCTCTCCGTCAGGCCGACCGCTTCCATCTCCGCTTCCATGCCCGTTTCCATGTCCGAGTCCTCCCGTACACACTGTGTCCTGTCGATCAACGGTGGCACCCGGCCGGCGCTCGGCGCTGGCGGGAAAGCGACATCACCGCGCGTGCGATCCCCGGGTTCCGCGCGGCGCTACGCCTTGCGGGCGCGGAAGCGGATGCTGTGGCCGCGACGGTCCCGTTCCACCACGGTGTCCTCGAAACCGGCCGAGGTCAGCCGATCCCGGAACCGGGCCGGGTCCAGGACGTTCATGGTGTCGCCGAGGTGCAGCAGCCGGAACGGCAGCGTCGACTGGCTGTCGCTGCCGGCGAAGACACCTCCCGGCCGCAGCACCCGGAACGCCTCGGCGAGGAGGCGGTCCTGAAGCGTGGCGGTCGGCACGTGATGGAGCATCGTGAAGCACACCACGGCGGAGAAGTCGCCGTCGGGCAGTGGCATCGCGGCGGCGTCCCCGTGCAGGACACGGACCCGGCCGGCCCACTCCCGTTCGAGCCGTCCCGCGGTCGGCCCGTCGATCTCCAACGCGGTGAGCCGGGGCACCCGTTCGACGAGGACGCGGAGGTTCGCGCCGTACCCTGGGCCGAGTTCGAGGACGTCCTTCCCGAGCTCGACGCCCTCCAGTGCCCAGGGCAGCAGCCGCCGCTCGGTGTATCCGGCCCAGGTACGGGAACTGCACAGCCTGCGGTGTGCCCTGTTCATCGGCATACGGCGACGCTACCGCCGGGCCCCCGGTCGCCCGCTGACACCGGCACGCCAGCGCCGTCTCAGCGCCCTGCCCTACATTCCTGCGGGTCCGGCACGTCGACGCCGGGCTCACCCGACGGGCCCAGTGCGTCACCACCCGGCCGAATCCGGCCATCCACCTCTGGGGACGCGCATGACCATCCACGCGACAGACTCCCGGCCCGCCTTCCTCACCGACTACGCCCCCACCCGCTACCGGCGCAGGCTCACCCCCTTCTCCCGGGTGCCCGCGACCGGACGCATCGGCGAGGTGTGGCACCTGGCGGCGCGCAACCACCCCGGGCAACGGGTGATCGTCGACCGGGCCCCGGACGTCGACCCGGACGGACCGCTGGAGCGCACCTACGCCGCATGGGCTGAGCTCGTGGACGACCTCGCGGGACGGCTGTACGCCATGGGTGTGAGGGAATGGGACCGCGTCGCCGTCGTGAAGCGGAACCATTTCGACATCGCGTTGCTCGCCTCCGCCGCGGCCCGCATCGGCGCCGTACCGGCACTGATCTCCGACAACCACGCGCCGGACACCCTCGCCGTGCTCCTCGAACGCCTGGAGCGCCCCTACCTCGTGACCGACCGCCGGGTCCTGGACGCCACGGGACTCGACACCGGGACCGTCGCCAAGCTGACCGAGCGGTGCGCGTCCGTCGACGGCGGGCCGGCCGGGCGTCCGGACGTCCTCGACTTCGGAGCACTGCGGGGCGGGCCCGTGCCGGCCCGGCGGCTGCGCGCGTACCACGAGCCCATGGTCGTCACCCACACCTCGGGCACCACCGGCGTGCCCAAACTCGTGCTGCACTCGGCCGCCTCGCTCTACTCCCTGGGGCTGGTGGAGGCCGAACGATGGCCGGTGTTCGGACTGCGGGCCGACGACACCGTGGCCTTCTGCCAGCCCTACTCGCACCAGCGGGTCATCACCGGCCTGCTGCCCCTGACCACGGTCGGTCCCAGGCTCCTGATGCTGTCGGACCCTCAGGGGCCCGCCCTGCGCGACCTGTTGGTGGAACACGCCCCCACTCTCGTGGAGACCCTCCCCAACGCCTTTCTCGCCTGGGAGGACCTCGCCAGGGACCCCGGCAGGCCGTTCCGGCGGGTACGGGTGTTCGTGAACTCCTTCGACGCGATCCACACCCGGACGATCCGTACGTTCCTGGCGGCGACCGACCGCAGGTTCCCGGTGTGGGTCCAGTCCTGGAGCCAGACCGAGGCCGGGGCCGTGGCGATCCGGCCCTACACCCGCAGGTCGGTGCGGCGCCTCGGCCGCCGGCCGCCACCCACGCAGATGCTCGGCTGGCCGGTGCCCGGCTTCGGCAGGCTGCGCGCCGTGGATCCGGCGACGGGCCGGGCCGTGCGGCCCGGCGAGGTGGGGCTGATCCAGTTCTCCGCCCCCGGCCGCTGCCTCGCCTATGTCGGGGAGCGCGCACGCCATGACAACAAGCGCCAGGGCGAATGGTGGAACCTCGGCGACATGGCGGTCGTCAACCGGTGGGGCGCGGTGCGCCTCATCGACCGCGAGGTGGACCGCATCCCCGGGGCCAGCGCCCTGGAGATCGAGGACGTCCTGCTGGACCGGCTGCCCAGCACCACGGAGGTCATCGTGCTGTCCGTCCGGGACGGCCTCCCGCAGCCCGTGTACAGCACCCGCGGCGACATCCCCGTCGATCCGGCCCGGTGGCGCGAGGCGACGGCCGGGCTGCCACCACTCGCCGAACCGCTGCGGATCCGCTGGGAGGACTTCCCCCGCACGGCTACCTGGAAGGTACGCCGCGTGCTGCTCCGCGAGCAGTTGATCGCGGGCACCTCGGGCGCCGGCTTCGGCACATGGACCTGAAACCGGTCGCTGAGGCACCCGTGTCAGCCGGATCTCAGAGGCGTGCCAGCCCGAGCTTGAACGATGAGCCCGAGACAGTACCCCGTCGCATTGACGGAGCATCATCCAGCCACCAAAGGAGCCCGGTGTGATTGTCCTTGGCTACAACGGCTTTACCGACGGTGCCGACACATTCGGGCGACTGTACGGAGCGACAGGCATCGACCGGCACAGCATCCTGGGCCATGACGCGGCCGTGTCGCTCTTCGTGGACGGGGAGTTGGTGGCCGCCGTCGAGGAGGAGCGGCTGAACCGGGAGAAGAAGACCTCCGACTTCCCGGCGAACTCCCTGCGGTGGTGCCTGAACGCCGCCGACGTACGCCTCGACCAGGTCGACGCCATCGCGTTCCCCTGGTCGTTCTCCTCTGACGTCGTGAACGCGATGATCAAGGACATCAGCGGCAGCGAACTGATGACCGTGGAGCAGAAGTTCGACCGACTCAGGCGGTTCGGGGAGCTGTACGGCGGGCTGGTGAGCAAGGAGGCGCTGCACGCCGACTTCAAGCGGCGCACCGGCCATGACCTGCCGGTGGAGAAACTGCTCCCGGTACCGCACCACCTGGCCCATCTCATGTGCGGCTACTACCTGTCCGGCGAGCGGGACGCGGCGTTCCTGGTGAGCGACGGCCGTGCCGAGCGGCTCTCCTCCGTCATGGGCGAGGTGCGGGAGGGGGAGATCCGGCTCTTCGAGAAGTCGGCCATCGGCGTCAATAACTCCCTGGCCCTCCTCTTCGGCGAGATCACCCGCTACCTCGGCTTCATGCCCAACAACGACGAGTACAAGGTGATGGGCCTCGCGGCCTTCGCCCCGGTACCCGCCCCGTCGGACAACCCCCTCCTGCGCGAGGTGGTCGAACTGCACGAGGACGGCCGCTACGCCCTCGCCCTCGCCAACGACCCCAGCGGCACCCGCGGTTACTACCCCCTCCTCGACCGCCTCTTCGGCGGGGACGAGCGACGCCGCGAGCAGACGGAGTTCCGCGCCACGGTGGCCGCCGCCGCCCAGCAGATGGTCGAGGTGATCACCGCGCACCAACTGCGGGCCCTGGAGGCCGGCACCGACCTGAACCGGCTGATCTACGAAGGCGGCCTCGCCCTCAACTGCGTGAACAACGCCAAGCTCCTGGAGGACTCCCGCTTCACCGACATCCACGTCAGCTTCGGGGCGAGCGACCCGGGCGTGGCCATCGGCGCCGCCGCCTACGCGAGCGGCTTCAAGGGGCGCTCCCGCTCGGCGCCGGCCACCCCGTATCTCGGCCCGTCGTACACGGACGAGCAGATGCTCGCCGCGCTGCGCGAGCGCGCCGACCAGGTGGAGTGGACCGAACTCGACGAGGAGGCGGTGGCCGAGCAGACCGCCAAGCTGCTCGGCGAGAAGACCGTCGTCGGATGGTTCCAGGGCGCCGCCGAGTACGGCCCGCGAGCGCTGGGCAACCGCAGCATCCTCGCCAACCCCGGCTTCGCCGACATCAAGGACATCATCAACACGCGGGTCAAGCACCGTGAGCCGTTCCGTCCCTTCGCTCCCGTCATCCTGGAGTCCGAGGCGGAGCGGGTCTTCGAGATGGGCAAGAAGGCGTCGTCGCCGTACATGACGTTCGTCTTCCCGGTGCGGCCCGAGTTCCACGACGTCATCCCCGGCGCCATGCACGTCGACGGCACGTCGAGGGTGCAGACCGTCACCGCCGAGTCGAACCCGAAGCTGGCCGAACTGCTCAGCGGCTTCACGGCGTCGACGGGGGTGCCATGCCTGGTGAACACGTCGTTCAACGTCGCCGGTGAGCCGATCGTGTGCTCACCGTCCGATGCCATCGCCTGCTTCCTCCACACCGAGATCGACTATCTGGTCCTCGGACGCTTCCTGGTCGTCAAGAGGTGACGGACGTCGGCACGGCACAGCCGGAGCAGTTGGAACACCAGCCGGTCGGCGTGCTGCTGGAGGTGGTGCTGTCCAGGCTGACCTGCGGCGCCGGCCGCGAGGCGCCGCTGGAGGAGGCGTGCATCGCCTCCGTGGAGTGCGCGCTGCAACTCGCGGCGATCGCCGAGCGGGCCAGACGGACTCCGGACGACGAGGCGCTGGGTCACGAGGCACGGGAGGCGCTCGCCGCCGCCCGCGCCTCCGTCCTCGCCGCCACCTGCGCGGTCAGGTCCATCGAGGACCGGCGGCGCGGCCTGCCCCGGCGGCGGGGATGAGCGCGGCGGACGGCGGCCGGGACACCGGCGCCACCCTGACCCGGCGGCTCGCCGAGTGGGCCGCCGGCCTGCGCCACCCGGACCTGCCCGAGCGGATCGGGGAGTACGCCACCAGCCAGGTCATGTCGCATCTCGCGGTGGTGCGGGCGAGCCTCGCCCATCCGCTCGGACGCAAGCTGGTCCGGGCGTTCGGCCCGCCGCTCGCCCCCGATGCCGGCCGGGCGGCGCACGTGCTCGCCGCACTGTCCTCGTGCCTCTACTACGAGGACAGCATGTACGCGGGCCATGTCACGCACGCCTCCGTCGGAGTCCCGCTGGCCTACCGACGGGCCCAACGGCTGGACGGACGCGCCCTGTTGACGGCGGTCGTCGCGGCCAACGAGTGCGCCGCCCGGGTCACCGCGGCCGCCGTACTGGGTCCGCTGCGCGGCCAGGGCACCTCGTACACCCAGCTCGTGGGAGCCGTGGCGGCCCGGCTGCACGGCGCCGGCGCCCCGGCCGAGACCTGGACGGCTGCCTGGGGGCTGGCCCTCGCCATGCCGCCGTGGCCCCTGCGGCGGGCGCTCCTCGGCAGCGAGGCCAAGGTGCTCTCGGCGGCGACCCCGGTACGGACCGCCCTGGACGCCTGCGACGCGGCGGCCGCGGGGCTGCGCGGCGCGGACGACATCCTGGAGCACCCGGGCGGCCTGCTGGCCAAGTTCTCCCACGTGCCGAGCCCGGAGGTGGTCACCGCCGGGCTCGGCGAGCGCTGGCACACCGACACCCTGACCTTCAAGATGTACCCGGCCGGCGCGTATGTGGACGCCGCCGTCGACTGCGCCGTCGACCTGCACGCCCGGCTCTCCCCGGAGGAGATCCACGGCATCGAGGAGATCGTGGTCTCGGCGGCCCGGCTGACCCTCTCCATGGACCAGGAGGGCGCCCCCTACCTCGACCGGGAACACTCGGCGATCATGGCGCTCAACGTCGGTGTCGCGTACAACGTGGCGACCGCCCTGACCACCGGCTCCGTCACCCCGGCGGACCTGGCCGAACCGGCGACGAAGGACCCCGTTCGCTGGGCCCTCGCCGACCGGGTACGGATGGAGTACGACGCCGAGCTGAGCCGCCGAGTCCTGCGCGCGACCGCCCCGTTGGGCGAGGCGCTGCGGCAGGGCGAGGAACGCGGCAGACAGTGGCTCGCCGACTTCATGGGCGCCGGCGCGGCGGCGGCGGAGATCGGGGGACCGCCCAGCGCCACCTTCCAGGACGCCGACAAGACGGTGGGCGCCCGGCTGCGGATCACCCTGCGCGACGGACGGGTGGTCACGGCCTCGTGCGAGCGGCCGAGAGGGTCCGCCGGACCGAGGACCCGGGACACCCACCGCGTACTCGTCCGGGAGAAACTCGCCGCCTCCGGGACCTCACCCGGCGTGAGGGACGCCCTGGAGCACCTCGCTTCCCTGGACGCACAGGAGGTCGACGACCTCATCGGCAGAGCACTGTCCGAACCCCTGCCCGCACCGGCACCCGTCAAGGAAAGGACCGCACGATGACCGACCACGCGCCCAGGTTCACCTACCCCGTGAAGCGGACCGACCCCCTCGTACCCCCCGAGGCGTACGCGCGGGCGCTGCGCGAGGAACCGGTGTGCCCGATCACCCTCGCCACCGGCGACCCCGCCTGGTTCGTGGCCCGCCACGAGGACGTCCGGACCGCCCTGTCGGACCGGCGGTTCAGCAGGGAGGCCCTGTTCCGGCCCGGCGCCGCCCGTGCGCAGGTGGTCGAGCCTGACCCGAACAGCATGCTCACCATGGACCCCCCGCGCCACACCCGGCTGCGCAAACTGGCCAACCGCGCCTTCAGCCCGCAGCGCGTGGAGCGGCTGCGCCCGTACATCGAGGAGGTCGCGGCGGACCTGCTCGACGCCATGGAGGCCGGCCCGCCCGAGGTCGATCTCGCCGAGGTGTACGCCCGCCCGCTGGCACTGCGCGTCATCTGCCGCACCCTGGGGGTGCCGTTCGAGGACTATGACAAGTTCGGCGCCTGGTCGGACCGGTTCATGTCGCTCACCAAGTACCCGCCCGAGGAGATCAACCAGGCCAACGCGGACATGCGCGCCTACTTCGCCCGGCTGATCGGGGTGCGGCGCGAGGACCCCGGGGACGACCTGATCAGCGCCCTGGTACAGATCCACGACGAGGAGGGCGAGCCCACCGAGTCCGAGATCGTCGGCCTGGGCGCGCTGCTGCTGCTCGCGGGCCACGACACCACGGTGACGGTGCTGTGCGGCGGGACGGCGACCCTGCTCGGCAACCCCGACCAACTCGCGCTGCTGCGCGCGGATCCCGCGCTGTACCCCGACGCCGTCGAAGAGGTCGTACGGCTCAACGGTCCGGGCGGCGGGACCTCCATCCGCATCACGACCGGAGACGTGAAACTGGGCGGCACCGTCATCCCCGAGGGCTCCGCCGTCCTCGCCTCGGTCGGCACCGCCAGCCGGGACCCCGAGGTGTATCCGGACCCCGACCGCTGTGTGATCCGGCGGGAGGGCCGCACCCAGGTGGCCTTCGGCCAGGGGCCGCACTTCTGCATCGGCGCCGGACTGGCCCGGGCCGAACTCGCCATCGGTCTGCGGGCGCTGTTCGACCGGTTCCCCCGGCTGCGGCTCGCGGTGCCCACCGAGAAGCTGCGCTGGAAGGACTTCGCCGCCCTCGGGGGCTGGGAAGAGCTTCCCGTCGCCTGGGACTGACGCGCGTGCCCACGCCACCGACCGGCTCCCCGCCGGCCGCGTCCCCGCCTGCGGTCGCGTTCTTCGACGTCGACGAGACACTCATCTCGGTCAACAGCATGTCCCGGTTCCTGCACCACCACTTCCGGGCACTGGGCCGGCCGCGCTCCGCCTTCGACGACGCGGTGCGCGGCCTGCGGGACCTCACCGAGCGCGGGGCGTCCCGCGCCACCGTGGCACGCGCGTACTACCGGCACTACGCCGGCAGCGGCGACCGGGAGCTCGCGGCCCAGGGCCGCGCCTGGTTCGCCGACGAGCTGACGGCCGGTGGCCTGTTCCTGAGGGACAGCGTGATGGCGCTGCGGGAACACCGGCGCAAGGGGGAGACCGTCGTCCTGGTCTCCGGGTCCTTCGCTCCCTGTCTGAACCCGATCGCGGAACGGCTCGGAGTCGACACCGTGCTCTGCGCACGGCCCGAGACGGTCGGCGGTGTCCACACCGGCAGACTCGACACCGCAATGATCGGCGAGGAGAAGGCCGTAGCCGTGCGCTCCCTGCTCCAGGAACGCGGGATCACCGGTGACCGCTGCCACGCGTACGGCGACCACGCCTCCGACCTGCCGATGCTGCTCGCCGTCGGCCATCCCGTGGTGGTGGGAACCGATCCGGTGCTGGTCCGCCGCGCGAGGGAGAGCGGCTGGAGACGGCTGCCCCGCGGCGTCCCCCACTGACTCGAACGGCCGTGGCGCGGGCGGTTTCCGGCCGACGTTCCGCACCTTGATGACCTTGTCGAAAACCTGCCAGCCCACCGCTTCGATGCTTGTGAGAGTAAAGGTCGTCCAACGGTACGACGAAGGGCTGAATCTCATGCACCGGAGCCCGGACTCGGCTGCGACGCAGCCGAACTACCCGGTGGTGGTGACGCTTGCAGCGGGTGCCATCTTTCTCTCGATCCTCGATGCCACCGTCGCGAATCTGGCGGTGACGGACATGCACGACAGTTTCCCCGACGCCTCGGTGACCGACCTGACCTGGGTCATCTCGCTGTACGCCATCGTGTTCGCCTCGTTCCTCGCGCCCGCCGGACGCCTCGCGGACGTGCTGGGACGGCGACGGCTCTACGTCGTCGGCATGGGTCTGTTCACCGTCACCTCGCTGCTGTGCGCGGTGGCACCCGACCTTCCCACGCTGCTGATCGCGCGGGCCCTGCAGGGCCTGGGCGCGGCGGCCATGATCCCGGCCTCCCTCGCCGTGGTCCTCGCCGATGTGGAGCCGCGGCGCAGGGCGGCCGCGATCGGACTGTGGAGCGCCGCCGCGTCCGCCGCCGCGGCGGCCGGACCGAGCCTCGGCGGGATCCTCATCGACACCGTCGGCTGGCGCTCCGTGTTCTTCGTCAACATCCCCCTCGGTATCGCCCTGCTCGTCGGGATCAGGGCCGTGCGCGGATCGGCACCCTCCGGGCAGGGCCTGCCCGATGTGCTCGGCACGATGCTCCTCGCGGCGGGCACCGGCCTCGTCGTGCTCGGAGTGACCCAGGGCCCGGAGTGGACCTGGGACGACCCGCGGGTGCTCGGCTGTCTCGCCGGCGGCCTCGTCCTGCTGGCCCTCACCCTGGTACGGGCCCGGCGGCACCCGCGCCCCGCCCTGCAGATCAGACTGTGGCGCAGCAGGGTCTTCGCCCTGGCCAACCTGGTCTCCTTCTTCTTCGGCGCGGCGCTGTACGCCTGGCTGCTGGTCGGGGCGCTGTGGCTGGTGGACGTCTGGCACTACTCACGGATCGAGGCGGGCCTGTCGATGAGTCCGGGGGCGGTGTTGTCCGCGGTGGTCGCGGTGCTGGTCGGGCGGTCCCTGAGCAGGCGCAGTCCGCGACTGGTGGTGTTCTGCGGTGCGATGACGCTGGTCGTGGCCGGGCTGTGGCTGGGCCTGACGCTGTCCTCGCAGCCGGCCCTGTGGAGCATGTGGGTCCCGGTCGGACTGCTGGCCGGTGCCGGAATCGGGGCCGTCAGCACCGGGGTGTCCAGCGCGGCGGCGCTCTCCGTGGAGCCGCTGGACTTCGCCGGCGCCACCGGACTCAACATGGCGGTACGTCAGATCGGCGGTGCCCTCGGCATCGCGGCGCTGGCCGCGATCCTGCCCGCGCAGACCTCCGCCGAGCCCGGCCCGTACAGCCACGTCGTGTTCTTCTGCTGTGCCACCGTTGCCGTAGCGGGTCTGCTCGGCCTCGGCCTCGCGAAGCGACGCGAGCGCCCGACGGCGGATACCGGGCGGCCCGCCGCGCAGGCTGTCGCCACCGGAACCGTCGGCGGCAAGGGAGGGGACCTGTGACGACTCCGGGAGCGACATCGGCCGGGCGGGAGTGGGCCGTCGAGGAGCGTCTCGTGGTGAACGCCCCGGCGGAGCGGGTCTATGCCGCGGTCGCCGGCGTCCGGAGGATGGGGCGGTGGAGCCCCGAGTGCCGGGCCGTCCTCTCCCGGCGCGCCATGCCCCGCACCGGGGACCGCTTCGTCGGGTTCAACCGCAGGGGCGGATGGGTGTGGTTCACCACCTGCCGGGTGGTACGCGCCGAACGGGGCCGGGAGTTCGCGTTCCGGGTCACCTCCTTCGGGCTGCCCATCGCCCTGTGGGGCTACCGCGTGGAGCCACGGACGGACGGTGTGGAACTCGTCGAGTACTGGGAGGACCTGCGCCGGGGACGCGGCGCGAAGGTCGCGGAGTTCCTCGGCCGGGCCTTCACGGGGACACCGCCCGAGCGGCGGGCGGGCCTCAACCGAGCCAATATGCGTACCACTTTGCACCGGATCAGAGTCGTCGCCGAGCAACGAGGAGATCTTCCGTGAGCTGTTGGTCCGCAGTACGGGGCACGAGGGTGAACCGCTGACCCGAGCGCCCTGTCGACCGACCCGAGCGTCCGCTTCCCACCTCCCCCACGACCGCCAGGCGCCGAGCCGGACTGTTCGACGCCCGTGAACGGGCTCGCTGTATTCCCCCCTCAGGAGAGAACCGTGAAAGGCACCTCCATGTACGAAGGCCACACATCGGACCACGGCATCGGCGGCGCGGAGTCCACGCCCCTCTTCGCCCCTCCCTGGCAACGGTTCGTCGTTCTCGGCGACGTCACCGTCAAGAGCCCGGGATCCACTCGCGGGAAGTCCGGCAGTGTGCCCTGGACGGACCGCGTGGCCGAGACGCTGAGGTCGGCGCGGCCCAACCTGGCGTACCTCAACCTGGGACGCCGCGGCCACTCGGCGACACAGGTCCGGGCCAAGCAGCTGGCCAGGGCGCTGGCCTTCCGCGGTGACCTGGCCGTGGTCGTCGCCGGCGGCCACGAGGCCCTGCGCGACCCCTTCGACGTCGACGCCACCGAGGCCGAGTTACACCGGATCGTGGGCCCGCTCCGGGACTCGGGCGCCGATGTGATCACCCTCGGGGTCGGGCCGCTCCTGTCGGAGCCTGCGGTCGAGGAGCACCGCGGCGGACTGCAGCAGCGGCTGCGGCTGCTCGCCGAGCGCACCCGTGAACTGGCCCTGCAGCACGGCGCGTTGCACGTCGACATGACGGGTGACGGGGACGTCCGGCGGACCGGCGCGAGTGACGACGCGGTCGCGGCCGCGGTCATCCGCCGTCTGAGGACGCATCTCGACGCGACGCAGGTCGCCGCATAAACGCGATGGTTCCGGCCCCGGGGCGGCCGGGGCCGGAACCATCGCGGGTTCCAGTCCAGCCCGATCCGGCCGAATGGTGAGCGCTCATGTCCGAGTCAGTCATTCTCGCGGGAGCGTGCACGCCCAGTGGCGACCTCTTCGCGGGGCTGGGAGCGTTGAACGCCGTCGCCCTCGGGGCGCTGATCATCGAGGGCGCGCTTGACCGGGCGGGCATCAGCGCCACCGAGGTGGACTACGTGATCACGGGGCAGGAGCAGGCCCGGCAGACGGCACAGCGGGCGTGCATTCCCGGCCGGGTGCCCGCGATCTCCGTGAGCGGGACCCGGCTGTGCGGTCTGAGCGTCATCGCTCTGGCGGACCGCCTCATCCGTAGCGGTGAGCGCGACGTGGTCGTGGTCGGCGGCGTGGATCCCGGAGGCGCCCGCTCGGTGCGCTGTTCCGGCGCGGCGGACCCGGGCCCGGCCGGGGGGCCGCCGCACCGCGCCGACTGCGCGGTGGCCGTCGTTCTCATGCGCCGGGCGCGGGCCGACCGTCTCGGCCTGCCCTGGCTGGCCCGCGTGGGTGCCCACAGCACGGTCACGGGCTCCGCCGGATCGTCGTGCGAGGGGGCCGTCCGGGCCATCCGTCAGGCACTGCTTGCGGTGCCCGCCACACCGCGGGACCTTCGCCTCGTCGAAGTCAGGAAGACATCGCCCGTGAACGGAGCGGACCGTGCTCCCGCCCCGCCGTCCGCCGTGATGTCGGCCTTCGACACCACGGGGGTGCGCACGGTCCTGCGCCTGGCGCAGGCCCTCGCGCGGAGGGGAGGCGGCATGGGGGCCGCGGGGATGTGGGGAGACCATCCGGCCGAGGCGGTCATCGTCTGTTCCCGCACCCGCTAGCGGCGGAGCCGACCCGCTGAAGCGCGCGTTTCAGCGGGCTACCAGCGTGCCCTGAAAGATTATGGATACCACTGCCGAGAGTCGGGCGGGCGCACATGGGAAACTCTGTCGAAGAATCCGTGGACGACAACGTTATCAGCGGTAAGGTATCCGAACTCCAGGAAATGCGACAGCAGTTGGAGCGGGGTCCCGACGAACGTTCCACTCGGGCCCAGCGCGGCAAAGGAAAACTCACGGTGCGCGAGCGCATCGACGCCTTTCTCGACCCGGGGACATTCACCGAGATCGAGGCGTTGCGCAGACATCGCGTCACGGCATTCGGAATGGCGGAGAAACGTCCGCACACGGACGGGGTGGTCACCGGGTGGGGGATGGTGCACGGCCGGAAGGTCTTCGTGTACGCGCATGACTTCCGTATCTTCGGTGGAGCCCTGGGCGAGGCCAACGCGGAGAAGATCCACAAACTGATGGATCTGGCCCTGGCCACCGGAGCCCCCCTGGTCAGTCTCAACGACGGTGCCGGCGCGAGGATCCAGGAAGGTGTGTCGGCGCTGGCCGGATACGGCGGCATCTTCCGCAGGAACGTGCGGGGTTCGGGTGTGATCCCGCAGATCAGCGTGATGCTCGGCCCCTGTGCCGGCGGTGCCGCGTACTCCCCGGCGCTGACCGACTTCGTCTTCATGGTGCGAGGCACGTCGCAGATGTTCATCACCGGACCTGATGTCGTCCAGGCCGTCACCGGGGCCGAGGTCACGCACAACGAGCTGGGCGGAGCCGATGTGCACGCCGCGACCTCGGGCGTCGCGACCCTCTCCTACGACGACGAGGAGACGTGTCTGGAGGACGTCCGCTATCTGCTGACCCTGCTGCCCTCGAACAACCAGGACCCGCCGCTCCGGGAGCCGACCGCCGACCGGCGCGGGCGCAGGACCGAGCGGCTCCTTCGGCTGGTCCCCACGGACCCCGGCCGCTCCTACGACATGCGTACCGTCATCACCGAAATCGTCGACGACGGTGAGTACTTCGAGGTCCAACCCGCCTGGGCCGCCAATGTCATATGCGCCCTCGCCCGGCTGGACGGCCATGTCGTCGGCGTGGTCGGCAATCAACCCGCGGTCATGGCGGGGGTGCTCGACATTCACGCGAGCGAGAAGGCGGCCCGGTTCGTGCAGTTCTGCGACGCCTTCAGCATCCCTCTGGTGACGCTGGTCGACGTGCCGGGCTTCCTGCCGGGGGTGGACCAGGAGCACCAGGGCATCATTCGGCACGGCGCCAAACTCCTGTACGCCTACTGCAACGCCACCGTTCCCCGGGTCCAGTTGATCCTGCGGAAGGCCTATGGTGGCGCGTACATCGTCATGGATTCCCGGTCCATCGGAGCGGATGTCTCGCTGGCCTGGCCGACGAATGAGATCGCGGTCATGGGTGCCGAGGGAGCCGCGAATGTGATCTATCGGCGTGAGATCGCCGCGGCCGCGGATCCGGATGCCCTGCGGAAACAGAAGATCAAAGAATATCAGGGTGAACTGATGCATCCTTATTACGCCGCGGAACGAGGCCTTGTCGATGATGTCATCGACCCCGCGGAAACACGGTCGGCGCTGGTCGGATCCCTGGAGATGCTCCGCGCCAAGCACGCACCGCTGCCTTCGCGCAAGCACGGAAACCCGCCGACGTGACCGAATATCAGGTGGCGGTCGCGTGCTCGATGGGGTTCAGGTTCCGGCCAGCGGGCTTCTGTGGCCCCTCCTTGCCGATACGCCCCGGACCCGTTGCCAACTCGGAGACCGGCGGGAGGAGTCGCCCGATTCGATGGATCGGTTTTCCGCCAAGATCCCTCGATTTCTTGGATAAATCATCGCCGTGGCCCGGTTGAACCAAGGACATTGGACCCCCTAGGCTCATGACGGGAGGCGAATGAGCGTTCTAATTTGGCGCGTTGTGTCGATCGCAACGTCGGATTGTCGGTACATCGAGGAAACGGGGGATTCTGCATGCAGATCCGGCTGCTCGGGCCACTGCAAGTGATCGACGAAAGCGTTCCCATCGAGTTACCCGGAGAGAAACTCAGGGCCATCACGGCGGCCCTGGCACTCACACCCGGCACTCCCGTGCCGGCCGTCGACCTGCTGGAAGAACTCTGGGGGGATCGACTTCCGAAAACCGCGGAAAACTCTCTGCAGTCGCACATCGCGCGACTGCGCCGCATCCTCGCCAATCGGACCGGAAAGCCCAGCGTCCGCGACCTCGTCCGCACTTCGCACTCGGGCTACTTGCTGGACGTGGATCCCGAGGACGTCGACGCGCTCTGGTTCACGCGTGCCGTGGACGCGGCGAACCGGTACCTGAACGACGATCCCGAACGGGTCATCAAAATACTCACCGACGCGTTCGCCGTATGGCGGGGCCCCGCCCTGCTGGACGCCGGAAACGGAATCGCCTGCCGGATCGCGTACGCCCGACTGGAGGAGACGAAGCTCATCGGCCGGGAACTGTTCATCGAGGCGCATCTCAAGCTCGGCAGACATCAGCAGGTCATCCCCGAACTCGAACAGCTCCTCACGCAGCACCCGCTACGGGAACGATTCTGCGAGCAGTTGATGACCGCCCTGTACCGATCCGGCCGGCAGGCGGACGCCATCAGCACCTACCGCAGGGTTCAGCACAACCTCTCCGCGGAACTGGGCATCGACCCGGGGCCCGGAATGCGGAAGAAGCTGAAGGAGGTGCTTCAGCAGGAGGCGAACCTGCTGCTGTGACACCGGGACCCCCCGGGCGCGAGGTCGGCTCAAACGGACTTGGTCACCCGCAGGATGTGCCACACGGCACGCAGGCTGGCCCCGCCCTCGAAGGCGAGATACTCCGGCAGCACCAGCTGTGGACCCCACTTCTCCTTGTACGCCAGCTGGCTGGCGGCAGGGTAGACGGATTCCCCCTTCTCCGCGAGCAGCCTCAGGAACCTCCCGGTCAGGGCACTGCTCGGCGGCACCTCGTGCGAGGCGTCGAGCCCGGTGAAGGGTGTGAAACCGAAGTGCAGCCACTCGGACCCCTCCCGCGAGAAGGCATCCAGCGCGGTGGCGTTGATGGCTTCCATCACCCCCGGCGGGGAGTCCGGCAGACGCCGGCTGAGGTCGTGCAGCCAGCCGGAACGGGATCCGTAGGCGGGGGAGTAGGAGATGTAGGCCACCGGGACGCCGTCGAGCGACCCCAGGAACAGCCGCCGGAGCCGCTGCACCGGCCCGCCGATCTCCCCGACCAGGAACTCGATCTCCTTGACATGCCGGCCCTTGCCGCGCAGCCAGGCCGAGTCGATGCGCTCGACGCTCTCGTGGTGCTCCGTGAAGGAGACCTCCCGGACCTCCAGGCCACCGCGCCTGGCGCGGGAGATCTTGTTGCGCAGCTTCATGAACCGTGAGCCGCGCAGCGTGAATTCGGGAAGACGCACCGAGTACGACGATCCCACCTGATTGAGGGTGAAACCCTCCGCCGCGTACATCTCGGCATCGGCACGCAGTAATTGGATGCCGACGATCCTGCGTCGGCGGTCGCGCGCGAGCTGCCTGAATTCCCGCAGAACCGCGGCCTGCCGGTCCCGGGGACCGAAGACACCGCCGAACTGGATGAGGAACCGGCCCGCCTCCCGGTAGGCGACGAGTTCCCCCGCATCGCCGATGAAGACCTTGTTGCCGGCGTTCAGCGCCAGGAACGCGCTCGGATTCTCCGCGTACTTCTGCACGGCGGTCAGTGCGGCCTGAGAAGTCTCGTCGTTCTCCCGCGCGATATCAGAAACTTGGCTCATGCGTCGCTCTCTCCCGATCGACCGACCAAAGCTCCGCGCACCATATACCGGGCCCGCCGAATTCGGCTGAAGCCGCTATGTCAGTGGGCTTTCAGCGGCCTCTCAGACTGCGCTGCGACGATCGTCACCATGGCCTTCGGCGGCCCTCCGGTCCGGTTGCACACCCAAGGAGTGAGCGTGGGCAGTACGCAGTTGTCCCGTACGATTTCACGGCGCCGGCCGCAACACGGAAGGCGTCGGAATCCCGCGCGCCTGCGCACCTATCAATCCTATGTCGACGGACAGGAAGTAGCCGGCGACGACTGGGTCTACGTACTCGACGCGGATTCCCTGCTGGACGACGTATTCGCCAATCTCACCCTCAAACGAAAACTCGAACAGGGCAGGCTGGCGCCCGACGAACTGCCGGCGACCGTCGTCGGACGCGTCGCCAAGGCCGACCGGGCCACCGTGGAGCGGGCCGTCGAGGCCGCGGCCGCGGCCTCGAC
>NZ_JBEOYO010000029.1:0-109375 GCF_040297125.1 Streptomyces sp. NPDC001868 | reverse complement strand
CAAAGGCCCACCGGGCCACCGTGGAGCGGGCCGTCGAGGCCGCGGCCGCGGCCTCGACGGCCTGGGGCGCCATTCCCCCGCACACCCGCATCGACACGGTGGGCCGGCTGCTGCACGCACGCCTGTCCGAACACGCCGAGGAC
This sequence comes from Streptomyces sp. NPDC001868, assembly GCF_040297125.1. Classification (NCBI taxonomy): domain Bacteria; kingdom Bacillati; phylum Actinomycetota; class Actinomycetes; order Kitasatosporales; family Streptomycetaceae; genus Streptomyces; species Streptomyces sp. NPDC001868. Next base: position 109,232 of record NZ_JBEOYO010000029.1, on the reverse strand, counting down.
GTCGCCGCCATCCTGGTCGAGGAGGGCCACCCGCTGGCCCTCGCCCGCTGGCAGGTCTCCGGAATGCTGGAGTGCTTCGGCCCGGAGTCGATCAGTTTCTACCGCTCCCAGATGCTCCAGGAGTTCCACCGCGGAGAGCGGCGTCTCCAGGTGCGCAGGCAGCCCGACGGCGTCGTCTGCCTCAACCCGCCGCAGAACGCCCCCCTCTCCAGCGCCCTGCTCGGCGTGACGGCCCTGATGGGCGGCAACACGCTGGTGGTGCGCGCCCCGCGCAGCGCACCGCTCGGCGTCATGTACGTCATGCAGGAGATCGTGGCACCCGTCCTGGCGGAGGTCGGCGCGCCGCCCGGCACGCTGAACGTCGTCTGCGGCGACCCGGCGCCGATGCTCGGCTGCTGGCTCGCGCACCCCGCGGTGGACGACATCATCTACTTCGGCAGCAGCGTCAACGGCCTGAAGTTCGAGGCGCGGTGCATCGAGGCGGGCAAGAAGCCCATCCTTGAGCTGGCCGGCAACGACGTCGTCACCGTGTGGAAGGACGCCGACGTAGAACTCGCGGCCGAGGCCCTCACCGAGAGCTTCTACGGCTCCGGACAGCTGTGCATGATCCCCAACCAGGTGCTGGTGCACCCCGACGTGGCCGACGCGCTGGTGGCGTCCCTCATCCGGCAGATCGGCCACATCCGCCCCGGGCACGCGTGGGAACCCGATGTGCTGCTGACCCCCGTACTGCGCAACGAGAAGTTCTTCACCTGCCTCCAGGACGCCCGCGACAAGGGCGCCGAGGTGGTCTGCGGGGGCTACGCCATGCAACTCGACGAGACCCGCGACCCCAACGGCATCTTCCTCGAACCGACCGTCATCACGGTGCGCGGCGTCGAAGGCGCACGGGAACTCGACGCCGTACGGCACGAGACGTTCTTCCCGCTGCTGCCCCTGATCATCGCCGACCCCGCCCCGGACGCCGAACTCCTGGAGACGTTCATCGGGTTCGTGAACTCCAACCACTACGGGCTGCGCAACTCCCTGTGGGCCAAGGACCCCGACGTCGTCGACACGTTCGTCACCCGGGTGCGTACCGGCGGCCTGTTCAAGGTGAACGACTCGCACATCGGCTTCCTGCCCTATCTGCCCACGCACGGCGGCACCGGACTGACCGGAGGCGTCTTCGGCGAGGCCAACTACCCCATCCTGCGGACCTCGCATCTGCAGGGCGTGAGCATCAGCTCGGGATCCCGGCCGCAGGAAGCGGTCTTCGGGGCTTGGCAGAACCTGATCGACGAGCGCCCCTGAAGCGTCCGTTCGCACCCAGACGTCCACAAGGAGACGACGCCATGCGCTCATTGAACGCGGACCGGCGCATCTGCGAGGAGTTTCTGCCCGGCCTGCTGGGCGAACTCGACAAGGTTCCGCTGACCGACCTGGAAAAGCCCGGCAGCCCGGCCGTAGACCACTTCCGCGCGCACGGAGGCCCGGCGCTGGTCATCCCCAAGACCTATGCGGGAAGCGGGGCCACGCCCCTGCAGGCGGTGGCCGTCACCCGCGCGCTGGCCGCCGCCGCGCCCTCCCTCGCGGTCGCCACGACCATGCACCACTTCTCGGTGGCCACGCTGTTCTCGCTCGCCGACAGCCTGCAGAGCGGCGGCGTGGAGTGGGCCCTGCTGGAGGGCATCGTCGAACAGCGGCTCCTGGTGGCCTCCGGTTTCGCCGAGGGACGTCCGGGGCGCGGCATCCTCAGCCCCACGGTGGAGGCGCGGCCGGCCGAGAAGGGCTACCGCATCAACGGCTCCAAGAAGCCCTGCAGCCTCTCCCGCTCCATGGACCTGCTCACCGCGAGCGCGGCCCTGCCGAACGAGGACGGCACCAGCGACATGGCGGTGCTCCTGGTGCCCCGCCAGGTCGAGGGACTGACCGTGGAGCCGTTCTGGTCGAGCTGGGCCCTGGCCGGGGCCGAGAGCGACGAGGTACGCATGAAGGACGTCCTCGTCGACGAGCAGCAGGTCATGCGCACGGAACTCGGCGAAGCGGGCGAACTGGACGAACTCCAGACCGTGGGCTTCATCTGGTTCGAACTGCTCATCACCGCCTCGTACGTCGGCATGGCCGGCGCCCTGGTCGAACGGGTGCTGGCCCGGGGCCGCGGCACCAACACCGAACGGGCCGAACTGCTCACCCGGTACGAGACGGCCTCCCTCCTCACCGAGGGCACCGCCCGCATGATCATGGACGAGGCGGTGGGCAACCAGGGCCTCGGACGGGCTCTGGTGGCACGGTACGGGGCACAGGACGCGATCCGCGACGTCGTGGGCCGCGCCGTCGAACTGCTCGGCGGAATGGCCTTCATCGGCTCGGGCGACATCGCCTATCTGGCGGCCGCCTCGCACGGTCTGGCCTTCCACCCGCCCTCCCGCTCCGCCTTCACGGACCCCTTCCTGGACCACGTCGCCGGCCGGCCGCTGCGGCTGGCGTGAGGAGCGTCATGACCACCGTCACGCCTCAGCCGACACCCGGCCGCCGGGAGATCGACCGGCTGTACCGGACACGTCTGAGCAAGGGCCGGGCCACCCTCGGCGAACTGCTCGGCGGCGAACTGGAGACGGAGTCGCAGGGCGCCTGGGTCTCCACCGCGAGCGGCCGCAGACTGCTCAACTGCAGCGGCTACGGCGTCCTGCTGATGGGGGCCCGGCACCCCACCGTCGTACGCCACGTCACCGAACAGCTCAACCGGAACCCGGTGGCCACCCGGGTGCTGCTCGAACCCCAGGCGGCGCTGGCCGCCGACGCCCTGGTGGCCAGGGCCCCGGCCGGACTCGAACGGGTGCACTTCGCCTGCTCCGGTGCCGAGGCCGTGGAGGCGGCCATCAAACTCGCCCGCACCCGGGGCAAGGACCGGCTGATCGCCACCCTGGGCGGCTACCACGGCAAGACCATGGGCGCGCTCGGCCTCACCGGCAAAGAACTGTTCCGGGAGCCGTTCCGCCCACTGCTCTCCGGCATCAGCCATGTGCCCTACGGCGACACCGAGGCGCTGGCCGAGCAGCTCACGGCGGCACAAGGGCGCGGCTGTGTGGTGATCGAGCCGGTCCAGGGCGAGGCGGGTGTGGTCCTGCCGCCGCCCGGCTACCTGCGTACGGTCCAGGAGCTGTGCCGGGCCCACGACGCGCTCTTCGTCCTGGACGAGATCCAGACCGGACTGGGCAGGCTGGGCTCCTGGTGGGGCGCGGACGAGGAGCGGCTGACCCCGGACGTGCTGCTGTCCGGCAAGGCCCTGGGCGGCGGCGTCATGCCCGTCTCCGCGGTCCTCGCGACCCCGGAGGTGTTCGGCGCCTTCGACCGTGACCCGTACCTGCACACCTCGACCTTCTCGGGCATGCCGCTGGCGATGGCCGCCGTGCGCGGCGCGCTCGTCGCCATCGAGGAAGAGGACATGGTGACCCGGGCCCGCCGCCTGGGAGCGGAACTCCTCGACGGGATCGACCGGATCGCACGGGAGCACTTCGGCGATGTCGTCCGGGAGGTACGGGGCCGGGGCCTGCTCCTCGGCATCGAGTTCGCCGCACCCGGGCCGGCCGGTGACCTGCTGGTCGAACTGATCCAGCAGGGCGTGGTGGCGAACCACTCGCTCAACTCCCACCTGGTGCTGCGCCTGACCCCGCCCGCCGTCCTCAGCCCCTCGGAGGTGGAGTTCCTCCTTGCGGCGTTCGACCGTGCCTGCCGTGCGCAGGCAGCTCGCTATGTCCCGACTCTCGAAGGTGGCGCCGCCCATGCGCAGCGTTGACGTGACCATCGGTGTGCCCGACAGCACCGCGGACGCGGTGTACGACCGGGTGAAGGAGTTCGCCCGCTACCCGGATCTGGCGCCGGTGGTGCGCTCGGTCACCGTCCATGAGATCAGTGAGGTGGAGGAGACCAGCGACTGGGAGGTGTACTTCCGCAACGGCATCCTGCGCTGGACCGAGTCCGACCACCTCGACCGGCAGGCACTCACCATCACCTTCACCCAACTCGACGGGGACTTCGAGTCGTTCGCGGGCACCTGGCGGATCACGGTCGCGCGGGACGAGGTGCGGGTCGGCTTCAGTGCGGAGTTCGACTTCGGCATCCCCAGCCTCGCGGGCATCCTGGACCCGGTCGCCGAGCGGGTCATCAAGGAGACCATCGCCCGGGTGGTGCTCGGCCTGTTCCCCGCCGGCTCGGTGGTGGGCGACGAGGCACTGGCCCGCGCCGTCGCCGCCCGGCCGGCCGAGCCGCTGCCTCCCGTCCCCGCGACACAGGCCGGCTGATGGACACCAAGAACCTGTTCATGACACCCGCGACCGCCCGGCTCGTACGGGCGGAGTACGGCCTCGGCCTCCTCGTCGCCACGGTGCTCTTCCTCACCCACCTCTCCGAGGTGCGATGGCTGCCCGCCGTGATCCTGTTCGTCTACATCGACCTCATCGGCTACCTCCCGGGAGCCATTCAGTACCGGCGCCACAAGGGCCGGCTCCACAAGACCTACTACGTCCTCTACAACGTCATGCACTCCCTGGTCACCCAGGGCCTGGTGACGCTGGGCTGGATCTGGCTGTACGGCTTCGAGTGGGCGCTGCTCGCCCTGCCCATCCACCTCTTCGGCGACCGGGCGCTGTTCGGCAACTACCTCAAACCGTTCGGCCTGCACTTCGAGCCGCAGACGCACCAGTCCTACCGTCGTTTCCGCAGCGAGTACGAAGCCGCGGGAACGGCCGCCGAACCGGACCCGAAGCGCCTGGGCTCGCTGTCATGGCCCTAGCCACCCGACGCCCCACCGCGACGGCCCAGGCGGGAACCGACGCCGGCCTCGTCACGGCCATGCGCCACTTCGTCACCGGCGTCACGGTGCTCACCTGCGGGGTGGGCGACACCGCCGAGGGCGTGACGGTCAGCACCTTCGGCACCGTTCCGGGGAACCCCCCGATGGCCTGTGTGGCCCTGCGCGGCGGCAGCCGCGGGCTGCGCGCGATGACGAACAGCAGGCTCTTCGTCGCCAACGGCCTCGCGGCCGGGCAGGAGGCGCTGGCCCGGCACTTCGCCCGGCGCGGCCGGCCCAGCGGCCTGGCCCAGCTGCCCCCGGAGGCCTGGCTCGGCGACGCCGCCGGCGAGGTGCCGCGCCTCAGGGGCGCCGTGGTGTGGCTGGAGTGCCGGACGGAGCGCACGGTCCCGTTCGGCGATCACGAACTGGTGGTCGCACGCGTCGTCTCGGCGGTCCACAGCGGGGGCGCCCCGCTGGTCAACTTCGCCGGTGAGCTGTCCTCCGGCCCGTCCACGCCCACCTTTCGCCACACGGAAAGGGATTGAAAGGGAATCCTCATGACGACATCCACGACCGCGACGACAGCCATTCCCGTAGAAGCCGACTGGGACCGGGCCCCCTCACTTCTGGACGGCGCGGAGAAACTCGAACTCACCCCGGCCGTCTGCGATCTGCGGTACTGGCTCAACGCCGTACCGAACGGCACCCTGCGCGGCAACATCCTCGGCCACGCGGCGGACGTACGACCGCTGGACGTGGTCACCCGGCCCGGCCCCCTGAACAGCGCGCTCACCCAGGAACTGGCCTACCGCTCCGTCGCCGAGGAGAAGGCGACCCGGGCCATCGGCTACCTGACGGCGCTGGCACCCGACAACGACACCATGGAGTTCTACGCCACCCAGCTGATCGACGAAGCCCGGCACGCCATGGTGTTCCGCAGCCACCTGCTCGAACTCGGTGTACCCGAGACGGAGTTGTTCGCGACGGTGGCGCGTGTGGCCGCCGTCGACCAGGAGCGGATCCTCGTACCCCTGGAGAACCTCGGGCTCCGGGTGCTGCGCGACGAGCGAGACTTCATCGGCGGCGTCCTGGTCCTGACCGTCCTGGTCGAGGGTGTCCTGGCACCCGCCGCCGAACTGAGCGAACGCAAATGGCGGGTCTTCGACCCGGCCGCCGCCGACATCGAACGCGGCGCCGGGATCGACGAGATCCGGCATCTGACCGTCGGCAGCGCCATCGTCCGTGACCATCTGCGCGCACACCCGCAGGACAAGGAACGCCTCCTGGAGCTGATCCAGGAGGGCTACGCCCTGTGGGACAAGCTGCCCACCACGGAGCAGCTGATGCGCCGCGAGGAGCTCTTCCAGCAGGGCGTCGAGCAGCACCGTGACCTGCTCGGCGACTACGAGATCTGGCCCGGCCGCCGCCTGGCCGACACGACCGCCGAGGAACGGCTGGAGACCGGACACGAATGGGCCGCGCACATGCAGCGCACCAGGCTGGTCCACATGGGCCTCGAGGAGGCGGTGGTATGAGCGCCCTGGACGAGACCCCCGGCTCTCGGGACGTGGGAGCGGCGCACACCGCCAGCCTGCAGGAGATCACTCGACTGGTACGGCAGGCCGGCTTCATGGACGCCCAGCCCGTCTACTACACGGTCAAGATCGTGACGAACCTGGTGCTCCTGGCAGCGGTCTGGACCCTGTTCGCGCTGGTCGGCGACAGCTGGTGGCAGCTGGCCGTGGCCGTCCTCCTCGCGGTCTGCTTCGGCCAGACGGACCTGATCGGGCACGACGCCGGCCACCGCCAGATCTTCCGCACCCGACGGCCCGGCGACGTGATCGGCTACACCCATGGCAACCTGCTCACGGGTGTGAGCTTCGGCTGGTGGGTCGCCCACCACACCAAACACCACAACTTCCCCAACCACCTCTCGCTGGACCCGGACATACTGCGGCGACAGGTGATCTTCGACGCCAAGGACCGGACGAAACGCACCGGATCCGTCGGCCGCTTCGTCGTCCGGCACCAGGCATGGATGTTCTACGTCCTGATCCTGATGGAAGGCCTGCGTCTGCACGCGTCCGGCTATGTGGCGGCCCGCAAGGGAGCGCTCAAACGGTACGTGATCCTCGACCTGAGCCTGCTGACGCTGCACCTGGCGGCCTATCTGACTGTCGTCCTCACGGTCCTCTCGCCCGGTATCGCCATCGGGTTCATCGTCGTCCACCAGGCCGTGTTCGGCTTCTACATGGGGCTGATGTTCGCGCCCAACCACAAGGGACTGCCCGTACGCGACGGAGAGGAGGAGGATCTGGACTGGCTCACCCGCCAGGTGGTCACCTCCCGCAACCTGGTGCCCAACCGGATCACGGACTTCTTCTACGGCGGGCTCAACTACCAGATCGAACACCATCTGTTCCCGTCCATGCCCCGCCGGAACCTGCGCCGCGCCCAGCCCCTGATCAAGGACTACCTGGTGCGCAACGGGCTGCCGTACGCGGAGGAACGGCTGCTGCGTTCCTACCTGAACGTGGCCGACTACCTCGGCGAGGTCAGCCAGGAAGTGGCCACACTGGAGCGGGACGCGTCGGTCCCGGGAGCACGGTGAGCGCCGACGCCGCGGTGCTGTGCGGTCTCGGCACCTGGCTTCCGCCGCACGCGGTGACCAACGACGACCTGGCCCGGGAACTGGACACCTCCGACGCATGGATCCGCAGCCGTACGGGAATCGGCACCCGCCATGTCGCCGACCCGTCCGCGGCCACCTCGGACCTCGCGGTGGAGGCCGGCCGGCGCGCACTGAAGTCCGCCGGGCGGGAGAGCGTGGACGCCGTCGTGCTGGCCACCACCACACCGGACCACCCCTGCCCGGCCACCGCACCGCTGGTGGCGGCGCAGCTCGGCCTCGGCACCGTGGCGGCCTTCGACGTCGGCGCGGTCTGCACCGGCTTCCTGTACGCCCTGGCCACCGGCGCCGGACTGATCGCCGCGGGCACGGCGGGCAGCGTGCTCGTCATCGGCGCGGACATGTACTCCAGCATCCTCGACCCGGCCGACCGCTCCACCCGCTCCATCTTCGGCGACGGCGCCGGCGCCGTGGTGCTGCGGGCCGGCGACGCCGAGGAGCCCGGCGCCCTGGGCACGCCGGTGCTCGGCAGCGACGGCACCGGCAGCGAACTCATCATCGTCCGCTCGGGCGGCTCCCGCGAACCGCTGCGCACGTCGGCCGAGGGCGGGGGAGACCCGTACTTCCGGATGGCGGGCAAGTCCGTCTTCCGCAACGCAGTGGAGCGGATGGCCGACGCCTCCCTGACCGCGGCGCGGCGAGCCGGCTGGCAGGTGGACGACATCGACCGGCTCGTCGCGCACCAGGCCAACCTCCGGATCCTGCACGCCGTCGCGGACCGGATGCGGCTGTCGCGCGACCGGTGCCCCGTCCACCTCGACCAGGTCGGCAACACCGCCGCCGCCTCCGTCCCGCTGGCCCTCGCGCACGCCGTGGGCACCGGCGGGCTGACGCCGGGACACCGCGTCGTGCTCACGGCGTTCGGCGGCGGCCTCACCTGGGGCGCCTGCGCCGTCCGGTGGCCCGCGATCACCCCGGCGTGAGCACACCCGCCCCCGCCTACCACCGTTCACCCGCACCCACCTGTTGAGGAGCACGACATGAGCAGCACGTACGACCGTCTCGTGGGCCTGCTGGCCAAGGGCTTCGGCATCGACGCCGACGAGGTCTCGCCCGGGAACACCTTCGAGGAACTGGAACTGGACTCCCTGGCGCTCGTGGAGCTGACGCTGGCCGCCCAGGAGGAGTTCGGCATCACCCTCACCGACGACGATCTGCACGCGAGGAGTTCGCTGACGGAGGCGGCCGACGTGCTCGACGCCAAGCAGGTGACGGTTCGATGACCGCGGCCGATGGCCGGTTCGACGCGGCGGTCACGGGCATCGGCATGGTGACCCCCGCCGGCCTCGGGACCGCCGCCTCCTGGGACCGTGTCAAGAGCGCGACCGGCACCGCCGCGCAGCGGGTCCCCGCCCTGGCCGGCATCCCCGCCGACATCGGCTGCTGCATACCCGACTTCGACCCGGCGGCCGCCGTCGGCAAGCGCAAGGCCTGGCGGCTGGACCGCAGCAGCCAGTTCGCCGTCGCCGCGGCGACCGAGGCCCTGGCCGACGCGGGCCTCGACCCGGAGACCTGGGACGGCGCCCGCGTGGGCGTGGTGCTCGGCAGCGGCATCGGCGGGGCCGCGGCCTGGGAGAAACAGCACCACGTCCTGCTGGAGCAGGGGTCACGGAAGGTGTCCGCCCTGCTCATCCCCATGCTCGCGGTCAACATGTCGGCCGGCTACATCGCCATGGAGTTCGGCGCCCGCGGGCCCAACTTCGTCACGGCCACGGCCTGCGCCTCGGGCGCGACCGCCGTGGGCGCGGCCCGTGAACTGCTGCGCAGCGGGCGGTGCGACGTGGTGATCACGGGCGGCACCGAGGCATGCCTCATTCCCTCGATCATCTCCGGCTTCCAGCAGATGGGCGCCCTCTCCGAGCGTCGTGACCGACCCACCGCGGCCTCCCGCCCGTTCGACGTGGACCGGGACGGATTCGTACCCGCGGAGGGCGCCGCCGTCCTGGTCCTGGAGCGCCCCGAGAGCGCGCGGGCCCGTGGGGCGCACGTCCGCGCCCACATCAGCGGATACGGGGCCTCGGCCGACGCCTACAACGCCACCGCCCCGGAACCCCAGGGCGCCGGCGCGGAGTTGGCGCTGCGCGCGGCCCTCGACGACGCGGGGGTCGACCCGGGTTCCGTGGACCATGTCAACGCGCACGGCACCTCCACCCCGCTCAACGACCTGATGGAGGCCCGGCTGATCCGCCGGGTCCTCGGCGACCGGCCCGCGGTGACCTCCGTGAAGGGGGTGACGGGTCACTCGCTGGGGGCCTCGGGCGCGATCGAGGTGGCGATCGCGGCCCTCACTGTGGAGAACGGACTCATACCGCCGACCGCGAACCTGGACAGCCAGGACCCGGAGATCGACCTGGACGTCGTCGCCAAGGAGGCACGGCCCGCCGACGTGGAGGTCGCCGTCAGCAACTCCTTCGGATTCGGCGGTCAGAACGCCGTGTTGCTGCTGACCCGCCCCTGAGTCCGGATGCCGCCGAGCCGCCGTACGGTCCTTCCGTGCGGCGGCTCTTCGCGTGCCGCCGCGCACGGGTCGGCGCGACACACACGAACGACTCCGCCGACCCCGGGGGAGCGGGGCCGGCGGAGTCGCCCACCGTCCGTGCCGTACGGCCTTTGTCGTACGCCGTTCGTGCCGAGAGTCGTTCGTGTCGTGCGTGGCCTCAGCCGTCGTCGCCCGCCGGGAGCTGTCCCTCGGCGATGGCGTGATGGACCTCCCGCTGCCGCTCCTCCAGCTCGCGCCGCTCGGCGTCCAGCGCCTCGGCCTGAGCCTCGTCGGCAGCCATCAGCTTGAGCAGGTCACGGTCGGCCATCTCCAGCACGCCCATGTCGGCGTACGCCTGCTGGACCTTGGGCCCCCACAGGCCGATGTCCTTCACACAGGGCACGATCCGGGTGAAGAGCCGGGAGCGGAAGGCCCGCATACGGGGCCCCCGGTTCATGTACTCCATGCACTCCTTCATGTCGAAGCCGAGCGTCTCCCACACCTCCTGCATACGCAGCCGGTCCCGCATGAGGTAGCAGCCCTCGACGATGAAGTCCTCGCGATCCGCTATCTCCTGGCTGGTGAGCTCCTTGTAGTAGTCGCGCAGCGCGAGACGCCCGAAGGCCACGTGCCGTGCCTCGTCCTGCATGATGTAGGAGAGGATCTGCTTCGGCAGCGGTTTGTCCGTCTTGTCGCGCAGAATGCCGAAGGCCGCGAGGGCGAGACCCTCGATGAGCACCTGCATACCGAGATAGGGCATGTCCCAGCGGGAGTCGTTCAGCGCCTCGCCCAGCAGGGACTTCAGATGCGGGCTGATCGGATAGGTCATACCGATCTTGTCGTGTACGAAGCGGGTGAACAACTCCGCGTGCCGGGCCTCGTCCATGACCTGCGTGGCCGCGTAGAACTTGGAGTCGATGTCCGGCACCGACTCCACGATCCGGGCGGAGCAGATCATCGCGCCCTGTTCGCCGTGCAGGAACTGACTGAACTCCCACGCGGCCATGTGCTGCCGCAGCTCCTGCTTCTCACGTGTGTTCAGCCGGGAGTACTGCCGCGATCCGTAGAGGGCGAGGGTGTTCTCCGGGGTGCCCAGCACGTCGAAGGGATCCACTTCGAGAGACCAGTCGATCCGTTTCGTACTGTCCCACTGTTTGTCCTTGCCCTTCTGGTAGAGGTTCAGCAATCGCTCTCGATCGGTGTCGTACTCCCAGGTGAAGGTGTTCCGTCCCTGCATCGGGAACGACCAGGAGGTGCTGGTGTCCCCGTGCGGGGTGTTGACGGTTCCGCTCATGAGCAGTCCAGTCCCCTCAGCGTGGTGCGGATGGTGGCTCTGCGGTCACGAAGACTCGGGCGGGGAGAGGACCGGCAGCACCGCCGGAAGGACGTCCAGCGTGTAGCGTGCGCGTCCGCGCCGGACCTCCCCGTCCCACTCGAAGGTGAGAGGGGCGCCGTCGACGCGCTCGATCCGGATACGCCGACCGCGCCGGTAGATCACCTCGGGCCGTTCGAGATGCCGTCCCTCACGGGTCAGCCCGGGCAGCTCACGTGGGTCGAGGCCGCCGGTGACCACACAGACGTCCAGCAGGCCGTCGTCCAGTACGGAGCGCGGCAGCAGCAGGAACCCGCCGCCGCGGTAGCGACCCCCGCCGACGTTGGCGAGGATCACGCTGCCTTCGTGGATCACCTCACCGTCCACGACGACGCGCGCCGGGTGCGGTGCGAAGTCGCGCAGGGTGGCGGCGACCGCGGCCTGGTAGCGGGCACGGCCGGTGAGCTCGGTGAGCCCCGAGGCTGTCTCCAGCGCCTCCGCCACGAGCCCCGAACAGGCGCCCAGCAGCACGGTGTCCCGTGTCTCCTCGACGCGTGCCATGTCCACCCGCCGGATCCGTGGCCGCCGTGTGCCGAGGGCGAGGGCGAGCGACTCGTGCCAGGGGCGGTCCTGCCAGATCTCCTTGTAGAAGGAGTTGCCCGTGCCGGCCGGGACGCACAGCAGGGCCGGGCCGTCGCGTTCCGGCTCGGCCTCCCGGGCGGCCACCAGGCCGTCCGCCACCTCGCTCGCGGTGCCGTCGCCGCCGACCGCGAGTACGGCGTCCGCACCGTCCCGTGCGGCCTTCGCGGCGAGCGTCCGGGCGTGCCCCGGGTACGCGGTCCGCACCACGCTCACTTCCCCGACGCGCTGCCGGCACGCGCCGACGATCTCCGCGACCGGAAGTGAACCGGCGCCGCCCGCCCGGCCGTTCGCCACGATCACCGCGGTGCCTGCCCAGTGGCTCATGCTGTGGCTTCCTTGGTCCGAAGCTGATGGGCGGAGAGAGCAGGATTCGAACCTGCGTGGGGCGTGAACCCCTGACCGGAGAAGAACTCCGGTCCCCATTGGGCCGCTATGGGTACCTCTCCCTGCCGGCCTCCGAGGCCGACAGGAAGACAGTGCCAGCCATGGCTTGCAGACGGCTGAAACGGGTGTCTCAGCGACGGTGAGCCGACCGGGTTCACACGTCGAGCAGGTCCCGCGTCCGCACCGGGCCGCCCGACTCGAAGGACCGGTTCGCGGCCAGACCCGTGACCAGTGAGCGCGCCCCGGACGCGCACCAGCCGATCCGGCCTCGGCCTGGGCAAGAACGCAACGTCTGCCGTCTTCCCGGGCAGCGGCCACAGCCGCCCCGAGGACCACTGAGGCCGACCCCCTTGGGGCGCCGGCCTCAACCGTGCTGAGATCACCCGTTGTCAGGACCGCTCATGGGTTTCCTGCGGGTGCATGCGCTGGGCCGGTGCGACGGCACGGGGTTCCTGCGCGGCGGCACTTGCTCGGTCGTCGGTTGTCGGTCGTAGGCATTCGATGAGGTAGTCGCCGGTGTCGGGATCGAGGGTCACGCCATGGGTTTCGCTGCGGAATCCGGGGAAGCGGCGGTCGAAGGATTCGAGAGCGGTGAGATAGCGCAGCAGCGGGCCTTCAGGGGCCCCGACGCTCTCGCCGGGCATGAGGACGGGGATGCCGGGCGGGGTGACGGTGATCATGGCAGCGGCCACCTGGCCCGCCGCATCGGCCAACCGTACGCGGTGGGTGCCACCGCGAATCAGGCGCTGGTAACACAGCTGCGGTGGAGCGACCGGCTCCGGCAGCTGCTGGAAGGCAGTGTCCAGCAGATCGACGAGGCGGACCGAGCGCAGATGGTCGTGCATGTCCTGGCACAGCTCGCGCAGGGTTCGGCCGACGTATCGCCCGGGGTGCTCGGCGACCAGTGCGGGCAGGACCTGGTCGAGCGGGGCGTCCTGATCGTAGAGGGCCTTGAAGTCCATCAGGGCGTCGAGGAGGGTGCCCCATTTGCCCTTGGTGATGCCCATGGAGAACAGGACGAGCGTCGTATAGCTGTCGGTCTTCTCCACGACGATGTGACGGGTGGCCAGATACGCGGTGAGCACACGTGCCGGGATGCCCCACTCACCGGTCGATCCGGTCGCGTCGATGCCCGGGCAGGTCAGGGTGACTTTGATCGGGTCGAGCATGCAGTAGCCGTCGGTCAGTCCCGGGAAGCCGTGCCAGGCCGCGCCGGGTTCCAGATGCCAGCATGACGGTTCGGTGCGCAGCAGGTCGGCCGGGGCCTCGTCGAACGGCATTCGGATGCCGGTGGCCGGGTCGGTGACCGTCTCGGGTTGCCACACACCGAAGAACCACGGCGGTCGATCGCCGGCCTCCTCGATACGGCGCCGGATGCGGACCATCTCCTGGCGGAAGCGAACCGCCTCGGTCACGGCCTCGTCGATCAACCAGCGGCCTTGAGGTCCGTCCATCATCGCCGTGGCCACGTCCAGCGAGGCGATCATCGGATAGAGCGGGGAGGTGGTGCCGTGCATCATCAGCGCCTCGTTGAACCGGTCGTGTTCGACGGGCGCCCGTGGGGCGGGTTTGACGTGGACCATGGCGCTCTGCGAGAGCGCGGCCAGCAGTTTGTGGGTGGACTGCGTCGCGAAGACCGTCGGCCGGTCCGGGCCGGGGAACGTGTCCTCGTCCACCGACATGCCGTACCGGCCCGCGTAGAGCGGGTGGAAGCGGGCGTAGGCGAACCATGCCTCGTCGAAGTGCAGCCGGGGTGTGCTGGGGGCGAACGCTTCGGCGGCCGTGGGGGCGTCGTAACACAGTCCGTCGTAGGTGGAGTTGGTGAAGACGGCGTACTGAGGGCGGAGCGACACGGCATCCTGGGACAGCGGGTTGGCGGCGATCCGGGCGGCGACGGAGTCCGCCGCGAGTTCCGCCGGGGGGAGCGGTCCGGCCAGGCCGTAGCCGTTGCGGGTGGGGATCAGATAGACCGGGCGGGCGCCGGAGACGACGAGGCCGTGCAGCACCGACTTGTGGCAGTTACGGTCCACGAGTGCGATCTCGTCGCGGGTGACACTGAAGTGGCCGACCACGCGATTGCAGGTGGAATCCCCGTGCAGCACGAAGTAGGTGAGGCCGGAGCCGAAGACACGGGCGGCGTTGCGCTCCGCTTCGCCGATGGGGCCGGTGTGTTCGAACAGCGAGCCGAGTTCCCCCACGGAGATCGACAGGTCGCTGCGCAACAGCCGTTCGCCGAAGTAGTCGTGGAAGGCCCGGCCCGCAGGTGACTTCAGCAGGGCGACACCGCCGGAGTGGGCCGGGGTGTGCCAGGAGTACTCGTGCGCGTCGTCGAAGCGGCGCAGCGCCCGGAAGAAGGGCGGCAGGACGGCCTCCTGGTAGGCGCGCGCGGCGGTGGTGATCCGGCCCGCGATGAATCCTGGAGTGTCCTCGAGCGGCCACACATAGCCCACGACCGACTCCGACACCCACAGCGGCAGGTCCTGCAGGCCGTCCTCGGACATGACCAGGAAGACCGGCAGTTTCTGAAACCGCCGGCCGATGGAGTGCAGCACCGCGGCGCCCCCTGGCTCGCCGCCCGCGCCTCCCTGGCCCGGAAGTTCCCAGGCGACCAGTGCCGCGGTCAGCCCCGCCTCCGTCCGCAGCACAGCCTCGGCGTCCGCGACGTCTTCCGCCCATCGGACGTCGAACCCCCGCTTCTCGATCGCCTCACCGATGCGCACCAACTGCTTGGCACCGGCACCCTCATCGTGGGGACGTTCCCGTACCGCGACCAAAATCCTGCTGTCCGCCATGAGACCCCTCCCGGCGGCCGACGCCGCCCCGCCCAGTCTCCGAGCGGACCGCCTCAACCCGCAGCTTCACAGCCGTAAACCACCCGCAGGACGGAACAACCCAGCTTCCAGCGACCCGCATCGGCCGGCTCGGCGCCAAGCCCGTCGCGGCGGGCACACTGGCGTCTCCGTACGGGATCCGCACCCGCGAGCGCCGGGAACTGGTGGGCGAGCGAGTCGCATCGCTCGGCAGGGCGAGGGCAGGCGGGAGGAGTTGCGCCCTTCGTGAAGCGGCGGGGAGCGCCCGGCCTCGGACATTCAGGCTGAAGCATGTCCCTGCTCCGGAATCCGGAGCAGGGACAGGCTCACTTCGCTGATGTCAGCAGGTGATGTACTTGATCGCGAGGCCCGTCAGGTGCTGCCCGGAAGGAGCGTCGATGTTGACGGGGGAGGAGTCGCCCCTGGGGCCGGCCCAGTCGCTGTCGAGCTTCCATCCCGCGCTCGTGGTCACCTGGACGAACGGACACCTGCCGTCGGCGTTCGTGTCGGTCACGGTCCCCCGGACCGCTATCGCATTGCCGGCGCCGTTGTTGTAGCACCACTTGCCCGCAGCACGCCCCTGGCCGCTGGAGACTGACCAGTTGGAATTACAGACGAGCGCCTCTGGCCCCGTCGATGCCGCGCTCGCCGTCCCCGTGAAGGCCGCAGAGGCCAGCAGAACGGCGGGACCGAGCATCGCCAGACATTTGATGCGCATGTGTGCCGTACCTTCCCGTAGTGGTCTGGTTGTCATGCGCATTCTTGGCTGTGGGTGTTCAGGTGTATATGCGACTGCCTCGATTGGCTCGAAACGCGTGTCGGAGCGGTTTCCAGCGCTGCAACATCCCCATAGGAGCCGCAGATTCGCCCGAAAGGATCAGGCTCTCCGCAGTGAGGACCCCGTAAGCGCGAGGCGGCACTCAGGCCGGTGTCGCGGAAAAGCAGCGCCGTTCGTCCTCGCGTACCAGACAAGCCTGTACGCGGCTCAGGATGACGTCGGCCGCGGCGATCATCGGGCTCGACACGGAGCCCACCTCGTCGAACTTGTCCTGTACGACGACCTGGTGAACGTGGCTCCCCGGCACGACGATCTCCAGCCGATCGCCCGTCACACCCCGGTCGACGCGGGCCCACACCGTCTCGCACACCTCGGAGCGGCGGATCTTGACGACCGTGCCCGCGAACCGGCGCTCTCCCAGCTCGACGGGCGGTGTCCTGGCCGTGGAGCAGTCCTGATCCTCGGGGTTCTTTCCGGTGCAGGAGGCCGCGTGGCAGCCGATGCTCGGGACGGCGAAGTCCGTCGTCGAGGCACGGTCTCCAGCTGGGTCATCTCCGGTGGGGGACAGGGCGATCAGCAGCCCGGCGGCCAGTGCGGACAGTGAGCCGAGGATGCCGACGTAGAGCCAGGGGATGCGCGGACTGGTTCGTTCCGTGTCGGTGAGCGGGGCCCCCTCGCTTGCCGATACGCCCTCCGACGTAGCCCTCGCTGTGTCGTGGCGGTGTGCGCTCTTTTCCCCGTTCTGCGTGCTACGGCCCGCGCGACCGCTCCATGCCGCCTCCGCCAGCTCCCACAGGGCGACGGGGCGTTGCGGTTCCTTCCCGGCCAAGGCGCACAACTGCTCAACCGCGTGCCGGGGCGGCATCGCCCTCGCGTTGAGGTACCGGTCCCATGAGGACTTGCTGTAGGGAGTCCTGTCTGCCAGACGTGCCAGGCTCAGTCCCGTAACGGCGCGCAGCTCACGCAGCGTCGCGGCGAGCCGGACACACTCCGCGGGCGCTTTCCACTCTCCGTCCAGCCCTCGGGTGCCCTGCTCGCTCATGTGCGCAGCACCTTCCAGGTGTCCGGGCCGATGATCCCGTCCACGGCGATGCGCCCCCGGTCCTGCAGACGCCGCACCGCACGTTCCGTGGTCTTGCCGAGGGAACCGTCGACGACCCCGGGCGCGATGCCGTGGTGGGCCAGCAGGCACTGCGCCTCCACCACCGACCAGCGGGAGGCGTCCCGTTGGATCAGCTCCGTGCGTGTGCGGCTGTAGCCGGCGTACAGCAGAGCGTCGTCGGAGTCCCGCTTGACCTCACAGGCGTACTCCTTGCCCGGCTCGTAGACGAACTCCCCCAGCGTCGGGTGCACCGGCCCTGTGTACGGCTTCCCGTTCCCACCGCTCGCTGCGGGCCGTGTCATGTTCTCCCAGGGTGCGAGAAGCATCAGGCCGATCATCATCACCAGGGCCGTGGTGACGCTGGAGAGCATGATCGCCAGCCACGGCACAGGCGGGCGCGGGCCGGTGGTGTACGTGCCTCGTGCGCCCGGCGAACCTGCCGCTTCGGCAGGGGCCGACGGCCCTGACGTCTCCGGGCCCTCTTCCCGCGCCGCCGCCAGCTCCCGCAGCTCCAAGAGGGGCGCGGGACGCACGTCGCATGTGCGCGCGAGCGATTCGACGGCCTCCTGGGGAGGCGTCGCCCTGCCGTTGAGATAGCGGTCCCAGGAGGACTTGCTGAATCCCGTCCTGGAGGCCAGGGCCGCGATGCTCAGTCCGCTGCGGTCCTTGTGCTCGCGCAGCAGCACGACGAGTTGCCGTAACTGCGGATCGAGTGACTCGGGTAAGTCCTTCCAACGAGACATATCCACCCCCGTGAGTCTCTGAAACTGCCGTCAGCATGCCAGAGCCGATGTGTCGTGAGCACGGCGTACACGCCCACGTCGCAGACCCCGCCGCGCCGCCTTCCCGCCTCTCCAGACCCTCGCCGTTCCGATGGAGCCCCACCCCCCGGCGTCCCGCTCCGACCTCACCCGAGACATCACCTCCGCAGGTCAACGCGTATCGCATCCCGTGATCACCCCACCTGCTCCATCGCTCTGGCGAGCGGGCTCCGGCACAGCACATCCTCTGGTGGACGCGGCAAGCGGCCCGGGCCATCCCGTACGGCCAACCGCGCTCACACGACCATCGACACGCCTTGAGGCACCCGCGCTTCAGGCACACACGGGGAAGGACCACCATGACCCTCCGCAAGCGATTCGTCGCCGTCGCCATGACCGGAGCGCTCGCCGGCGGCGGCCTGGTCGCCGTCACCACCAGCGCCAACGCGGCCGGACAGGGCGAACTCGCGGCCCGATCCTGCTACGGCAACGCCAAGAGCTACACCAAGAAGGAGGACTTCCACCTGGTTCCGCTCCCGAGCCAGACGCCGGAATACTTCACGACCACGAGCGACTGCGCCGACATCAACATCAGGACCAACAGCAACCGCTACGTCAAGGTCTGCTTCTACAAGAGCAACGGCGACCTCAACTACTGCCAGGACGACTACAAGTACGCCGAGAAGGACACGTGGAAGGTGATCGCCACCGACGTCAACAACGGCGTCAAGTTCCGCTTCCACTTCAAGATCACTGCCACTGCCACCGGCGAGTACGCGGCCTGAGCAACTCCTCGGCGTACAGATGGGCCGTCGGCCTCATCCGCTGACCCCGCCAAGGTCTTGATGCCGGACACCGGCCGGCGTCCGGCATCAAGACCTTCCGCGTGCTCCCCTTGGAGGCCATCCTGCCGGGCCGGCTCTCCATGCCGCACTGCAAGGACCCGGCAGTCCCTGCCGGGTCCTTTCTGCCGGGTCCTTCCTGCCCAGTCGTCCCTGCCAGGTCGCCGTCGGGAAGCGTCAAGTCGCATCGGACGCCGGACGCCGGACGTCTGCGGGACTGCGGGGCTGCCAGTGGGCCGGCCACCTGGCGGAACACCGTCTCCACACTCTCCCCAACTCTCCGCAGCACCTCTTCTCCGGGCCATGGTGGGCCCATAGCGGGCGAGGCGGGCGAGGACCATTCATCACTCGACGGCGTGCACGTGCACCGCAGGGCGGCGGCCGTCGCTGCCGACCGCGGGGTCCGGTCGTAATTCGTTTGCCCCGGCCATGAGTTGACGCTGCACTGTGGCCAGACACCACGAGTCGTGGTGCCGGTATCCCGAGGAGGCAGCGGCAGCAATGGAGATCCGTTCAACGACCGAGAAGGATCTCGACGTCTTCGTCGACACAGTCCATGCCGCGTTCGGGCGCTTCCCGGAAACCCCGGTCGAGGGCGGCGGGCTCTGGTGGTCGGCGCTCGAAATGGACCGCTGCATGCTCGCCCTGACGGCGGACGGGCGGCCGGTCGGTACCGCCGCCACGTACTCCTTCGAGCTCACCCTGCCCGGTGAGACCCTCGTCCCGGCCCCCGGGGTGACCGCCGTCGGCGTCTTGCCCTCGCACCGGCGCCAGGGCGTGCTCAGCGCGATGATGCGGCGTCAGCTCACCGAGCTGCGGGCCCGCGGGGAGCTCCTTTCCGTGCTGCTGGCCTCCGAGGCCACGATCTACGGCAGGTTCGGCTACGGACCGGCCACCTACACGGGGCAGCTGAAGGTGCCGCGCCACAGGGCCGCCTTCGCCCGCCCCCGGGCGCGGGGAACAGCCGAAGCCCGGGCGCGCGGAACGGCTGACGCCCGGGCGGCCGGCTCGGTCGAAGTGCTGCGTCGGGCCGAGTGCGGCGAGATCCTGGAAGAGGTCTACGACCGGTACCGCCGCGCCCAGCCCGGCGCGCTGTCCCGGCCGCACCGCTGGTGGGCCGTGCGCGCGGGGCAGCCCCCGATCTCGCCGGCACCGCGCTACATCGCCGTCCACCGGGACTCCGACGGCGTCCCGGACGGGTACGCCAGCTACTCGATCGAGTCCGGCACCCTGACGGTCGACGAGACCATCGCCACCGACGACGCCGTCTTCACGGCCCTGGCCCGGTTCGTACTCGACCACGACCTGGTTTCTCAGGTCGTGTTCAACCACGTCCCGCCCGAGCACCCGCTGCGCCGGCAGCTCGCGGACTTCCGCGCCGGCGAGGTGAGCGGCGACACGGACTGGCTCTGGGTGCGACTGCTGGACGTCCCGCGCGCGTTGACCGCGCGCGGCTGGTTCACGGACGGCGAACTCGTCCTCGACATCGACGACCCGTTCCTCGGCGAACACGACCGCTACCTGCTGACCATCCGGGACGGCAAGGCCGACTGCGTCCCCACGGACCGGAAGCCCGATCTGTCCCTGGACATCGGCGACCTGGGATCGCTCTATCTCGGCGGCACCACCCCGAGCACGCTCGTCCGTGCCGGACACATCCGGGCCCACCACCCAGGCGCGGCCCCCCTCGCCGACGCACTCTTCCGCGCCGATCGCTCCCCGCACTGCCTGCACTGGTTCTGAGCCGGGAACTGTCAGTGGAGTTTCAGTGGAGCTTGTGGCCGGGCTGCTGCGCAACATAACGCGGAAGGCACTTCTTGTCGGTAGGGCAAGGCAGTCTGTGCCAAGAAGAGCTCCAAGGGTGACCGCACCTACTCGATCGGTGCGATCTGTATCTGGAAGAAGGGGTCCAGCACCCGCACTTTGACGCTCGTCGCCGCCGCATGAGCTACAAGAAGGGTGCTTCCGAGGCGGATCCCGGCTCGTCAGCCTGCCGCCAGCTGCAGGCCGTCGAGGATGAGGTCCAGTCCGAAGGTGAACTCGTCGCTGTAGGCGTATCCGGGGCGCATGACGTGGGCGGTCGCGATCTCGGTCAGGTACGGATACTGGCCGTCGCCGAATCCGCTCATGATGGACTCCGCCAGCTCGGCGGTCTCCTGCGGGGTGTCGAAGGGCAGGGTCTTCTCCTGCAGGGCGAACCCGTAGATGTAGCTGTCGAGTACGGAGACGGCGTGGGCGGTCAGGGCGAGGGAGAACCCGCCCTGGCGCAGGCAGCCGAGGACGGCGTCGTGATGGCGCAAGGTGGCCGGGCCCGGCGTGGACCGTGACTCCATCAGCCCGATCGCCCAGCGGTGGCGGGACAGCGCGAGGCGCATGGAGAGGGCCCGCTGCCGCATGGCCGGTCGCCAGCCGTCACCCGGTGCGGGCACATCGATCTCCTCGAACACCAGGTCGACCATGCCGTCGATCAGGTCTCCCTTGTTGGCCACGTGGTTGTACAGGGACATGGCCTCGACCCCGACGGCCTCGCCGAGCTTGCGCATGCTGAGCGTCTCCATGCCGCCGGCGTCGGCGAGTTCGACGGCGGCATGCAGCACCCGCCGACGGGTGAGCGTCTCGCGGGCCGGCTGCCGGACGGTACGTCGGGTCACGGTGGACATCTCTTCCTCTCGGGGCTTCCCAGCATTGACGAGCTTACGCCGTAAGTGTTGTACTTACGGCGTAAGTCTTGCTTACGCCGTAAGCATGCGGGAGACGGAAGCGGGAGCAATGACGATGCGGAACACGAGCAGGCCGGTCGCCACCACCGGTGAGACCCGGACGATGGCGGCAGTCGTACAGGAGCGGTACGGAGCCGAGCCGGAGGCCGTGCTGCGTACGGCGCGGCTCGCCCGGCCCCGCATCGGGCCGGCCGAGGTGTTGATCCGTGTGCGGGCCTCCAGCGTGGACCGGGGCACCTGGCACATGATGGCCGGTCTGCCGTACGCGGTCCGGCCCGTGAGCGGGCTGCGCGGGCCGAGGCTCCCCAACCCCGGCCGTAACGTCGCCGGTGTCGTGGAGGCGGTCGGCCCGGAAGTGAACGGGTTCGCGCCCGGCGACGAGGTCTACGGCACGGCGGTGGCCGCGTTCGCCGAGTACGCCGCGACCCGCCCCGACAGGATCGCTCCCAAGCCGCCCGGACTCACCTTCGAGGAGGCGGCGACGGTTCCCGTCAGCGCGCTCACCGCACTCCAGGCGGTTCGCGACAAGGCCGAGGTCCAGGAGGGCCAGCAGATCCTGATCACTGGAGCCGCCGGCGGTGTGGGCACCTTCGCGGTCCAACTCGCCCACGCCTTCGGCGCCCGGGTCACGGCCGTCGCGAGCACACCCAAGCTCGCCGCGGTACGAGCATTGGGCGCCGACGAGGTGATCGACTACACGCGCGAGGACTTCCTGGCCGGCCCGCGCCGCTACGACGCCATCATCGACATCGCGGGCAACCGCGCCCTGCGGGATCTGCGCCGCGCCCTCACACCCCGAGGCACGCTGGTCATCACCGGCGGGGAGACGAACGGCCGCTGGCTCGGCGGCACCGACCGGCAGCTCCGCGCACAGCTCCTGTCCCCGTTCACCGGGCAAAAGCTGGGAACCTTCATCTCCTCCGAGCACGCCGATGGGCTGCGCGACCTCACCGCTCTCATCGACGCGGGCACGCTCAGGCCCGTCGTGGATCACGTCTACCCGCTCGCGGAGACTGCGGCAGCCGTACGACACCTACTCGCCGGCCGCGCCACGGGCAAGCTGGCACTCGCCCTGCCCGCCGAGTGACGCCCGGTCCTGTGGGTGAGAGCGGGGTGAAGCGCGGGGCCGTGAACGAGGTACGCCCTGCTTGCCGAAGCTGCTGCTGACGCCGCTCACCGACCGCGGCGGAAGCGGCTATCTTCGTCGGCATGTCCGTCGATTTCGTGGGAACGATGCACGCTCCCGTGCCCCTGGACGCCCTCGTCGCCACGGCCCGGGAGACGTTGGCGCGATTGCTCGGCCTGCGGGCGATCCCCGTGATCGACGTGATCGCCGACCGCACGTTCGATCAGGGACACCCTGTTGATCCGGGACGGCGCCTCGGTGCTCAGGAGCTCGGAGCCATGGTGGTCGGCGAGCGCGTTCAAGGTCCGTCCGGCGAGGGTCCGGACGAGCGTGACGTCGACTTCTATGCCGCCGGATCGAGGGACATGGTCCGACTGATGATGTTCGACCCACACGAACATCTGGACCACGAAGCTCCGCATGCGCAGCGCGAACCGGTCGAGGCGGTGTTCAGCCCCACACGGACGTGCGTCGGCGTCGTGACCGCGGCGGCCCTCGCCCTGGCCGCCGCCGGCCTCGGTGACGGCGAGTTCATCGACACCGAGGTCCCCTTGCTGCAGAAGCCCGAGCGGGACCCCGTCCGCATGATCGAGCTCACGCGACTGCCCGACCGGGGCGACGATTTCGCCGCACGGTGTGAGCGCTTCATGCGCCAATTCGCCCGCCTGAACGGCTGGCCCCGGCACGTGCAACTACCACCCGGTCCGGAAACCGCCGACTGACACCGCTGGACGCGCGCCCAGCAGCCCGAAGCCCAGCCCAGCCCAGCGGCGATGTGTTCGGTGACGGCGGAGGAGCCCTCTCCATCTGTGAAACGGCTCTGGGTATCACATCGGGCGACAACTATGCCGACCAGCCCTGCGGAGACGCCGACCCCCAAGCGGGGACCGGAGCAGCTGGTACCAGTCGGTGTACCTCGTGCTCTCCTGGGAGGGCCTGAAGGTCTGTTGGGTCGCGCACTCTCTCCACGCCGAAGGTGTGGAGAGGGGCCGGCGCCAGGAGTCGAAGAGTCTCAGCGTCAGGCTCTCAGCAGGGGATCCGCCATCGGTGACATCCCATCAGAGCGCGAAGCCCGCCTTGAGGCACCCGGAGTGGGGAGAACGCCGCGCGGTGTGGTGCGTGCCGGGGCGCCTGCGGAGCTGACGTATCCCCGGCGAGCCAGCCGAACGTACAGGGCGCGATGCCCGTCGGGGGGACGAACAGCAAGCCAGAGTGGCGAGTCCCGCGCAGGTTGCCACCCAGCAGTCGGACTGGGTGGCGAAATGGAATCGCCCTGGGACAGCAGCGGTTCGTAGGCACAACGAGCGTCCACCGCCGCGCCGGCTGCCGCGGTCACCGTTCACACCACGTGCCGACCCGCCGTGGCCGGGGAGCCGGGCAGCGGGAGTGTCCGGTCGCTCCGCAGGGCGAGCCACGGCGTGATGGACCGCGTCGGTGATGGTCATCCCGACCGAATAGGACAGCCACCGGCCTCGCGCGGTGAGCCGGTCCAGGAACTCGTGGGCGCCGCCTGCGGAGTCGGTTCGGATCAGGGTGCCAGGACCATTACCCCGTCGATGTCCACGATCACCTGCCCGTTCGCGCGGGGCATCGGCGCCGGCCAACCCCCACACCCGCTCGCGGACTTCGGCCCTGGCCCGGCGGATCGCGGTCAGTGCGCGGGACCGGCTCCGGCCAGGGTGTGCACCAGTCAGGAGACAGCGGCATCGGTGGCCACCTGCCCGAACAGGCCGGGCTCGGCTCGCAGTACAGCTACGTCCGCCCGACAATCCCCGCCCGTCGCCACCGCCAGCGCGAGGTCCAGCGGCACCTTGTCCGGGTCGTGCACCGCCCGGGACGTGCGCCACGGCGCCGGCGCCGCCGATATCGCCGTGTCCACTCCCGTCTTGCGGAGCGTTTCCTTCAGCAGTACCTCACCAGCATGCGCGATCACCCTGCCCCCGTTGCCCTGGACGCGGACAAGAGGGTACGACCCGATTCGCTTGCTCACCTGGAGAGTGCCACTTCCGTGCAGCTGACAGGACCCTGGACAAGTCCCATCGTTGCAGTTCGGTGGCACTCTCCATCTACTTGATCAAGGGTCGGACAACCTTGGTCCCGGCAGCGTGTCACTCGGTGAGGTGTCTGGGCTGCGGCGACCAGGACAGCGGCAACGGGATCTCGTCGTCGTGGTCGATTAGCAGCGGGAAGCGGTCGTGCCACCACCTGCCTTGCGTCGACGACCCGCTGGTCTGAGGGCCCCGCGGTTTGATCAGCCCTGTCGCCGCGAGATACCGGGCATCCCACCTCTCGATCACGGGCTGACACTGCGCACGCAGCATGGGAGTGAGCAGAGGCAGTGCCTCATCCAGCCAATCACGGCAGCTGAGACCGCTGTGGTACTCCCAAATCCATGTCGTATCGAAGCCTGCCTCAACGCCGACGACGAAATCCTGCCAGGACCTCATCTGACAGAAGAGAGTCGGGGAGCAACCGAACGAGCCTGCAAGCAGCCGTTGGGCACGATCGGCGGACGCATAGTCCTCGGCCCTGAGTAGAGAGACGTCCACACTGCGCAGCGTTGCAGACGCATCCCCCCGCGTCACGGAGTTTCGTCTCGTCCACCATCGGCCCACTCTGCACCCACGAGGTGCTGAGTAAGAAACGACAGCCACCGGAAAGCAGAAGCGCATCGTGCCTGGTGAACGGCGGACGTCAGTCCCTCAGCTACAAACGTCCTGCACCCCTCGTGAAAGCCCGAGGCTGACCGGCATCCCCGTCAGCGGAACACCAATCGTCTGAAGCAGCCCGCTGCGCTCTCACCTTCCCCGACACCGGTCAGTCGTTCTCGGGCGTCCTACGCCTGCGTCAGGGCCAGTACCTCAGCGTGTGGACTGTCAGAAGAACGCAGAGCGTCAGCTGCACCGTCCCGATGACTCGGTGCCCGATCCACACCAGTACGACGGCCGTTACGCCGACCGCGAGGGTCAGAGCGCCGAATCCCAGCACGGGTGCCCAGTCCAGGGGCGGCGCGCTGGTCGCTGTCTGTCCGGGGGCGGTGCCCATCCGGCCCCATCCCCGTGCGGCGAGCACGATGGCGACCAGCAGCCCGGCCGCCACGTCCGCCACCAGTACGAGAAGCAGGAGACAACCTGCGGTGAGGGGATCCTCCGTGCTGGAGGGCTGTTTGTCGGCAAGTTCGGGCATGGCTCAACGATCGCGCGGAATCCACCCTTCCGAACGCTCCGTCGCCGACTCGCAACCCAGGCGTACTCCGCTCTTCATGGGGTGAGTGTGGCCAGGGCTCGCGCCGCGCGGCCTTGACTTCATCGCCTTCGTCCGGCCGGACCGCCCGATGTCCGCCATCGGAGGGTGACGACGGTGTGGGGGTGCCTGTCCCGGCCGGTTTGCCCGCTGCCGGATGCGGAGTTACGTCACCACCGTCAGTGGAAGCCGGACCGGCGGGGGCAGCGGCGGGATGGCCGGCTGGGTTCGCATGCCTTGGATCAGCAACGCGGCGAAGCGCCGGGAGGCGGCTACGGCGGCGGTGGGCGAGGTGGTCCGGATGCCACTGTTGGCCATGAGCACCATGATCAGGTCGTCCGGGACGAAGTCCGGGCGCAGTCCGCCCGCGGCCTTGGCCCGGCGGGCGAGTTCCGCGAACTTCCCCCATGCCTGCTCCCGGTTCGCGGCGAAGTCGATCGCGCGGGGGAAGGCCGAGACGAGCGCGGCGGTGAAGCCCCGGTCCTGTGCGTGCAGTTCGCACACCTTCTCGACCACCAGGCAGAAGCCGCGCCACGGGTCCGGATCGGCCAGCCCCTCGTCGACGAGGGAGGTGCACGCCCTCATCTGCTCGCCGAAAGCCTCGGTGACCAGCGCCTCCTTGGTCGGGAAGTGCCGGTACAGGGTCGCGGGCCCGACGTCCGCGCGCCGCGCGATCTCGCGCATCGCCACGTCCAGCCCCCGCTCGGCGAACGTCGTGCGGGCCACGGCGAGGATGCGCTCGCGGTTGTCCCGGGCGTCGGAGCGCAGGGAGTGAGGCAAACGGGTCGTCACCGCTCTCACTTTAGCCAAACGGACGGGGTGTTCCGTTAGCGTCCGACGCCATGAGAGCACTGACATTCGCCGAGTACGGCCCCACAAGTGTCCTGAAGGTCGCCGACGTACCGGAACCGCACCCGGGACCGGGCCGGATCCGGGTGGCCGTGCGCGCGTCGGGTGTCGCTCCCGCCGACTGCTCCCTCCGGTCGGGCCGGTTCCGCGACCTGATGCCGCTGCCTCTGCCCCACGTGCTCGGCATGGACGCCGCAGGTGTGGTCGACGAGGTCGGCCCGGGGGTCACCGGTGTCCGGCCGGGTGACGCGGTCTTCGGCATCGTCGATCTGGCCGTGCTCGGGGGTGCGAACGCCGAGTACGCCGTCCTGGCAGCCTGGGCGTTGAAGCCGGACGCGCTGAGCTGGGAGCAGGCCGGTGGCGCGGCCGGGAACGTCGAGACCGCCACGCGTACCCTCGACCGGCTGAAGGTCACCGCCGGCACGACCCTGCTGATCGAGGGGGCGGCCGGCGGGGTCGGCACGGTCGCCGTCCAGCTCGCGGTCGCCCGTGGCGCGACCGTCATCGGTACGGCCGGTGCCCGCAACCACGAGTTCGTCGCGGGGCTGGGGGCGATACCGACCACCTACGGGCCCGGGCTGGGCGAACGGGTCACCGCCCTGGCGCCGGACGGCATCGACGTCGTCCTGGACTGCGCCGGATCCGGCTCGCTGCCTGATCTGGTGAAGCTCGCCGGAAGCCCGGACCGGGTGGTGACCATCGCCGACCGGAACGCCGCGCAGTACGGGGTCCACCTGTCGGCCTCGGCGGGCCCCGAAGCGGACCCGCAGGCGCTCGAAGGCCTCGCCGTGGCTGCCGACCTCGCCCAGCAGGGCCGCTTGACCGTGCCGCTCGCGGCCGCCTTCAGCATCGAGAGCGCGGCCGCGGCACACCAGTTGAGCGAGACCGGCCACGCAAGAGGAAAGATCGTACTCACCCTGTAGCGCTGCCTCAGGCATGGTTCGCCCTGCCTCTGTCGGGAGAGGCCTGCCTGGTCCGGCGGCACAGGCTCGGCGATGGCCAGGCGGGAGGGAGGGAGGGAGGAGAGGCCGAGAGGTGGTGGTCGGCGGTTGGGAGGCGATGACGCGGTGGCGTTCGTGGGTGGTGGAGTCGGGCGAGGACGTCCAGCACGCGCGTGGTGACAGGCCCACGGCTGTCATGTCAACTCCGAAGGCCAGTAACCCCGTTGAGAGGCGAACGAGTATCCGACCGTCATGCGTGCCTACTTCGGTGACCGCGCCCTGACCCAGTGGTGGCGTCACCGGTCGCCGACGGGAGCGAGGTCCGCGTTACGACGTCGGGACCGGACCGGGGCCGGGGCCGGCGGGCAGGCGGCCCCGGCCCCGACCCCGGTCCGTGTAGGCCGTCTACGCCCCCAGCGCGCCGCTCTGCTCCGCCTTGCGGTGGCGTGCGGCGAGGCGGGAGCCGGACTCGCGGCGGGCGGCGCGGCGCAGGAGGGGTACGGCGAGGAGGAATCCGAGGACCGCCCAGGCGGTCAGGACCAGAGCGACCAGGGGCAGTTCCCAGGAGCCGGCCGGCTCGGCGGCGCGTGCCGAGTCCGGGAGCAGCGCCGAACGCAGGCCCTGCGCCATCCACTTGAGGGGGAAGACCGCGGCCACGTGCTGGACCGGCACGGGCAGCGAGGTGATCGGGAACGCCACCCCGGAGGTGAGCAGCAGCCCCATCGTCGGCAGCATGATCAACGCCAGTGCTTCGCGAGGGTTGGGCAGTATGGCGCCTATGGCCGCGCCGAGCGGGACGACGGCGAGCAGTCCGAGCGTGGTGACCCACAGCAGCGTCAGCCAGGCGCCCGGTCCGTGCGGCAACGGCCCGTCCACCAGCAGCGCCGCGGCCACCAGGAGCAGGGCCAGGGTGCCGACCGCCAAGGCGACGATCAGCAGGCACTTGGCGACGAGGTAGGCCGGTATCCCGCCGGGCGTGGCGCGCAGCCGCAGCAGGGTGCCTTCCTCCCGCTCGGTCACGAGGATCTGGGGGAGGCTGATCAGCCCGACCTGGAACAGCAGGTAGGCGGCGAACCCCGCCAGCACCAGATGGGTCATCGGGGTTCGGGTGCCGGGCACGTCGTCGCCGAGGTAGGCGGCGACGAGCAGCGCGACGACCACGTTGGTCAGATGGCCGGACATCTCCTTGCCGTTGCGCAGGAGGTGCCGCAGTTCGATTCCGCCGCGATGGAGCCCGGCACGCCAGCTGTTCGTCATGTGTGTCCCCCTCATGCGGCCTGTCCTTCCTCGTTCCCGTCCCCGTCCCCGTCCTCGTTCCCGTTCCCGTCCCCGTCCCCGTCCCCGTCCCCGTCCCCGTCCCCGTCCGTGCCGGCGGCGTCCCGGTGCACCATGTGGAGGTAGGTGTCCTCCAGCGTCGGTCGGCGGACTTCCAGGCCGGTGATCGGGCCGTCCGCGTGCTGGTGGAGTTCCCACACGAGTCGTGAGGGGTCCTCGGTGCGTTCGCGGCGGGGTGTCCCGTCGTCGGCGGTCCAGCGGACCTCGGCCTGGGCGGCGGCTCGCCGGGCCAGTTCGGCGGGCGTGCCACAGGCCCGGATCCGGCCGCCGACCAGCATGGCTATCCGGTCGGCGAGCCGCTCTGCCTCCACCAGGTCGTGCGTGGTGAGCAGGACGGTGACGCCCTCGTCGCGGGCCAGCCGTTCGACCAGGACATGGAAGTCGTGCCGCGCCTGCGGGTCGAAGCCGGTGGTCGGCTCGTCCAGGAAGAGGAGTTCGGGGCGGCCGACGATGCCGAGCGCGACGTCGAGGCGCCGGCGCTGGCCGCCGGACAGCCGGTCCACCCGTTGGCCGGCCTGGTCGGTGAGGCCGACCAGGGCCAGCAGGTCGGCCGGGTCGCGCGGGTCCGGGTAGTACATCGCGAAGTGCCTCAGCAACTCGCCGACCCGCCAGCGGCGGTGGTCGCGCCAGGACTGCAGGACGAGACCGATCCGGGCCCGCCACGCGTCGTCACCCCGCTCCGGGTCCACGCCGAGAACGCTCACTTCTCCGCCGGAACGCCGCCGGAAGCCCTCCAGGATCTCGACGGTGGTGGTCTTCCCGGCGCCGTTGGGCCCGAGCAGCGCGAAGACCTCGCCACGGTGGATGTCCAGGTCGACGCCGTGCAGGATGTCGACGGCGCCGTACGCCATCGTCACCTCGCGCGCGTGGACGACAGGCTGGGCGGAGGTGTGCTGCGGTGTCATCGTCCTGCCCCCGAGTGCTGCTGCCGCACGGGTTTGGGGTCGTCCGCCGCAGGGACAGCGGCCCTCTCGACGATCGCCCGGAGCGCCGCGACATGCCCCTCGAAAGCGGTGCGGCCGAGGTCCGTCAGCCGCACCCTGGTACGCCGCTTGCGGCCGCCGCCCTCTTTGTGGAGCTCCAGATATCCGGCCTCCTCCAGGGTGTGGAGCTGCTTGGAGAGCGCGGAGTCGCTGAGCGAGAGGCTGTCACGGACGAACGCGAAGTCCGCCCATTCCGTGGCGGCGAGCAGTGCGACCACCGACAGCCGGGTGGCGGGATGGATCAGTTCGTCGAAACCGGCGGGGGTGCTCATCGGCCCGCCCCCGCGCCCGCTGCTCCCGCATCCGCCGTGCCCGGGTCCGCCGTCTGCGCGCCGCGATCCCGTGCCGACCTGGCCGCCCAGCGACTCGTCGGCCCCACGAACAGCGCGAACACCGCCGCCGAGACGGTGGCCTGGAGCAGGCTGCCGGACATCGGCTCCAGGGAATCGAGCAGACGGCCGGTCAGCACGGTCGTCGTGCCGGTCACCACCGCCCCCGCGACGAAGGTGCCCACCATCCGCGGGGTGCAGCGGGTGTGGTGCAGACGCACCCGGCTGCGGCGGTTGTGGAGCACGCCCAGCACACCCAGCACCGCGACGTACGCCGCGACGGTCAGCCCCACACCCCACCCGGGCAGGTCCAGGCCCAGCACGGCCAGGAACAGCCACATCAGCGCGGCCGTGCCCCAGAGGACTCCCGAGCCGCCCACGGCGGACCGCTCGACCTCGTCGTACACCCGCTCCTGCGGCACCCGAATCCGCTGCAGATCCCGCCACGCCTGCTCGGCGTCCACCGACGTACTCACGGCCCACGTTCTCCCGTCCCCGGTTTTACTTTCCTGCAAGGAAAGTTATCTTTGACTTTCCTAATAGGCAAGTCAGCAGTTCTCCGGTGTGCGCACGGACAGGGACGCCCGTGTGTGCACTGACGGGTACGGCCGTGCGTATCGACGGGAACGGGAGGAGGGCTCATGCAGAAGGGCCTACTCATCGTCGACAACCTGTTGCCGCTGATGTTCGACGACGCGTCAGGGGCGATCGCGGGGGCCGACGCCCTCTTGCACCCTGGGCTGCGCGAGACCGTGCTGGAGAGGCTCGTCGCGCGGGTGCGCGTGGCGCTGGTGGACGGCACGTAGGCCGATGCCCGTACGACGGCGGCGATCGGCCTGTTCTCCGCGACCGCGACCGCCGTCACCAGCTGAGCGGGCGTCGTCGGTCCCGCAACGCTCCCGTGGGCTTGTCTGCTTGTACGGCGGCGGAGGGGCATCCCTCACCTGCAAGGGCTGTAGCCACAGCGGCGGGACCTTTGGCGCGGGTGGGGTGAGACGCTGTCGCCGTGATGGAACGGAAGACTTTCCAGACGCATGTGCGCCAGGCCGCCACCGGCATCCTGGAGCGAGTCCCCGAGTGGCTGAAGCGTGAGATATACGTCCTGGCCTTCAATGTCTGGCGCATCGATGCCGACAACCGTCACCCGTATGTGGACATCGGCTACAACACGGAGAGCCAGTACGAGGATGAGATGCGCCGGGACTCCGATCCCTGGGAGGCGCGCTGGAGTTATGCCTGCTGGATCCTTGAGGGCTTCGACAAGCTCGGCAACGTTCCTGAGGACCCGGTTGGGGCACCGCTCTTCGAAGAGGAGGCCAGGAACCTCGGCCTCTGGTACGACGGTGAGTTCGATCTCGGTCGGATGCTGGATGACGACGAGCTTCGCGCCAAGTCCGGCCTCCTCGAACTCCACTTCCACGACGCCGTGATCGACCTCGCCCGTTACCTCCACGCGAGCGGCACCATCGAGAGGATCTTCGGCCGCCCCCTGCCCGTGGTCGTGTTCGACATGGACTGCCCAGGCTGGGAGGAGGAGGCCACCAAAGCCGCCAACCCGGCCGAGCTGATCGAGGATTTCTCGGCGTGAATCCGGTCTCCGACACACATAGTCATGTCGGAGGCCGTGTTGCTTGATCATAGCCACGCAAGCCGAGGTCGACTTTGCCGACATCTGGGTCCGCCTGGCCGCTGAGGCCGTGCCATCTGTACGAGCTGCGGCTGTCGTGCTTCGGCAAGGTCGTTCACCGCGTCTGTCGCGTCTGCCGAATCTATGGCGCCGGCCAGGCTCACTCCCGGCTGCACGCCTCACTCTTCGCCGCCGACTGGGCCGATCTCGGCATGGCGTCGAGGCTGTTGGCGGCTCCGTGAACCCAGCACCTCTGCTCGCGGGTTGTGGGGACGATTCCCAGCAGCCGTCGGCCATGGCCACCGTTTTCTTGATGCCGTCCGCGCATGCCGATGACCACCAGGACGGCGGACTTGGCTTCGTCCAGGCGTATGCGCAGGTGGATGTCACCAACCCAGACGAAGACGCAGTCGGTGCCGGTGTCGGACCGATCACGCGCCCGGAAGGCGGCGTGGTCGGCTGGCACTGCGTGGTCAGCCGGGGTGACGGTGGCCGACGAGAACCCGGCGGGGGAGCCGCGGAATTGTTCCAGCGGGCACGAACTTTCCGGAGGACAGGCCGTGCAGGTAGACCCTGCTCCTGGGCCAACTCGGCAACACAGACGTTGACTTCTGCTTCCAGAGCGGCGGCCAGCATCCCCCTTTGCCCCTCCCGGACGATCTCATCCAGCAGAGAGCCGTCTCGCGTGGCACCGTCCTCGTTACCACGGTGAGCACAGGGCGTGCCTTCCCGACCGACGCTGCAACGTCGGCCTTGCTCGGTGACCCATCGATCGATCCCCCGGGCTGTGGGTGCCGTTCATGTCTGGGTCGTCGGTGGGCAGGCCGAGCAGTCGTGCCGTGCACGATCCGCTGGTAGGTGGAGCCTCGGCCGTGAGGATCAAACCGGCATCGGATATTCGGTGTTCTGCCCGTCACATGAGGACGCAGGATGGTGCGCATGACTTTGGCCACCCCCATACTGCGCACCGCTCGCCTGCGACTGCGCCCCTTCGCCGACGCCGACGCGGACCAGCTCTTCGCCCTGCACAGCAGCACTTACGTGATGCGCTACTGGGACTCCCCGCCGTGGAATGAACGGGCCCGCGCCGAACGCTTCATCAACATGTGCCGGGAGATGGCGGACGAAGGCACCGGGGCCCGGGTGGCCGTCGACCGCGCTTCTGACGGGGCCTTCGTCGGCTGGTGCGGTCTGACCGGATGGAACCCGGAGTACCGCAGCGCGTCGTTGGGCTACGTCCTCGACGAAGCGATGTGGGGACACGGCTACGCGACGGAGGCCGCGCACGCCTTGCTGCGGTGGGCATTCGACACACTGCCGCTGAATCGAGTGCAGGCCGAGACCGATACGCGCAACGTGGCATCTGCCAGGGTCCTGGAGAAGATCGGATTCATGCGTGAAGGGACGTTGCGGGAGGACTGCGTCGTGAACGGCGAAGTATCCGACTCGTGGGTGTTCGGGTTGATCAGACGGGAATGGCGGCCGGCGTCCGTGCGGACCCCAACCCGCGAAGAGCGGCGTCACTGACTTCGGCTCGTCAGGGTGAGTCTCCGTGAAGTCCCAGCCTGGCAAACCCCGCCGAGGGGGCCCTCCACCGGCTCGAGGCCCTCGTATGCAAACCGACTCAAACGCCCTAAGCGCCGGCCCGAACTCTCGACGGCTTCATAGCGGGCACTGGCCTGGCTCTCGACGAGCCGGCGTCACCCTGTCGAGCCGCAGTCGGCAAAGAACTTGTGGACGCGGGAGACGAACCATTCGGGTTGTGCCAGGTGCGGATAGTGCGTGCGGTTCGGTGTCTGCTCGGTCACGGCGCCGGGGATGCGGTCGGCGAGCCAGTCGGCGTAGTCACTACCGGGGTCCGTGCCATGTAAAGACAGGTACGGGAGACCATGCGGGAGCGTCGTGGTCCGTCGAGACCACGCCGCCAGGGTGTCGGCGTCCCAATCAAGCAACGGGGTCCAAAGACCGCTGAACACGTCCTGGTCGAGGGTGCGGCGGCGCTCGATGTCGGCCACGAGCGCAGGGTCCAACTCACCGTACAGCGAGGCGAAAACCGTACGAACGAAGTCCGCGAAGCCCTCTCCCCGCACAGCTATGGCTATCTCCGCGGGCAGCGGGCCGACCCGCAGCGACTGGTCGACGTTGACCACTCCACGGGTCGGATGACGAGCTGCGTAGGCAGTCGCGATCACCCCACCGAGGGAATGGCCGACGATGAACGGGGGCTGGCCCCCAGTCAGATCCTCGCCCAGCGACTCGATCAGATGGTGGATGTCCTCCACCGACTCGTCGATCCCGAACGGCGAGGTCCGAGGCGAGTCCCCGTGGCCGCGCAGGTCGACGCACAGCACGCGGAAGTGCTGCTGCAGGCGGACAGGGGCCCAGAAGCTTCGGTTCTCGGTGATGCCGTGGACTGCCACGAGTAGCGGTCCCGTGCCGGTGAGGTCGTGGGCGAGCTGATTGTGTTCCTGGCTCATGGGATGCTCCCGAAGTTGAATGAAGCGGATCTATGTATCGCTAAGATTTACTTCTATGCAATTGGACTTGAATCTGCTGACCGTGCTGGACGCCCTGCTCGAGGAGGGCAGCGTGATGGGCGCAGCCGAGCGGCTGCACCTGTCCTCGCCGGCGGTCAGCCGGACCCTCGGCCGACTTCGCGCCGTCACCGGGGACGACATCCTGGTGCGCACCGGCCACTCGATGGTTCCCACGCCGTACGCGGTGTCGGTTCGGGAGGACGTGCACCGGCTGGTCAGGCAGGCGCACGAAGTGCTCTCGCCGGTCCGTGAGTTGGACCTGGCAGAGCTGGAGCGCACCTTCACGATCCAGTGTCACGACGCGGTGGCCGCGTCACTGGTACCGGTACTGGTGGGGAGGATCCAGCAGCGGGCTTCCGGGGTGCAGTTGCGGGTGCTGGCGGAGAACTCCGTCGACACCGACGACCTTCGGCACGGCCGCGTCGATCTGGAACTCGGTGGCGGCAGGCCCGGTCTGCCCGAGTTCCGGTCCGAACCGCTCGGTGACGATCGGCTCGTCGTGGCGATGCGCGCGGACCACCCTTGTGCCGACGGACTCGACCTGGCCTCCTACGGGGCGCAGCCGCATGTGGTGATCTCCCGGCGTGGCCGCCTCACCGCGCCGATCGACGACGTGCTGGCCGCCGAGGGCCTGCGGCGCCGGGTGGTCGCGGCGGTGGCGACGGTGTCCACCGCCCTGCAGATCGCCGCCCGTGGCGATGCGCTGGTCACCTGCACGGCGATCCACAGCCGCCCGCTCATCGAGGCGTTCGGGCTGCTCGTCCGGCCGTTGCCCATCGAGTCACCGACGGCGACGATCAACTGCAACTGGCATCAGCGCTACGACTCCGATCCCGCCCACGCTTGGCTCCGCGAACAGGTCCGGGAGTCGCTCGAAGAGATCACCGCCTGCTGACCACTGCTCCTACTCCGCCAACGGCAGGGCCACGGCACCGGGAAAACCAGGAGCCTCGGCCTCGTCGAGCATCGCCGCGGCGACGGTCTCCCGGCTGACCTTCGCACCGAGGTCGAAAAGGGGCGCGGAATCCAGGCCGACCGTGCGCCGACGGGGGCTTTCCGGCCCGTCGGCGAGCATCCCGGCGTGGAAGACCGTGCCGCCGGCCGCGAGAACGGTGTTGTCGGCGTCGACCTTGTCCGCGAGCCGGTCGCCCAGCACCTTGGCGAGCACCCCCGCGCCTTCCCCCGCCACTTCGGCCGAGCTGCCCGTGCCGTAGGCGCCGAGCCAGATGACGCGCCGTGGGCCGGCGGCGAGGACGGCCCGGGCGCCGGTCAGGAGAATCCCTGCCCGATCCGTGCCGAGCGCGGAAAGGACTACGGAACCCTCGTCCACGACGGCGGCGATACTGGCCGCGTCGTTCACGTCGCCCGCCACTTTGCGCAGGCTCGGGGAGTCGCGCACGGCGATCCGCTCGGGATCACGCGCGATGGCGGTCACGGTGTGGCCACGTCGCAGCGCCTGTCGGGTGAGGGCGATTCCGGTCTGGCCGGAGGCCGCGAGGACGGTGAGGTTCATGCCGAGAACGTTAGGAAGTCCCTCACTCAACATCAAATGCAAGTATCTGACTTGATGAATTACTCAGACGCAATCGCTTCGGAGGTGAGGGGCGGAGTGTGCCCCACAGGCTCCCGCGCGGGAGCCTGTGCGGCATTCGGCATGTGCGGCGTGTCGGCGTGCGCTGCGATTCAAAATGCGTGTGCGTAAATCCCTCATTGCTCAAAGGGCATTTGAAGCGATCAGTGACTGTTCGTAGTGTCGAGACGTGCCTCCGGACGTGCCTCCGGGCGCACCCCGCTGATGAAGTAAGCCCTTGCCTACCGCATCGGTACTCACTGTCGAGCCGAGTCGAGCCGTCGGCGCCGGAATCGTCCTGTGGGCCAACGCACTACGGGAGTTCGACCACCTCGGCATCGGCCCCGCAATCCGCGACATTGGGCGCCGCGGGTTCGGCGGTGGCCGTCGGTACTGCATCCGTTAGACCTCGCAACCCCCGCAACCCTCGCAACCCTCGCAACCCCCGCAACCCCCGCAACCCTCGCAACCCTCGCAACCCCCGCAACCCTCGCAACCCCCGCAACCCCCGGGACCGCCGGTCGCCGACCGGCGACCCGCTCCCGCTTCCACGCCGTGATCATCGGCTCGACCAACGCCCCTTGCTCATCCGCCGAGTCGCTCGGATACGACTCTCGCTCCATGCAACGAAAGGTCGCTCTTTATGTTTTCTAGGTATTCCTCGACCGTCATAGCCTGACCCGCTGTGGCATTGAGGGGCACCGCACCACGTGCCGGACTTCCAGCAGGCA
The DNA here is from genome assembly GCF_040297125.1 of Streptomyces sp. NPDC001868. NCBI lineage: Bacteria > Bacillati > Actinomycetota > Actinomycetes > Kitasatosporales > Streptomycetaceae > Streptomyces > Streptomyces sp. NPDC001868. The sequence continues at coordinate 72,668 of NZ_JBEOYO010000029.1, read as the reverse complement.
ACGTTGCGCGACCGAAAACGGGTTGCGGCTGAAGATCGTGACGCGGATGCTTCCACCATGAAGATGCACGCCAACCAGCTGACGGTGTCACCTGAGACGGTGCGCATGTTGGTGGAGCGGCAGTTTCCTGAATGGCGGAGCCTGCCGGTCAGGGGCGTCGCGTCGCAGGGTACGGTCAACGCCATCTTCCGTATTGGCGATCGGTTCACAGCCCGATTCCCTCTGGAGTCCGCAGAGGTCGAGTCGACGCGGCGCTGGCTGGAGTCCGAAGCCGAAGCGGCTCGCGAGCTGGCGGGTCGCACTCGTTTCCCCACGCCCGAGCCGGTCGCGCTGGGTGAACCTGGGGCAGGGTACCCGCTTCCGTGGTCGGTGCAGACGTGGCTGCCTGGTGTCGTGGCCGCCCACGAGGACCCAGGCGAATCATCTGGATTCGCCCGTGACTTGGCCGATCTCATCGGCGATCTGCGCGCGATCGACACGCGGGGCCGCACGTTCGCCGGTACGGGTCGGGGAGGCGACCTGCTGTCCCATGACGCGTGGATGGAGACCTGTTTCAGACATAGTGAGCAACTCCTGGACGTCCCTCGGCTGCGCCGTATCTGGGCGACTTTGCGTGATCTGCCGCGAGGTGCGGCGAAGGACGCCATGGCTCATTGCGATCTGATTCCTGGCAACGTGATCGTGTCCGCCGGCAGGCTCGCGGGGATTCTCGACGTCGGCGGCTTCGGCCCGGCTGACCCTTCGCTGGATCTTGTGAGTGCGTGGCATCTGCTCGAGGCCGGGCCACGGCAGGTGCTCCGTGATCACCTGGGCAGCGACGACCTTGAATGGGAGCGGGGCAAGGCGTGGGCTTTCGTTCAAGCGATGGGGTTGGTCTGGTACTACGTCAAGAGCAACCCGCCCATGAGCCGGATGGGGCAACGGTCGTTGGAACGTATCCTGGCGGACAAACCGCTCGCCTGACGTGAAGCGACTGCTGGTCACGGGTGAGGAATCTCGACGATGTTCCCGCCGAAGGTGAGGCGGTCGAGGACGGTTCACCGACAGAGCGGCAAGCCCTCCTTGATACGCCGTTCGGAGCGAAGCGGGCCCGATGGCAGCGACCGGAGCGGCGGACTCTTCCCCCCTGCTGGCTGGTCTTCACCGACGTCGGGCTGGCCAACAGCGCTTTCCCTGGCACCGTAGCGAGGTACGAGGTACTGATATGCGCCGCACCCTTCCCACACCCCTGCTGACGGTGGCCCTGACCGGAGCTCCTCACTCGGCCCGGACACACCATGCACCGAAGCCGACGCGGACTCGCAGGTCTCCGTCGTGTGGCAGCCCGCCGACTTCGGCGGCCGGGACGCGGCGACGATCCGGCTGTGTGTGGACGGCGCCTGCGAGGAGCGGACAGCGGGCAGCCCCGGCGACCCGTTCGCCCCGCTGGCGGTCCGACTCCCTGACGACATCGGTGCGACCACCGTGCCTGTACGGCTCACCGTGACCGTGGTGAAAGGCGGCGACAAGGTCGTCGGGATGGGGCCTCAGACCAAGCTCAATCCAGAGTCTGATCGGACGGAGCCGTGAGAAGCGGGCTCATCGGCTGCGGAGGCTCTCTGGACGCCCGGGCGCCTGTAGTTGTGATCGGCACAGCGGGAGCCGCTTGCCTGTTGGGTGCGATAGTGCTGCTGCTGCGGCGCGTCTGCGGCGCGTCTGCGGCCAGTGGTCGGCGGGCCCGGGCACCGCCCCTCCTGGCCGTATTGGGCGACACACGAACCCAGACGATCCGTGCCCAGATGCCCCGAGGCTTGCTCCGGAAGCTGAGCTGTGGCTGACTGACAACGGCGGCAAGGGGGAGTGAGCATGGGTAACTGGGTCGTGATCGCGCAGTATTCCTACAGCGACGCGTACAGGACCGAGTTCATCTGCCGTGGGCAGGAGACGAAGGACCAGGCGCTGAAGGCGCTCCGTGCTGCTCTCCACACGTATGTGCCGAGCAAGAACATCATCGAGAAGCGGCGTCAGGTGTACCGCTTCGCCGACCAGGAGTCGTACCTGGTGGTGATCAAAGGCAAGCTGACGGAGTGGGAGTGCACCTTGCGCGTCATGGAGTTGGTCTCGGACTCGGCCGATCCGGCCGTGGCCGAGCGGGCGCGGATGGAGGACGGAGCGGAATACGTGGCTGACGGGCCGCAGGACCGGATCCCGCCCGGCTATTGAGCGGCGGGCCTAATTCCGCTTCGGCAGTCGCTGTGCGGAAGCCGCGGTCTCGTGTTGTGCCGGGTCAACTGAGGTGCTCAAGCGGCCAACCAGCACTGCGCCTCGCCAACTACGCCGACATCGCCGCGAAGATCGATGTAGCGGTCCTGCGGTCCTGGCAGCAACCAGGTCCGCAAGCGCCGTCGGCGCCAGGCCGCGCCACCACCGGCGGCATCACCGTGGAGCCCCGCGCCCGGTTCGGCCGCACCGCGCCCATCGGCTGTCGATGCCGGTGTGGTTCGTGGATTCTGTCCCCCCTCACATCGCGTGGACTCGACGAAGCGCAGATGGTGGCGGTGGTGGGTGGATGGGCGTGGTTGGCCATGCGGTGTCGTCGATGGCGAGCCATGGCGCGGCGGCTATTGCGGTGGGTGTCACCCCGGTGAACGCCTTGACTTCGCGGTTGAGGTGGGACTGGTCGGCGTAGCCGCTGGTGGCCGCTACCTGAGCGGTGGGGGTGCCGGCTGCGAGGAGGTGGGCGGCGTGGTCGAAGCGCACCAGCTGGGCGGCGCGTTTGGGGGTGAGGCCGGTCTGGGAGCGGAAGCGGGACCACAGGTGCTTACGGCTCCATCCCATCTCGTTCGCCAGGCTGTCGACCCGTACCTGTCCCCGGCTGGTGAGCATCCGCCGCCAGACGGCAGTGATGTGGGGATCGAGCGGTGGGCGGGTGTCCAGCCGTCGGCGGAGGACGTCCGCCGCGATCGTGAACCGTTCGTCCCACGACGTGGCGGCGCGCAGTCTGTCCTCGGTTCGTCCGGCGTCGCGACCCCAGACGTCTTGCAGGGAGACCACCGTCCCGACGAGGTCGGTCGCTGCGCCGAGCACCGAGGCCGCCACGACCGGCGACAGCCGAATCTGGAGGCACGGGCCTGCCTCGGCCGTCCGGCCGCTGATGCGGAGGTTGCCCGGGAGCAGCCCGACGGCCACGCTGCCGCGTTCGCGCCGGCCGTGGGCGTCGTAGGCGAGGCACCCGCCTTTGCTCAGGTCCATGAACAGGGTGACCGATGGGTGCGCGACCATGACGATGTCCACGAGCGCCGGGAGGCGTGGACCGAACCCGGCCATGCTGATCCCGGGCAGTCGTTGTGACTGACGCGGGATCGCGACCTCCATCGACGTCCAGTCAGGTGGTGACTCTGTGGCCCGCACCGCACCAGGGTAGCGATCGGTGTCAGCGGTCTGCAGCCGCGAAGTCGAGCAGCAGCTTGGCGGTCGTCTCCGGCGCTTCGAGCATGGGGAGGTGTCCGACGTCGGGCAGTTGCTCGACGCGCGCGTTCGGCACGGTGTCGTATTGGTGTGCCGAAGACGGATCCCAGCGGCGGTCGGCAGCACCGAAGATCACCAGGACCGGGACGTCGAGGTCGGTGAGGCGGTCGGGCACGCTCCGTTCGGTGATGTACGCGGTGTTTCGACGCAGTACTGTCCTCAACGTGCGATAGCCGATGCCCCGGACTTCGGCGACGAGGCTGTCCGGGACGTCCACCGGGCGGTTGCATACGGCGGTCACCCCCTTGCGGAGCATCGCGTCCGAGCGGATCGGCCACAGGAGCGGGCCCAGCGGCGGGGCGATCAGCATCCGTAGGAGAGCGGGCTGTGGGAGGAGCGCGTCGCAACTCGGGCCGCTGCTGATCAGCGCGAGCGAGCCAACCAGGTCAGGGCGCTGTTCGGCCAGCGCGGTGGCGATGTATCCACCGCTGGAGTGCCCGGCCACGGTGATCGTACGGAGCCCGAGCCCGTCGAGCACCGCGGCCAAGCGGCCCGCCTGCGCGGGCACGTCGTACGACGGCGCGGGCGGGGACTGGCCGTGACCCGGGAGGTCGACTCGGATGACGTGATGCTGTTCGGCGAGGGCCGGTACCACCGGGCTCCAGGAGCCGCCCGAGAATCCCGATCCATGGATGAGCACCAGCGGCGGCGCCTGCCGCGGGCCGTAGTGGACCACATGCATCCCGTGCGAGTGCGTGACGTCGTCATGTTTCATGCACGGGACGATGCCTGCGCTGTCCGCTGTCGGTCTTGTACGAATGTCGTCGCGAGGGAGACGCTCGCCGGACACCTCCGTCTCCACGGTGAGCGGGACTTCCACCACCGCAGTGGCAGCCTGGCGCCTTCGGTGACCTGATGCGTATCCCTCGGTGAGGCCCGGCAGTTCAGCGAGACCCCGAGGGTCTTGACGAAGCCGGTGCTCACGTCGTGCGTCCATTCCCCGCCGTGCTGCGCAGCCAGTCTCGCCTTGGGGATGAAGGTCTTGCTGAGGCCGCCGGCCAGGGCGACCGCGGTCAACAGTCCGGCGGCGATTCACAGAGTGAGGTTCATGGGGGGGCTCCCCGTCGTGTGTGGGGTGAACGCGGTGTCGCTGGAATGGGCGGCGGATCAGCCGGCGAAGGCGGGTGCGTTGTCGTGTGCCCAGTCGGCGAAGGTGCGCGCGGGCCGGCCCAGCAGGTCTTCCACGGTGCTGGTGGTGGGTCCTGGGCGGTGGGCGTAGTCGGCCAGGGAGCCGAGCAGGCGGTCGGGGACCTCCTCGGGCAGCCCTTGCGCGAGCATTCCTTGGCGTACGAGCTCCGGCGGGAGCTCCTGGAAGGACAGCGCCCGGCCGAGGGCGGCGCCGATGACACGCACCTTCTCGAACTGGTCCAGTGACTGCGGTCCGGTCAGCGTGTGGATCGACCCCGGGGGAAGGCCGCCGCACAGGGCGCGTACGGCGACCGCCGCGATGTCGGTTTCATGGATGGGCGAGGTGGTGGCCCGGCCGTACGCACCGCGCACCACGTCACCGGACCTGATCTGCGGCGCCCAGGCCAGGGCGTTGGCCGCGAAGTCGGCCAGGCGCAGGCTCGGCCCCACCGCCGAACGGCTTCATGTGTCCCAGGCCCGCGTCAGCCAGGCCGTCCGCAGACAAGAACGCGGCCTCGGCGTAGCCATGTTCGACCGCACCAGCCGACGCGTGGCCCTGGCCCCGGTCGGCCGACGCCTGCGTGAAGACCTTCAGCGGCCCTCGAGCTCCTCCACGCTGGACTCGCCCGCGCCCAAGCAGCCGGGCCGGGCGCCCCCCGGACCCTGCGGCTGGGCGTCTTCGGCCACGCCGGACACGAACTACGCCCCCTCGTCGACGCGTTCCGCACCCGCTACCCCGGCAGCGACATCGAGTTCCGCGAAATCAACGGCCACGACGCGTTCACCGCCCTGCGCACCGGAGAGCACGACGCGCACCGTGCTGTGGCTGTCCGTCGCCGAACCGGACCTCACCGTCGGCCCCACCGTGCTCACCGGAGGCCGCGTGCTGGCCGTGGCCGAGGACCATCCGCTCGCCGAACGCGGCACCGCGTCCCTGGAAGACCTCGCCGACAACCACGTCGTCGACCTCGGCGCGCACCACCGCTGACAGCCCCACCATCCGCGCACTGGCCCACACCGCCGCCGACCTCGGCCCGATCACACTGTGACAGCGACCGAGCCGAGGGGTTTCTCATCTCCTTGTCCAGTTCTCGACCGGCGCTGACGAGTTGGGCCGCCACGGACGACCGGACCAGGACGTCTCGTCGCGGTGTCTGATTGCCCGAGGGGCTCGCCGGTGAAGCCGTCCGGCCAGCGAAAGGCCGAATGGGAACCTACAGCCCGTCAGAGGGGGCGCCGTAGTAGTTCCTCTCGGGCAGGGCAGGGCAGGGCAGGGCATCGCGTCGGTGAGGGAGGCGATTTCGACGTGGCGCCGGGGCGGTCTTCGGGGGCCAGCGCGGGTCGCGCGGATCACGTACTGCGTCTGGCTCGGCGCGTACTGGTAATGCGGTGCCATGGACGGCCCGCGCCTGCGAGACCACCGCGACGGCCGGCGCTACCGGCTCAGCATGCGCCGGCCGCCGCGCGCCACCGGCATCGAGATGGCTCATCTCCCGACACCGGTCAGTGCAGGGCGGCGCGGCGATTCAGCTGCCGTCGAACGTCACCCGTACGGAGATCCGGCTGACCCGTCGCGTCGACAGCAACCGCGGTGGGTGGTCGCGAGCGTGTTATGTCGGTTCGACGGGAAGCCACAGCTCGCAGGTCGCGGTGCTGAAGTCGTCCGTGCGGTCGAGGATCGCGACGATGGAGGGGCCCGGACGCAGCCGCCACGGGTTGGAGGGGAACCACTCGGTGGCGGTGGCCGCCCAGGTCGTCTGCAGGGCCTGTGGATGCGGTCCGCTGGTACGGAAGACCGCCCACCTCCCGGCCGTCACCTCGATGGCGTCGAGCCCGTCCGGGACGGGCGTGTCCCGTGTGAGCGCGACTCCGTGCAGATAGGTCAGTTCGCTGCCCTCCCTGCCGTCGGGATCGAGGTCGTCGCTGACCTGCAGCAAGCCCTCGGGTTCGGTGTCGCCGAGGGCCTTGAGCCGCAGATGCTCCTCTTGTGGCAGTGCGGCGATGTGGTCCTGGATGTGCGGGTTGACGCCCTGGTGGATCAGCGGAACCCGGGTGGCGTGTCCGACCAGCCGGAATGCGGGGCGGTCGACGAGGCGGGTGTCCATGGGAATGCTCCCTTCGACGGTCAGGCGGAACCTGATCTGTGGTTGTGTACGCAAGGGGCCTCCGTCACGGCGCACATCGCCGGGGCCGGCACCGTGAACCGCCCTGAACGCGCGTCCGAACGCCTCGCTCGAGCCGTATCCGTGCCGGACGGCGATGCTCAGCAGATCGCCCTCGCCCCGGACGACGTCGGCGGCGGCCACGGTCATGCGCCGCCGCCGCACATACTCCGACAGCGGCATACCGGCCAGCGACGAGAACATCCGACGCAGGTGGTACTCGGTCGTGCCGAGCGCCCCGGCCAACCCGCCGACGTCGAGCTCCTCGGACAGGTGCTCCTCGACGAGATCGACGAGTTGGTTGAGTGCCGAGATCATGAGGCCTCCCTTTTCGACTCCAACCCTGGCAGCAGACGCCCCGGCCGGGCCCGATCGCTGCGATCCGATCCGATCTGGTCATGCACCTGGACTGGCACGGAGCGGACCGAGGGCGAAGGGGCCGACGATCTAATGGGCGGTAGCTGAGCTCGGTGAAGGACCTTCTCGATGTCGATCGCGCCGGTCCACACGCTCACCACCTCCCCGCTCCGCTCGGCACCCAGCTTGCGAACGGCGTTCCGTCCTGTCAGTGAGTACTTGCAGCGAGCCGGGCCTGGCCACCAGTTCGGGGCCTGGCCATCTGGTCAGCGCTGCGGGCCACACCGTGGCCTGCGCGGTGATGACAGGGGGACGCACCTTCAATCTGGATGCGTTCCTGGACGGTTTCGAGGAGGCGGCAGACCGGCTCGGGAGTCTGCGTGAGCGAGGTCTGCCCCTCGTGGTCGTTGTCGAGCGCGACCTCGACAGTTGGTTCTTCCCTACGGCCGGCATCAACGAGGTGCTCGATACGCTGCTGCACGGCGACGCGCCCAGGGAGCTGTACCAAGACCCGCACCAGGGCCCTTGGTCGCCCCGTGGCGACGAGCGGCCGGAGCGAAGGCTGGCGGACGCCCACCCCCACATCAGTGCGCTCGCGGTGGTGGTCCAGAACAGCCACGACGGCCCGTGGATTCAGGACCGGGGCGATCCCCCGCAGGCAAGCAGCCCGGCCAACGGCACCAGCCGGCGTCACCCTGGCGGAGAGGCTCCGATGACAGATCACTGAGAGGCGCGCGAGTACAGGGGCCACGGGTGTCCTTGCAGTGGGATGCGTCCGACAGCGAAGGGCGTCACGGCCAGGTCGTGCTCCGGGGTCCGACGGTTCCGGGCGTCTGGCGGGTGATGGCCGACCCAACGCCGTTCCACCGTTACTTCACGGTCATCGGCACGATCGCCGCACCGACGAGGGCGGGGCCGGGGCAAGCCGTCCGCGTCCCGCGCGTCGACTTCGTACGAAGGCCGCACAGGTGAGGGCAAGAAGTGCAAGAAGTGCGCCGTGCGCGTCAATGGTCACGTGTTGTGTCGGGTCTGGTCGAGCACGGTCGACCAGACCCGACACCTCGTTGGGGCAGCGGGCTCCACAGGATCAGGAGGCCGGTTGTCCTTTGAGCGGGTGGGTTGTCGCCCAGGGGCCGAGGGTGAACCCGTCGGCCTTCTTGCGGACTTCCACGGCGCCGGTGCCGCCGAAGTGTGCCGGGATGAGGAGCTCCCGTTGTTCGGCTGCCCGCGCGAGAATCCGGCGGCGGCTGGCCACCGCTTGTCGCGGGTCGAGGCAGGCGTTGCTGTTGCAGCAGGGATGGAGGATCTGTACCGGGCTGTGCAGTAGATCTCCCGCGAAGACCGCCCGGTCGCTCCCGGACGCGAGGCGCAGTACGGACGAACCGGGGGTGTGGCCGGGCGCGGACTCCAGGGTGAGGTGTTCGTCGATGTGGTGGGCCCCTTCCCACAGGACGGCCTGTCCGGCCCGGTGGACGGGCGCGATGCTGTCCTCGTAGATCAGGCGATCGACCTCCTGGCGGCCGTTTCCATAGGCGTTGTCCGGGCCGTAGTGGAAGTCGTCGGCGGCCGGAATGAGGTACTGGGCATGGGGAAACGTCGGTACCCATTGGCCGTCGGCGTCGACGGTGTTCCAGCCGACGTGATCGACGTGGAGGTGGGTGTTGACGACGACGTCGACATCCTCCGGGCGGACGCCGGCCTGCGCGAGAAGGCCGAGGAAGTCACCCTGCCGCCGGTGGAACGGAGCCATGCCCGGCCGCTCCCGCCCGTTGCCCACTGCGGTGTCGACCAGGACGGTCCGCCCAGCGCTGCGCAGCACCCACGTCTGCAGTGCCAGTACTGCCAGGTCGCCTTCCGGCTGCCAGTGGTCCGGCGCCAGCCAGTTCTCGTTGCTCTTCCACACCTCGGTGTCGACTCCCGGGAACATCCCTGAGGTGGGTGCGAAGGGCTCGTGCCACTCGACGATCCTGATGACCTCGACGTCCCCCAGCACCATGGTCTGCACACGCTCGTTCTCTTCAGCCATGAATCGACCTTAGGAAGGACTGTTGAGTGTCTCAATGCGCCTTCGTCTCACCCGAATACGAATCCAGCTCATCGACCAGACGGACGATACCCTGGGTGGGTGGACGTGGTGAGCGACGCGATCTCCGCCGTACGTCTTGGGCACCCCTCGTCCAACAGGGTTCGGGCGAGCGGGCGTTGGTGTGTGCGGCTGGACCCGTACGAGGGCGCGGGTTTCCACGTCGTGCTGAAGGGCGGCTGCGTACTGCTGCCCGACGGCGGTGATCCGGTCTCCCTCGGCGTGGGGGACGCGGTGTTGCTGCCTCACGGCACGGGCCATGTGATCGCCGATTCCTCGCAGGACGTGGCGGTCGCGGTCGAGCGGGCGGTGCCATTCGAGGGATGGAATGAGGCGGCGGCGCCGCAGGCCGGGTCGCCGTCTCGGGCCGGCGAGACGGAGATGCTCTGCGGCAAGTACCGGCTCGACTGCAGCCGTATCCACCCGCTCATGACCGAGCTGCCCGAGGTCGTCCACTTGCCCCACGAGGTGGGGCGCCACCTCGAACTCCGGGCCGCGATCGACCTGCTCGCCGGTGAGCTCGACGAGCGACAGCCCGGTTCCTGCGTCGCGCTGACGAGCCTGCTCGACCTCCTCCTCGTCTACATGATTCGCTCCTGGATGGCCGAAGCCACCAGCGGCGCCTGGCCACGCGTACTGGGCGACCCGGTGACGTCCGCGGCTTTGCGCGCGCTGCACGCGGACCCCGGCGCGCCGTGGAGCAACGACCGCCTGGCGGCGGAGGCTGGGGTCTCCCGTCCCACATTGGCGCGCCGGTTCACCACTCTGGTCGGGCGCCCTCCGATGGCGTACCTCACGTGGTGGCGCCTGATCCTTGCCGCCGCCCGGCTCCGTGACACCTCGGACACCCTCGCCGTCATCGCGGCCCGGGTCGGCTATGGCAGTCCGTATGCGCTCTCGCACGCCTTCGAAAGGGAGTTCGGCACGACACCGGGGCGGTACCGGGCCAAGGTCGCCGACCGGTCCACCGGCCCATCCGCCTCTCGCCACGAGCCCTCGACCGACGTGAAGCGACGTGCCCTCACGGACTCGGCCAGGCAATGACTGAGAACACCGGCGCAGGCCACGCAGCGGTGCATTCGTGCGGCGGTGTTGCGCTGCGTGCATGTGTGGGCGATGAGTTCGCGTAGGGGGAGGTGTTTGGGAGGGAGTGGTCGTCGGCGCCGGGTTCGGGGCCGACGGCCTTGGTGGGGGGCGGGGCATCGTGCGCCTTCAGGTATTCGACGCACCAACCAGTGATCCGCCAGCCGAGCGTTCGATCGGGCGGCGTCCAGGAACCGTCAGGGTCCTTCAGTGTGGCGAACCGCCCCGCGACCGGCCCAGCCCGTGATCCGACATTCACCTCCCACGTGATCAGCCCGGCCGCGCCAGCCCTCGCCACACCAACGTCAGAAGCCGGGCCCAGTCGTTTCTCGCTGCTGCCGACGTCGGAACAGTCCGTACACGGTCTGCCAGGGACTGCTCCCGCCCGCCAAGTCCCGCAAGGGAATCACCGGTCAGCGCCCGCCATCACGCACCGTCGAGCAGCCGCCGACGATTCAGCGACCTACGGATCACATCTGCGGCAAGCGGCAACGTGCCAGCACCGACCACTGCTCCCGTCAGCGAGCGCCGGTACGCCCCTGCCGCGCCTCGGTCGCGTCACGGAACGCGGCCAGCGCCGCCCGGCGGCGGCGAAGTTCCGAGATGTCGGCGTCGATCCGTTTCAGGTGGGCGGTCATCGTTTGCAGCACCTCTGGGCAGGGCTCGATGCCAGGGCCGTTCCCCGTGGCACACGGCAGCATCCCGCGGATGGCCTCGGTGGTCAGCCCAGCCGCCAGCATGCCCCGGATGCGTGCGACGACGTAGGGGGCGTCGGGCGCGTAGACGCGGTATCCGCTCCGGTCGCGTTCGGGGCGCAGCAGCCCCTGCTCTTCGTAGTACCGCAGCAGCCTGGCCGCCACCCCGGTCCGCCGTGACAGTTCGCCTATCAGCACCGACTCTCCTCACCACGCCTTGGACTTGACCTTCACACCGGTGTGATGGGTCAACGTACGAGGCATGAGCGATTCATTCCCCACCCTCGCCACCACCGTCACCGGAACCGGCCCGGGCCTGCTGCTCGCCCATGGCGCCACCGGCAGCATCGAGGGCAACTTCGCGCCGGTTCTGCGCACCCTCGCTGCCGCCCGTACCGTCGTCGCCCCGGACTACCCCGGGTCGGGTCAGACCCCGGTCGCCCATGCCCCATTGGACCTCGATGAGCTCACGGACTCGGTCGTCGATTCCGCCGTACGACGCGGAGTCGGGCGGTTCGCGGTGCTCGGCTTCTCGCTCGGCACGCTGGTGGCGGTGCGCGCTGCCGTACGCCATCCCGAGCGGGTGACCGCGCTCGTACTGACCGCCGGGTTCGCCCGACCCGACGACCATCTGCTGGGCCTCCTCCCTGACTGGCGGGCCGAGGTGCCTGCCGCACTCCACCCGCACATCGACTTGATCCCTTCCCTCGACACCACCGGTGACCTGGCCGAGGTCGCCGTCCCCACGCTGGTCGTCGCGACGACGGCTGACAGCATGGTCCCGCACGCCCATTCCCGTGCCTTGGCGGCCGGGATCCGGGGCGCGCGGTACACGGAGATCGACAGCGACCACGTGGTCATGGTCGAGCGACCGGAGGAGTGGCTGACACCGGTCCTCGGCTTTCTCGACTCCCTTTCCCCTGCGGACGAGAGGGAGGGAGCGGGGGAGTGAAGCCGTAGGTCGTCCTCCTAGCGGGTTGACGAGGCGACCGGGGAACGCAAGCGGTTTGCCTCGGCGATCCTGCCGCCGAAGTGCCGCAGATCCCCGAAGATCAGCGAGCCTGACCGGGGCCGACTACATCTACGTCTCGGCCGAGGGCATCCGTCTGCGCATCCGCCTGGCCTCCTTGGTCGAGGCCGGGCGATCGACATCGATGCCGCAGGCTCTCATCTCTCCTGGGACGGGCGGTCTGGGGCGCCACGCCGTCGCCAGCGGTGCAGAGCGGCCTGCAATTCCTGATGGATCCGCAGCGACATCGGCTTGCCCAGAGCCCAGCCGGTGACCTCGTCGGCGACGGTGTGCAGCTTGAGGTTGGAGTTCTGCGACACTTCGCGCAGCACGTTCCAGCCGTCGGCAGCCGGCACCCGGTGCACCGCGATGAGCACACCGATCGCCTGATCGATCGCGGCGTGTGAGTCGACCGCCTGGCGTAGCTGGGCGTTCTCCTCTTCCAGCCGTGCGGTCTTCGCACCGAGCCCCTGATCATCAGGGGCGGACCGTTCGTGTGGTGCATGCATGGCGATCCTCGGAATGCCGGAGACGGGGCGTTCGCACGTCTGCCCCGCTCGAACCGCACCAGACACCCGTACCAGACCCGTACCAGACCCGTACGCCTGCGTCCTCGCAGCCGATGCCGACGGCGTCCCTTCGCCGCCGCGGCGGCGAAGGGACCGCAGGGGCTGCTGTCCCAACCCATGCCCGGGTGGCCGCCCGGGCCTCTTCCACACTCGCCCGCTGCGGGTTGACGAACCGTGCACGCGCCGCCGTCTCCGACGCTCCCTGGCGCCGGAAGGGGACGGCTCGTCTACGCGGCCGGGGTGAGTTCGGCGCGGCCGAACAGCAGGGCGTAGCCGGTGGGCAGTTGGTGGAGGATGCGGGTGACGAGGTCGGGGCCTGCGTGGGCGGCGACGGCGGAGAAGACGGAGCCGGTGTCCCAGCGGGTGGTGGCCAGGGAGGCGCCGGAGCGGGCGGCGAGGTCCTTGACGAAGGCCCATCCGGTCAGCGGCTCTGTGTCGGGGATCTGTTCGGTGAGGACACGTGCGGCCTCCAGCGGCAGGCGGGCGGCCAGATCGACGCGTTCGTCGCCGGTGAGCTGGCGTCCCAGGCCCGAAAGGACCAGGCGGACGGCTTCATCGGCTCGCTCACGGGTGGGGTAGGCGCCTTCGTAGCGGACCTTCTCCAGCATCTGCTCGTACGCCGTCGAGTACGAGTACGAGTACGAGTACGAGTGCTGGTGCTCAAGCGGTGCGCGCACGTCGGTGATCACTGCGGTGCATGCCTTTCATGGGAGTCAGGGTGCCGGTGTGCGGCACCGAGGTAGGGGTCAGGTGGGCTGGGGGCGGCCGAAGAGGAGGTCGTAGCCGGCGGGGAGCTGGAGCAGGATCTGCCCCAGCATGTCCTCGCCGGCGGTGTCGGCGACCGTGGACAGCACGGCGCTGACGTCCCAGGTGGCGGTCTGCTCGGTGGCGCCCTCGATCCAGGCCGCGGTCGCCCGGACGAACCGCTCCGGCGGCAGGGGCTCGGCGCTCTGCAGCGGGTTGAGCAGGATCAGGGCGTAGTCCTCGGGCAGCCGTGCCGCGAGCTGCGCGCGGACTTCGCCGACGAGGTGCGCGCCGAGCAGGGCGAGCACCACACGGGCCGCGCGATCGGCTTCCTCCGGAGTGTCGTACTCACCGCGTTCCTTCACATGGTCGAGGAATGCTTCGCGTCGCAGAGTCATCTCGGCCGCCACCCCTCATTGTTGCTTCGGACTGCCCACGGGGGTGCGGAGGGCGGGGCGAGGGGGACCGGGTGCCCGTCCTCCGCACCTGTCCGGCCGGTGTCAGCCGGAGATCTCCTTGTGGCCGGATCCGACGCCGATGGAGACCTTGCGGGGCTTGGCGCGCTCGGCGATCGGGATCCGCAGCGTGAGCACGCCTGCGTCGTAGTCGGCCTTGATGTGCTCGGTGTCGAGGGTGTCGGCGAGCACGATCTGGCGGGAGAACACGCCCAGCGGCCGCTCGGACAGTTCCATCTGCACGTCGTCGGCCTTCGCCACCGGCCGCCGCTCGGCCTTGACGGTGAGCATGTTGCGTTCGACGTCGATGTCGATCGCGTCCGCGGTGACGCCGGGAAGGTCGAAGGCGACCACGTACTCGTCGCCCTCGCGGTAGGCGTCCATCGGCATCGCCGACGGCTTCGACCAGGTACCCGGGCCCATCAGCTGCTGCGCCAGCCGGTCCAGCTCACGGAAGGGGTCAGTGCGCATCAACATCGTGAAAACACCTCCAGCAGGTTCAGGCAGTTACTGCCAATGCGCCTCACTGACACCGTTGTAACATGTCATCCAATGGATGACAAACACGATGTCGTCAGCATGATGACGACGCGAGGGAGGTGCCCGTGACCCCGGCCGACCAGCCGTCCCCGGCCAGCGCCGACACCCACGGCCCGGCGTCGTTCCTCGCCGCCGTGGCGGCCCTTCACGCCATGGACGACGCCCTGCGCGCCGCCCGGCACGACGCCCCGAACGCTCCCGACACCGGGCCGGGCCCGGAGCAGGCACTGGCCTCGCTGATGCTGTTGCGGCAGCTTCGCGAGCAGCTCGCCGGATGGGAGACCGGCCTGATCGAAACCGCCCGCGACGCGGGAGCCAGCTGGGCCGACCTCGCCCGCCCCCTCGGCGTCGCCAGCCGCCAGGCCGCCGAGCGCCGCTATCTGCGCGGCCGCCCCGGCCCGGCCGGTACCACCGGCGAACAGCGCGTGACGGCCACCCGCCAGGCCCGGGCCGCCGAACGGAGCACCGCCACCCGGGCCCGCCGCAACGCCGCCGACCTGCGCCGCCTCGCCGGCCAGATCACCGCCCTCACCGACCTTCCCCCCGCCGCCCGTCGCCCTGTGGGCGAGCTCCACGCGGCCCTCGCCAACGACGACCCCGCCGACCTCATCGCCCCCCTGACCGCCACCCGACCCCACCTGGCCGCCTCCCACCCCGACCTCGCCGCCCGGCTCGACACCTTCACCACCCCGTAGTACGAGTCCGCGATCCAGCCGCCCGCCGGCGACGCCGGCGACGGGCAGGTGCAGCCCGGCTTGCGGCCGCACGTGTCCGTCTCGCCCGCGGCCGGTCCGACGGGGCGGCCGGGGTTTGTGCGGTGGGCGCGTAGCAGCCAGCCCTTGCCCTGCCTTGCGTTGGGGCACTCCAGGCACCTGCCTCCGCGCGGCTCGGCCCGGTTGCCCAGTCGTGCAGCGTGCGCCGCTCCGTGGACACGCAGGACGATCCGGTCCCTGTGCCGGCCAGCCCGAGGACGAGACGGTGGCACAGGAGGGGCAGGAAGCGGCCGATCGCGTGGGAGGCGGGTGGGTGGCCGGACTGGGAACGAGGCAGGCCCGATGATCAGGGTTCACTCCGAACCGTTGTCTCAGGGCCTCGTACACGCCGACGCGGCGCCCTCGTGCCGGTACCAGACGGTGTCCAGCTCACGGCCGTCCGGCAGGGTGTGGCGGGCCGGGCCGGGGGCCGGGACGAAGTCGGCGCGTTCCAGGGCGCGGTGGCAGGCGAGGTTCGCCGTCGCCGTGCCCGCCCGTACCGTCGGCAGACCGGCATGGCCATGGGCGAACTCCGCGCCCGCCAGAAACAGTCCAGCGCCGAGGCCCTCGTTTAGGGCGTGGGCGTACTTCGCCACCGTCTGCTGGAGTTCGGCGATCACGAGACCACCGTCAGCACGATCTTGCCTTGGAGGTGGCCCTGCGCGGCTCGCGTGTGTGCGTTGCCCGCTTCGGGCAGCGGGTAGGTGCTGTCCACCCCGACCTGGAGCTTGCCCTGGTCGAACAGGCGCCCGATCTCGGCGAGCTGGGGACCGTGGGAACGCACCTGAATGTTCGAGACCGTGATGCCCAGCCTCGCCGTCTCTTCCGGGTCGTACTCGGCGAAGAACACCGGAAGCATGGTGCCGCCGCGCTTGAGCACGGTCAGAAAGCGTGAGCTGTCCGGGCCACCGACGGTGTCGATCACCAGGTCCACACCGCTGACCACGTCCGCGGCCCGCGTCCTGGTGTAGTCGATGAACTCATCGGCGCCGAGCTCGCTCAGGAACCGCTCGTGCCGGCCCGAGGCCACCGCGATGACGTGTGCCCCCTTCCATTTCGCCAGCTGCACCGCGAAGTGGCCCACTCCACCGGCGGCCCCGTTGACCAGCACGGTCATCCCTGGCGTGATCGGCACCGGCCGGTGCACCTGGCCGGTGAAAGGAGAGGGCACGTCGTGGCCGAGATCAACCAGGTACTGCCAGGCCGTGAGCACGGCCATCGGCGCCCCGGCCGCCCGCACATGGTCGATACCGGCCGGCTTGTGAGCCAGGTCCGACGCCGGCGCGGCCACGTACTCGGCGTACGTCCGGCCGTCGAATCCGGGGAACCGCAGCATGCCGAAGACCTCGTCACCGACGGCGAATCCCAGCACGTCCGGAGCGACCGCCTGGACCACACCCGACATGTCCGTTCCGGGGATCAGCGGGAACTCCAGCGCCGGCCTCATCTCGGCCGGCATGACCTTCATCCCCTCACGCAGGTACCAGTCCGGCGGGTTGACGCCCACCGCGTGCACCCGGACGAGCACCTCGCCCGGGCCGATCTCGGGAACCGGCACCTCGTCATACCGCAAAACTTCCGGCCCGCCCGCTTCATGAAACTGGATCGCCTTCATCGCGCCTGTCGCTTTCCTGAGGAATCGTTGCTCCTTCAGTCAAGGCCCAGGACGGCACGGCCGTCCAAGACCGGTTCGGCAACCTGATCATTCCGAAACGGCATGACGCGTACGGTGGAAGGGTGAACGATCTCGGACAGGACCTGGAACTGCGGCTGGTGCGCTACTTCACCGTGGTGGCGGCGCATCAGCACTTCGGCCGGGCCGCCGCCGAGCTGCACGTGGCCCAGCCGGCGCTGAGCCGCCAGATCCAACGGCTCGAGAAGTACCTCGGCGTACGGCTGCTGGACCGCGTCCCCCAGGGCACCCGGCTCACTGCGGCCGGCCAGAAGTTCCTCCCTCGGGCCCAAGCCCTGCTGCAGGCCGCCCGCCAGGCCGAGTCGGCCGTGCGCGCACAAGCCGAGACCGAACGAATCGCCATCGGCTACGTCGAAGACCTGGTGATCACCGCCGCCGTACGGGAACTGCGCCGTCGTCATCCGGACGCCGAGATCGCCACCCGGTACCTGAGCTGCCGCGACGTCGGGGCGCTGTCCGACAAGCGCGTCGACGCCCTGATCGCGCGGGCCCCGCTGCCGTTCGCCGCCGACGATGTGCTCACCACCCCGCTGTACGAGGAGCCTCGGATGCTCGCGGTCCCGCGCGGCCATCCCTTGGCCGACCGCGCGTCGGTGACCGCGGAAGAACTGGCCGGCGAGGAGGCGGCGCCGTGCGCGTTCGAGACCGCGGACTGGACTTCCTACCGGATCCTCGGGGCCGGTGTGCCGCCGATCGAGAGCTACGAGGACAAGCTCGAACTCGTCGCGAGCGGCAGGGCGATCGCCGTGCTACCGGTCGGTGATCGGCGTAGCTCACTACGTCCCGACCTCGTCACCGTCCCGATCGAGGACGCTCCCCCCAGCCAGGTCGTCCTGGTCAGCCGCAAGGGCGACCAGAATCCGATGATCAGGAATCTCCGGCTGGCTGCCAAGACCTTCCTGACCGCCCCGGCAGCCTGACCAGCGGGGCGCGGGTGTCGTCGTCGACGACGGTCAAGGTGAGTTGGAACGGGAAGCCCGTCTTGTTCTCACGCCCGTGTCCACGGCCAACCGCCGCTCACGACGCTTGCGTTGGTCTATCGGGTCGGGGACGGGTGCGGCTGCCACCAGGCGCTGGGTGTACTCGTGCCGTGGCCGGTCGCACACGTCGACGCTGCTTCCCTCCTCCACGATGCGCCCGTGTTGCAGGACCAGGGTGCGGGCGGCGAACTCCTTGACGACGGCGAGGTCGTGCGTGATGAACAGATAGGCGCAGCCGAGGGTGTCCTGGAGTTCGGTGAGGAGGTTCAGCGTGGCGGCCTGGGTGGTGACGTCCAGGGCACTGGTCGGCTCGTCTCAGATGATGAGCCGGGGCTTGCGGGCCACCGCCCGGGCGTTGGCGATGCGTTGACGCTGACCTCCGCTGAACTGTGCCGGATACCGGTCGGCCGCGTCCTCGGGCAGCCCGACGCGGCGCAGCAACGCGCCGATGTGCTCACGGACCTCATGGGGCGCGCGGGACGAACCGACGAGCAGGGGCTCGGCCAGTGTCCGGCCCACGGGCAGCGCGGGGTTGAGCGACCCGTAGGGGTTCTGGAAGATCGCCTGGAGGTCGGAGGCCAGCAGTCGGCGGGCCCGGCCGGTGAGGCGGGTGACGTCCCGCCCGCGGAGCAGGACGCGCCCGCCGCTGACCGGGGTCAAGCCGAGTACCGCCCTGCCGATGGTGGTCTTGCCCGAGCCGGACTCGCCCACGAGGGCGACCGTCTCGCCGTGACCGACCTCGAACGACACGTCCTCGATCACGGTGGTCGGGGGCTTGCGGAAGCCACGGCCCGGATAGCGGACGGCGAGGCTCTCGATCTGGAGTACGGGGGTTCCGGTCACGCGATCCTGCCCTCGGTGCGAGCGATGCTGGGGGTGCTCTCGATGAGCTTCTTCGTGTACGGGTGCCGGGGCCGGTAGAAGATTGTCCGTCGTCGACGCGCTCGATCAGCGCGAGCCGTCGGCCCGCCCCATCGAGGACCCGCTGCGGATCGAGGTACGGGAGTCCTCCTGAGGCGAGGCCCGCGGCAGCCGATGCCGATGCCGTGGCCGTTGCCGTTGCCTGCGGAAGCCGAAGCCGACCGTCCGGGGAGCCGAGGCCGGGGGCTGTGGAGGCGTGCCCCGGTGACTCGCTCCCGGAACCGGTCGGGCTCGGTCAGGTGGTCATGGCCTCCCGGACGAGGGCGGTGTCGACGAACTGTTCGAAGCGGACGATGAGGCCGCCGCGTACGACGAAGTGGTGGGCGACACGGACGTTCATCGGCTTGCCGGTGGCCTTGTGTACGGCTGTATATCGGGCGAGGACGACGACGTTCTCGCCGTCGACGACATAGGTGTCGTCGTGGGCGGTCCAGCCGTCCCAGTCCTGGCCGAGCTTCTCCATGACGTGGGAGGTGACCCCGTCGGGTGTGCGGTAGGTGCCGGCGAGGGGGAAGCCCGCCATCTCCGTCCACTCCACATCGGGGGCAAGGGTGGCGCGCAGGGCCGTCAGATCGCCCGCCGCGGAGGCGAGGTACTGACGCCGTACGACGTCGGCGGGCGCGGTGGAGGTGGCGAACTCGCTCATGCTCAGCCCCACTTCATCTCACCCTTGGCGACCTTCGCGCCGATCTGGGCGGCGATCCGCATCCCGTTGTCCGGGTAGCGCGCGACGAGCGCCTCGGTGAGGGAGGCGCCGTCGGCGGCCTTGTCCAGTTCCTCCTCGAAGGCGAGCAGGTACTCGCGGGTGGCGGTGATGGCGGAGGCGTCGGCCGGAGTGCCGGGCAGGCGGTGGCCGGGGGCGACCAGGTCCGGCCGGAGCGCGGCCATCTCGTCCAGCAGGTCGATCCAGGACGCGCGGTCGCCCGGGGTGGGGGTGTCGGCGACCCAGACGTGCTCCTGCTGGAAGAGCAGGACGCCACCGAGGAGGGCGCGGTGGTCGGCCTGCCAGAGGTAGTGGCGGTCGGGCAGACCGGCCGGGCCGCCACGCAGCTCGAATCGGTGGCCCTCCAGGGTCAGGGCATCGCCGGTCAGCGGGGCGAGGTCGACCAGACGGGTGGGCAGGTTCGGGCCGAGCGCGGCCCAGGCCTTGAGCTTGCCCTCGTAGGAGTGCGCGATGTGCTCGATGACGAGCGGGGTGGCCACGAACCTCGCCTCGGGGAAGGCGTCGGCGATCACTTCGGCGCCGAAGTAGAAGTCGGGGTCGCCGTGGGAGACGAAGACGGTCGTCAGCGTCTTGCCGGAGTCGAGGATCTCGGCGGCCAGCCGGTGACCGTCGGCGCGGGTGAAGCCGGCGTCGACCAGCAGCGCCTCGTTCTCGCCGGTGACGAGGGTGGCGGTCTTGTTCTTGACACCGGCAGGGAAGTCGAGGTCGAGGACCTTGAAGGAGAGGGCGCTCACGGGGACTCCTTGAGGGGGAGGGAGTGGGAGTGGGTCAAGAGGTTCGGGCAGGCGTGGGATCGTCCACCCGGGGACCGATCATCTGACAGAACAGTAACTGACTCGTCAGATATTTCGCGAGATGCGTGTGAGGCGGGGCACAGGCCGTGGTGAAAGCCCGCGCCGCTGGAGCGTCGGCGTCCGGGTCAGGGCAGTCGGGGCAGCACGTCCCGAGCCGTGTGGCTGAGGATGCGAAGGTCCTCCGCGAACCGCTCGCGGTCCGCCGCCGGCAGGGGGGCGACGAAGTGCTCCTTGATGTTCTCCACATGGACCCGGGCGGCGCGCACCGTCGTCTCCTCGCCGAGCGGGGTCAGCCGGACCAGCTTTCCGCGCCGGTCGGTGGGGGACTCCACCCGGGTCACCAGCCCGGCCGCCTCCATACGGTCCACGAGCCGGGTGACGCCGCCCGTGGTGAGGACCTGCTCCTGGGCGATGGTCCGCATGGCCAGTCCCGGCTCGCCCGCCCGCCCGAGGATCAGCAACACCTCGAACACCAGATGGCTGATGCCGCACTCGACTTCGAGGGCCCGCCCGAGGATGTACTCCAGCCGGTTGGCCGCACCCTGCAGCCGCCCGAACGCGAGGACGAGTTCGTGGTCGGCGGCCTCCTTGGCCGTACTGATGCCTGCCTGCTCGCTCACGGCCACGCCGCCCCTCTCCCGGTCCCGACTGCCACCGTACCGATCATGCCTCGGGTGAACGGGTGGCAGTCGCACCGGCCTCGGGCCGCCGCTACGCCCCGGGGTGCAGCCCGAGCCGGCCGGGTGTGGGATCGCCCCGGCTTTCCGTAGACCTGCGCTGACTGCGAACCACGTTTCTGTCGCTGCTCGTCACGCACGCGTCTGCCCGCCCCGCCGACTGCAGGGCATCGGTCCACAACGTGCGGCGTCGCCAGACGGCAATGACGGTGGCCTTCATCGTGGTCTGCTTCTTCTTCCCCGAGAGGAACGCGCGCCGGTCATCGCGTCCGGTCGGGGGTCGGCGGACCTGGATCTCCGTGGCGTCCAGGCGGCGCGGCTCGATGCCCTCGGCCCGGGCGTGGGCGAACACATCCGTCGGCGTCCGAAGACGCAGGCCGGGACGGCCTGGGACCGTGCATCCTCGCTCCGCCAGGAGCGTGCGTACTTCTGCGACCGCGCGGGTGACGGTGGAGCGGTCGACGCCGAACAGCAGTCCCGCCCCTTACGATGCCCGGCTATGACCGATGACGTGCTCAACTACTCTCGACCTGGGCTCTTCACGGGCCTGGAATCGGCCCAGCTCCGGCTCATTGAGGGGATGCCGGAGGATCCCGTGGGCGTCTGTGCCGCCGTGCAGGGTCTGGTCATCCAGCCTGCGGACGCTGCGGAGTTAGGGGTTCCCGCAGGCCGGATTGCCGAGAAGAACATCAGGCCGGTCGGCAAGCTGATCACTGCCTTGACCGCTTTGGACCCAGCGCCGCTTCACCAGCCCCGAACGCCCGAGACCCGGGTGATCGGCACCTGCCGTCACTTCGCCACGATCGCCTGCGCGATCTTGCGGGCGCGGGGCATCGCCTCCCGAGCCCGGTGTGGTTTCGGCACGTACTTCCTCAAGGGTCGCGGCGTCGATCACTGGATCACCGAGTACTGGGACGAAGACCGGAACCGCTGGGTGAGGGTCGACACCGAGCACCTCGGCAAGAACTACGTCGACCACCCCGACGACCTCGCCCCGGGTGAATTCCTCACCGGGGGCGAAGCATGGCTCCACTATCGCAACAAGTCGATCGACCCGGCCCTGTTCGGGGTGGCCGGCACCGATCACGCCTGGGGACCACATGAGATCAGCGGCAACGCCGTCCGCGACCTCGCCGCGCTCTGCAAGCAGGAGACACTCAACTGGGACGAGTGGGGCCGCATGACCGCGGCCTATGAAGGCGAGACCGGTCCCGATTACGACCAGCTGATCGACGCGGTCGCCGACACCTGCGCCGAGGACGATCCGCTCGCCTTGACCCGTCTGTTCGCCCATGAGGATCTTGCACTTCCGCAGCGCTTGCTCGTTTGAACAACAGCGCCTCGGGACGCCGAGATGCTCACCGCGTTGAGCGCCCACGGAGGCATGTGCCGTCGGCTGCCGCCGCACAGCTCATCAGCGGCTGTTGCCCGGCTGGTAGACGCTGAGGTTGCCGTGGGTCGACAGAGCGTCGGCCAGGTCACCGGGTTTGTGCCGCAGCGTGGCGTCCAGGAAGGCGAGAGTGGCTGCGGCGGTGACGCGGGGGCTTTCGGTGCGGCCCAGGGAGCCGACCAGCGAGGGCACAGGCGGCAGGTACAGGGGGGCGTCCGTGAAAGTGAGGTGTGCGGCGCCGGGGACGGTGAGCCGGTAGCTGGTCGCGGTGCTGAGCTTGAGGACCTTGGTGAGGCGGGGCATGTAGCGCGGGTCGGTGTCCGGGGTGATGGCTTGGGTGAGCGCGAGCGCCGGCTGGTGGTAGGGGCGCGGATCGGGGTCGCGGGGGTAGCCGTCCAGATCGATGACGGCGTCGAACCGGCGGTCCTGGCGGGCCGCCTGCAGGGCGGCGCCGCCACCCAGGGAGTGGCCGGTCACCGCCACCCGGCCGGTGTCCAGCCGTCCGGTCAGCGGGCCGGCGATCTCACCTCGGTCCAGATGGCCCAGCTGGGTGAGGACGAAGCTGAGGTCGGCGGCCCGAACTCCCGTTGTTTCGGCGGCTCGTTCGTCGTCTTCGTCGTCGTCTCCGGTGGAGGCGATCTTGGTGTTGATCGTCCGGCCGTCGGTGAGGACGACGGCGGCGGAGTCGTACGGGTGGTCGAGGGCGGCGACCACGTAGCCGTCGCCGGCCAGTTCCTCCGCCCAGGCGGTGTTCTGGGTGCGTACTCCACCCAGCCCGGGAGAGAACAGCACGACCGGGAACCGTCCGCCGTCGCGCGCCACCGGGGCGTCGAAGACCGCATGACTGTGGGCACGAGGGACACCGTCGACCAGGAAACCGGGGAGGCCGGTATAGCGGGCGAGGGCTTGGGAGACGGTGCGCGCCTCGTGCTCCGTGCGGCCGAGGTACTGGGCCCGCCGCGCGCCGGCGGGGCTCTTTCGCGCGGGGTACCAGAGCTGGACCACGACCGTGCGCCGGTCGTCAGGGTCGGCGGTGGCGGTCTCGGGACGGTTCGGGTCGGTCCACTGCAGCACACGGGTGCCGACCGCGAAGTCGCCGGACGGCTCGGTGAACACCGGTACGGGAAAGGCCCAGGCGGCCGCCGGGCCCGTGGCGATCAGGCCGACGCAGGCCGCCGATCCCGGCAACGCCAGCCACCATCGGGCCCGCCGCGTCGGCCGGCCGGTACGGCGTCGCAGCAGGGGAGAGAGGGCGAACGGCAACGCGAAGGCGGCGCCCGCCAGTACCGGCAGCATCTGCCAGCGGATCCCCACCACGCTCAGCGCGATCGCGGACAGCACGAACACCGCTCCCGCAGCGATCGTGACGCGTGGGCGGACGGCGGCGGGAAGCCAGCGTGCCACCACCAGTGCGACGGCACCGAGCAGGGCAAGGATTTCCAGGGGGGACATGTGCGGTCCCGTGATGATGTGGGTCACCTGGCCATCGTCGGAGCG
Organism: Streptomyces sp. NPDC001868; assembly: GCF_040297125.1. Taxonomy (NCBI): domain Bacteria; kingdom Bacillati; phylum Actinomycetota; class Actinomycetes; order Kitasatosporales; family Streptomycetaceae; genus Streptomyces; species Streptomyces sp. NPDC001868. The sequence continues at coordinate 48,908 of NZ_JBEOYO010000029.1, read as the reverse complement.
GGGTACGCGCTGCCACATCGGTCTCGGGGCGCCATCGTGTGCGACCACAGTCGCAATCCGAGGTACGCCCATGTGAGCGGCCTTGCGACCGTGGGGGGTAGCCGGGCTCCTCCTGTGGTCGTACTTCCGCGCTGTGCCATCAGACGGTGGACTCATGTGCTTCGCGGGCCCGCGGCCTACCGTTACAGGGCCGCGGTACACGCCGGGGAGCGCGGGTCCGCTCCCCGTGTCCGATCCCGCTCCGGCTGTACGTGGTGGCGGCCCCGGCTGGGGCCACGATGACGCTGAATCGACAGGGACGTGTGATGACCGAGGCGGCCGCAGAGCCCGGCGACGCCCACCCGGTGCGCCACCGGGACCGGGTGCGGCGGGTGTGGACGGCCGTACGGCTGACTGGGTACGCCGACCTGGCCTCCGCACGAGCGGCGCGGCCGATGAGAGCCGCCCGGCGCTGGGGCTCTCGGCAGCCGCCCATGGTGTGGGACTCGCTGTTGCCGGCGCTGCTCCTGCTCAACATCCTGACCACGCGCGCGCCGCAGGAGCTTCCGATGGCCGTGGCCCTCACCGCGGCCCTCTCGCTGCCCCTCGTGTGGCGGCGCCGGGCCCCGCTCACGGTGTTCGGCGCCGTGGCAGCCACGGCCTTCGTCCAGTGGCTGACGGGCGTCCAACTGCCTGCGGACATCGCCTTGCTGGTGGCTCTCTACACAGTGGCCGCGCACTCGGGCCGGCGCAGCACGCTGGTCGCCGGTGCCGTCGTGGAGGGCGGGGCCCTGCTGGCCTGTCTGCGCTGGGCGACGGACGGCGCGTTCCTGACCCCCTTCGTCGCGGTGACCGCGATGGTCGTCGCCGCCGCCGTCCTGGGGGTGAATGTGCGGACCACGCGCGCCTACCTCGCGGCCCTTCAGGAACGGGCCGTACGACTGGAGCGACAGCAGGACCAGCAGGCGCGACTGGCCGTCGCCGAGGAGAGGACACGTATCACCCGGGAGATGCACGACATCGTCACCCACAACCTGTCCGTCATGGTCGCGCTCACCGACGCCGCCGTCTACGCGCAGCGCCGGTCGCCCGACAAGGCCACCGCCGCGATGCTCCAGATCTCCGAGACGGGCCGGCAGGCCCTGACCGACATGCGGCGCTCGTTGGGCGTCCTGCGGACCGACGAACCGGACGCGGAGCGCCATCCGCTGCCCGGCATCGCACAACTGGCCGCCCTCGCCGACCAGATGTGCGCCGCCGGGCTGCCGACCCGCGTCGAGGTCCAGGGCGCCCCCACGCACATCCCCGCCACCGCACAACTGACCGTCTACCGCCTGGTACAGGAAGCCTTGACCAACACCCTCAAGCACACACCCTCCGGCACCCACGCGAAGGTACGGATCCAGTGCTCGACCGAGACCGTCGCGGTGGACGTCACCGACAGCGGCCCCCGTCCGCCACGGTCCGGCGCCACCCCGTCCGGCCACGGCATCCCCGGCATGCGCGAGCGCGCGGCCGCCTACGGGGGGACGTTGCGGGCCGGGCCGCTCCCGGGCGGCGGCTGGGGAGTCCACACCCGCCTCCAACTCCGCGGCAGCGGAGCGGCGTCCGCATGACGATCCGCATCCTGATCGCCGACGACGAAGCCCTGCTCCGTATGGCCTTCAGCACGGTCCTGGAGACCCAGCCCGACATGGCCCCGGTCGGCGAAGCCGCCGACGGAATCCAGGCCGTACGCCTCGCCCGGGACCTGCGCCCCGACGTCGTCCTCATGGACGTCCGGATGCCCGGGACCGACGGGATCGAGGCGACCCGGCAGGTCATCGGGATCTCCCCGCGGAGCAGGGTACTGATCCTGACCACCTTCGACCTCGACGAATACGCCTTCACCGCACTCAACGCCGGAGCCTCGGGCTTCCTGCTGAAGAACACCAGGCCCGAGGAACTGCTCACCGCGATACGCAGCGTGGCCGCGGGCGACGCGGTGGTCTCCCCGCGGATCACCCGCCGCCTGCTGGAGAACTTCCGCCCGCACATCCCCGACGGCAGCAGCGCCGAGCACGACGAGCGGCTGAGCCGGCTCAGCGCCCGTGAGCGTGAGGTGCTCATCCAGGTGGGCCGTGGTCTGTCCAACGCCGAGATCGCGGCCGCCCTGTACCTCGCGGAGGCGACCGTGAAGTCCCATCTGGGGCGAATCCTGCACAAGCTCGAACTCCGCGACCGGATCCAGGCCGTGATCTTCGCCCACGAAAGCCGCCTCATCCACCCGGCATGAGAGCGGCAGGGAGCGCATCGACACCGAGTTCGCCAAGCCGATCGGCACCCTGGCAGGTACCCGATCTGATCAGCATCGTCCGACGGTGCGCGTCAGGCTCAGCGGGCGGCACCTTCGCCCCTGAAGGCCTCGAATCGCGGTCTGTCAGAAGTTCTGCCGGCAACACCGGTTTCCTGGTCCGTTCCTACTCGGAGCCAGGCTCTGACGCGCGCGCTGGGCCGGTTCCCAGCCGAGCCAGTTCGCGCGCAGCGGGGTGGCGTCGGCGTACAGGCGGCGGATCGATCGGCACGTGAGGACACAGGATCGATTACCGGGGCGCGCTGACTGGCCCGGCCTCCGCCACAGCGGCGGAAGCGCTCGCAGCGTAGGGCGGGATGGGGAGCCGCCGGAGGCCGACGCGTACAACCCCTGTGCATCGCCGGGTGCCGGGCGCTGTCAGTCCTCCTCGACGACCCGTACCGTCTTCAGTCGCCGGTCGGCCGCGTCCGGCAGGAACATGCCCGCCTCGACTCCTGTGACCAGGTAGTCCAGCACCGGCTCGGTCAGTCGTTCGCCGGGCAGGACCACGGGGATACCGGGTGGGTAGGGAGTGATCATCTCGGCGGCGATCCTGCCGACGGCCTCGGCGGTGGGGACCTTCGCATGGTGCGCGAAGTAGGCGTCCCGGGGCAGGCGGGCCTGCTCCATCCGCAGATCGGCCGGGGACGGGACGGCGACCTGAGGGGCGTCCCGCAGTTCGGTGGCGTGGTCGGCCAGATCGCGCAGGGCGGTGAGGAGACGAGTGGTGGTCTGTTCGTCGTCGGCATGGGTGAGTTGTGCGCTCACGCGCCGGTGGTCGAACAGGTGGGCGTCGATGTGATGGTGGGTTCGCAGCCAGTCGGCGGCGCGGTAGCCGCTGGTGCCCAGTTCGCTGATGTCCATGACGACGGGGAGGGGGTCGAAGTCGTCGGCGAGGCCGGGGCCGCAGAAGTCCTTCGCGTCGTGGACGTGAAAGCCGTGGATCGTCTCGATGGCCGTGCGGGTGCGCGCGGCCAACTTCAGGGCTTGGCCGATGAGTTCGTGACCGTACTGAACCATCTGCCGGCGCCACGCGTCGATGCCGGCGTAGAGCAGGACGTTCGGGCTGGTGGTGCCGAGAAGGTCGGCCCGCGAGGCCAGTTCGGCAGGGTCGATGAGGTCGCCCTGCAGGTGGAACACCGAACCCTGTTCCAGGCCGCTGCCCATCTTGTGGATGCTGGTCACACAGATGTCGGCGCCCGCGTCCATCGCCCACGACGGCAGGTCGTCGTGGAAGGGCAGGTGCGCACCCCACGCCTCGTCCACGATGAGCGGCCTGCCGCGCCGGTGACAGACATCGGCGATTCCCGCGAGGTCGGCCGCGGATCCGTACGGGGTCGGGCTGGTCACCAGAGCCCCGTCGGCATCGGGATGCTCTGTGAACGCCTTCTCGTAGGCGGCCGCCGACGGAGGATGGGCGAGGTGCCGGGAGGTGTCCCACTGGGGTTCCACCCACACCGGCTCCACGCCCGACAGGATGAGTCCGGCGACCACCGACTTGTGCGCGTCCCGTCCGACGAGGAGCCGATGGCCCGGGCAGGCCACCGCCAGCATGGCGGCCTTCACAGACAGCGAACTGCCGCACGTCGAGAAGAACGTGTGGTCCGCGTGCACCGCGTCGGCCATGAGGTGCTCGGCTCGCGCCAGTACACCGCCCCGGGCGAGCCGGTCGTCCAGGCCGCCGTTGGCCAGGACGTCGCCGAAGAAGACGGCGTCGCCCAGAACCGCACGAGCGCGTGGGTCCGCGCCACGCGCCTGTTTGTGCCCCGGGGGCGTGAACCCCAACTCGTCCGCGTTCCCGTATCGGACGAGCGCTTCGAGAATCGGGGCCTCATCGTGGTTCGTACCCATGGGGCCCCGGGTTCCCCGCATCCTGGCCCGCACGCCATCCGAGCCCCAGCTCACGGAAGGGCACAACGGCCGTGCGCCAACGGTGGATTGTCCGGGGAACTCGGGAACTCGTCCTCATGGCCCCGCGCGGGGCGGCGGTCAGTTAGGCCCATGCCAAACCAACGAGCCCTGGACCTCCGAGGCACCGTTCTACCCAGGTGCCTCCCATCCGCCCGATCTCCTACCCTGTGCCGGGGCGGCTGAGCAAGGGGGACCGGCGATGAGCATGTACTTCGACATCGGTGACGAGACGCTGTGGAACCCGTCGAACGGTGCCGGCCGCCTCTTCCTACGGCAGGTCGAGGTCTTCGAGGCCGAGCTCAAGCTGGCCTCGGGAATCGGCCAGGGCAAGTATGGGGGCGACCCGGACACACTCGAGGTCGATCCGGCCGTGTACGCGGAGTTCGTACGCGGCCTGGTCGCCTGGCACTGCCGGACACGGCAGACCGTGATCCTCGCGCTCTCCGAGGGGTTCGTGGCGACGGCGGTCGCGCTCGCGCGGCGCGCGGGAATCGAGGTGGAGATGCCCGAACCAGGGACTGGCCATGTGTGTGGTGGCGTCCAGCGCGACGTGCAAGTCCCCACCAATCCCCGGACCGCGTCAGCCACCGTCGTCACCACGCTGGACACGCGGGCACGGGAGATGGACCGCTGGATGGCCCGCTGAGCCGGCCCCTCAGGCGCGCCCGAAGTCCGGGCAGTCGAGCTTCTTCGCCGAACTCGGACAACAGCGCCGCACCGTCGCCACCAAGGTCATCGGTCAGGTGATCGATGCCACAGTTCCTGACCCCGGCCCTCTGTCACGTCTCTTCCCGGGTCAGTCCGGTTCTCTGTCCGTGGGAGGGGGCCAGGGATCCACGACACGCAGGAGGGGCGAGAGCAGGCTCAGCGAATAGGCGGTCCGTTGGGAGTCCGCGCCTTCGGGCGGGTCGGTCAGCGCGGTGGCGGCGCGGCGCAGCAGGCGCAGTGCGCCGGTCACCAGCCGGGGGCTGGGGCGCAGTGCGAGGACGGAGCCCGCTTGGCGGGCCAGATGCGGCCACTGGATCTGGTGGGTGAGGAGCGCCGCGAGCCTGATCGCGGCCGTGACGGGGCCGCGGTTGGTCGGAAGATGTTCCCGTAGCAGGCCGACACACGGCCGGGCCAGCTCGCTCTCGGCGTCGGCGATGGCGAACTGGACGGTGAAGGCTCGGGCGATGTCGTCGACGGCCTCGTCGTACCGGCCCGTGTACACGCGGACCACGCCGCGGCCCGCCAGCGCCCACGGCCATCGCGGGGCACCGGAGAGGGCCTGGCAGAAGTCCTGTTCCGCTTCGGCCAGCCGCCCTGCCTCCCACCGCAGCCAACCGCGCATCGCGAAGGCCAGCTCCTGCGCGTCGTCGAAGGAGACGGCACGATCGAGGTCGGACAGGGCTTCGGCATCGCGCCCAAGACCGTGCAGGGCCCAGGCGCGGAGTGTGTACGGCCAGCCGCGGCCGCGCGGACCGTGTTCATCCGGGTCGGCCAGGCTCTGGTCGGCCTGCTGGAAGGCCTCCGCGTGCCGCCCGAGGGCTAGGAGCAGGTCGGCCAGATGGACGCGGTACCAACTCGATTCGGAGTCCAGGTCGGCGGCCCGCGCGGCGTCGCGGACTGCTTCGTCCCACCGTTCCAGCCGCCACAGGCATCGCGACCGCTCCGCGTAGGCCCAGGTGTAGTACGGATCGATGGCGAGCGCACGGTCCAGATTCTCCAGCGCCTCGTCGTAGCGCTCCTGAAAGCGGTAGAGCTCGGCGCGGCTGGCCAGCGCCCATTCCTGTTCGGGGTCGAGGTCGACGGCCTGGTCGAAATCAGCGAGCGCTTGCGTCCGGTGCCCGGCTCTCAGGTGGATACGTCCCCGGACGACGTAGGTCCAGGCCCCATCGGGCTGGGCACGGATCGCCCGGTCCAGGTCGGCGAGGGCGTCCTCGACGTTCCCCATCGCCTCGTGGGTGAAGGCACGCTCCACCAGGGCGTCACCGTGCTGCGGCTCCAGAAGCAGTGCGGCGGTGAGATCGGCGAGCGCCGCCTCGTACCGTTCGGCACGCCGGTGGAGACGCCCCCGGACGACCCGGGCACGCAGCGGTCCCGCGGTGCCCCATCCGGAGTGAGCGAGGAGCGCGTCGAGGACGGCCATGACGGTCAGGGCGTCGTCCCGGGCTGCGGCGGTCAGCCGTTGCCCCCAGGCCGTCAGGCTCTCGTCCGCGGTGTCCGTCCCGGCCTGCGCGAGCAACTGTGCCCAGCGCCGTGCCGTGCCGGCTCCGTGCTCGCAGGCATGGACGGCCTCCATGAGCGCCTCGGGCAGGGCACGGCGCGGATCGGCGCACAGGCGGTGGTAGGTCTCGTTCGACCGATGCTCGCGCCATGCCGCGTCCCCCCAGAGCTCCGGGGCCGGTACGACCTCCTCACGTTCCGCCCGCCAACCGCGGAAGGTCTCCGCGAGCAGGTCGTGCGCGGCATGCCAGCGGGCGGGGGACTGGATGCGCTGCAGCCGCAGCATGGGGGCGCGTACGACCTCGTGATACCGGCATCGTCCGGCCTGGTCGGTGACGAAGGCGAGTCGGCGCACCCACGCGTACTGCTCGGCTGCCCCCGCAGGGGCGAGGGCACGGTAGACGTCCTCGTCGAACTGCAGAGGCAGGGCCAGGGCCAGGGCGGCGGCCCGCCGTGCCGGGTCCGTCTCCCACTTCAAGAACCGCTCCACCGCCGTACCCGATGGATCGCCCACGGTCCGGGCCGAGTCGGGCCGGGCCTGCGCCAGGGTGTGCACCAGTACGGGGAGCCTGCCGGACAGACTCAGCACCACCTCGACGACCCGCTCGTCGGTGACACCCCGCAGCGCCAGCAGCGCCCGCGCCTCCTGCTCCGTGAACACCTCCAGCGGCACCTCCGTGACCAGGTCGAGCCAGTCGCCCCAACTCCGGGCATCCAGACGGCCCTGCCCGGACAGCACGATCTGTACGTTGGCCGGCAGTACGCCGTGCGCCTCGCCGAACGCGATGTCACGCAGCCACTCGTCGAGCACCGGGCCCGTTCGCTCGTACACGTCGAAGAACAGCACCACCAAGGGCCGCCGCCGCGCCACCTCGGCCAGGTCCTGAAGGAACACCGGGGTCAGACCGCGCACCGGGTCCATGACGAGTTGTACGTCGTCGTGGGATCGCAACCGCGCGCCGAGCGCGGCCCGCAACCGGTCCGCGCCCTGGGCGACCTGCTGCGGATCCACGGCGCCGGCGAGCGCCCCGACGACCGGCACCATCTGCAGGCCGGCCAGACCCACCTGCGCGGCGACCGCCCCCGGGAGCGAGGCCGTGGGCGGCTGCGCCGTGCTGCCGTCGTCCGCGGCCGCCTGCGTGTCCCGTGCCGACTGCGCCTCATGGCTGCGCTGGCGGAACGTGGCCAGCAGTCTGTCGAACCGGCGCAGCTCCAACCCCTGGCGGCCCAGCCGCTCTCCGACCGCCTCCATCGCCTCCACGGCACTGTGCACACCGTCGTCGAGGTACACCGTCGTCGCGCCGTGATCGCGGGCGACCGCCTCCCACTGCCGCAGCAGCGAGGTCTTGCCCACACCGGCGTTGCCGCGCACATGGAAGAGGAACTGGTAGTCGTCGCTCTCCGGATCCCGGGCGAGGTTCTCCCGGAACGCGTTCATCTCCCCGCGGCGCCCCACGAAGCCGCTCCGGCGCCGACGCCGGATCAACTCCTGCCGCGCCGGACGCTGGTCTGCCATCCCGCACCCCCGCCGCCAGTATGGCAAAGGGTCCCCTGGCCCGGAACCGGGTCACGATCGCCCGGCCCGAGCCGTCCTTCGACGGAACGAACATCCCAACTTTCGGCAGCGGCAAGCAAGTTGACGAGGCCGGCCCGCGTTCTGCCAGGTGCATTTCGTTGTTGGCCAGGCGTCGAACCCGAAGCGTCGTGTCAGGAGCGAGTCTTCCGATGGGCCAGGAAGGCGAAGACCGCCAGAATCACTCCGCCCGCTACTGCGATCACTCCGAGCACGATCGGCACGGTGTCGCCCGTGACTGTTCCTGCGATGCACGCACATATTCCGCCGATGATCGAAATCGCGGAAAAGGTTCGCACTCCCTTGATCGCATCACTCATCGACGCGTCCCTCCCTCGCATCCCAGCGCTCCTTCCGAAATTCGCGGGCGACTGTCGGGTCGGTCGGGAATCAATTCCCGACCCAATCCCGGCCCAATCCCGACCCAACAGTCATATGCAGTGGCCGTATACCCCTGTTCGGCTATTCCGTGCGCGTCACCCGTAGGTGAGGATGTCCGCTCCGTAGTATCCAGCGGTACCTCCAAGCGCGCAGCTGGTGACCACGGCAGTACCAGCGCCTACGGCACTGCCGACTCCCGCGCCGACCACACCGCCGACCGCGGCGGCGTAGGTGATGACTCCGGTTTCCGCCGCGGCTCCGACTCCCGCCAGGCAACCCGTGACGACGCCGAAAACATCGCTGCCCTTGTCGAGCAGGTCGGAGAAGCTGAACAGCCCGGTGGGGTCGCTGTTGTTGATGGGGTCTCCGGCCGCGTACAGGTAGGGGTTCTTCTCCTGCCCCGACGGGTCGGGCTGGGTGAAGCGGCCGACTTGGGGGTCGTAGTAACGGGCGCCCATCTTGTACAGGCCCGTCGGGTCCAGGTAGGCGCCGCTGTAGCGGAACGGCTGGGGCGCCGCCTCCGTGGGCGTCGCTCGCGGCAGACCGGCCGGGCCGTAGGAGTAGGTGTGGGTGCGCTTGCCCGAGTCATCGACCAGGCCCAGGACATTGCCGGTGGCGTCGGTGAGGTAGTAGTAGGACTTCCCCCCGGTCGTCATGGAGTTCAAGGTGCCCGTCGGCTCGCGGACGAATCCGGTTTCGACGTCGTTCGTCGTCGTGGACGCGAGTCCCAGCGCGGTGTGGTGGAACCAGGTCGAACCCAGCTTCGTGCGCTCGGAGTTGTCGGTGCCCGCGTGCACCAGGTCGTAGGCCGTGCCGCCGACCGTGATGCCGGACAGCTGGCTGTGGTCCGTCCACGTCTCGTTCGTGCGCGCGCTCGCGGCGACCCGTCCGCCGGCGGTCTCGTTGCCGACCTTGTCGTACGACCACGGCGTCGCCGAGCCCGTCAGACCGGTCAGCTGGGAGGCGTCGTTGTAGGTGAACACCGCGCTGCCCGGGCAGGTGGAGGCGCTGCCGTCCTGGGAGGTGAGGTTGCCGGCCTTGTCGAAGCAGTACAGCCAGGATGCCGTCCGCGTGCCCGCCGCATCGGCCTCCAGCGCGTAGGACAGACGGTCCTGGGAGTCGTAGGTGTAGGTGGTCCTGCGCCCGGTGGCGTTGTCGGTGCGGGTGCGGATCTTGGTGGTGTCCTTGCCCGCGTTGGTGTAGCTGTAGGCGAGGTTGGTCAGGACCGTGGTCCCGGACACGGACTTGACGGTCTCGGGACGGCCGTTCTTGTCGATGCCGACGGACTGGGTGGTGCCGCCGGGGTAGACGGTCTTGGTGCGCCTGTCGTTGTTGTCGTAGTCGAAGTCGGTCTTCTTGCCGGCCGGGTCGGTCAGGTGGTCCAGGCGGCCCGCGGCGTCCCAGGTGTAGTCCGTCCTGCCGGTCGGGTCGGTGTAGTGGTCGACGTCGCCGCCCGGGGTGTAGGCGAGCGCGGTCTGAGCGCCGTTCTGCAGGGTGCGGACCTTCTCCCGGTTGAGCCTGTCGTAGTCCCACTTCGTGGTGCCGGAGGCGTCCGTACGGGACTTGAGGTTGCCGTCGCCGTCGTAGGAGTAGGTGACGGTGACATTGGTGGAGGACACCGTCTTCACGCGGTCGCGGGTGTCGTAGCCGTACACCGTCTTGATGCCGCGTCCGTCCGTCGCCGTCTCCACCCGGCCCAGCGCGTCATAGGTGTACGTGGTGGCGCCCAGCGGCGCGGGCGGGGTGACCTTCTTCAGATTGCCCTGCGCGTCGTAGGTGAAGGAGGTGACCTTGCCGTTGCCGTCCTTGGCCGTGCAGCGCTGGCCCTCGAAGCCGTCACAGGTCGGGGTGGCCTTGTTGTACGTGTACTCACGGGTCGCGCCCGCGGTGCCGGAGGTGGTCACCGACATCGTGTTGCCGTTGGCGTCGTACTTGAAGGAGTCCTTGCGACCGTCCGCGCTGGTGAAGTCGTTGGGCAGGTCGGTGCCCGCGATCGTCTGGTACGCCGTCACCGACGCCGTCGCCCCCAGGGGGAGCTTGGCTTGGCCGAATTGGCGTTGTTGCGGGCGTCCCAGCCGTACGTGGTGGTGCTGCCGCCGGTGCCGTCCGCGCCCGTACCCATGGCGTCCGTGGCCGTTTGCAGCAGATGGTTGGTGTACTTGCTGTGGCGGGAGTGCTGGAGCGGGTCGGTGACCTTGGTGACCTCACCGTCCCCGTTGTGCGTGTGGACCGTCCTGTCGCCGTCGGGGTCGGTGACCGTGGTCGTGCCCTCCGCCGAGGGGGTGGTGGCCGAGTAGTCGAAGCGCCAGGTCGGTCCTGTGTGACCGCTGCCGGTGGACTCGGTGGCGCGTTGCATGGAAGTGACGCGGTTCTGGCCGTCGTAGGTGAACAGGGTGACCGTGCCCTCGGCGGTGGTCACCTTCGTCACGCGGCCGTCGCCGTCGTACTCGTACATCGTGGCCTTGCCGGCGGTGTCGGTCGTCTTCGCCAGGTTGCCGTGCGCATCGAGGTCGAACACGGCGGTACGGCCGGTGTGGTCCTTGGCCTGCCACTGGTCGGCGTACGTCTTGGCCAGTTCGATCCACCGGCCGGACCGGGTCTCGGTCAGCTTGAAGCCCTTGTGCGCGTCGCCCTCGCCGTGCTGGTCGACGGTGATGGCACCCTTGTTCTTGTCCTCCACCTTCAGCAGCGTGCCGTTCGCGTCGTAGGTGTCGCGGCTGCCGGACTTGCGGTCGGTGAGGGTGTAGGTGCCGTCGCTGTTCTTCCTCAGGTCCTTCGAGTAGCCGGTCGGGGTGGTGTAACCGCCGGTGCTGGTCTGCTTGAAGCGCAACGTGTCGCCGGTGGCGTCGAAGACGTCCACGCCACCGTCGTGGACCTGGAGATAACGCTCGTACGCCTGCCACCAGCGCTGGGAAACCTTGCCCCACGGCGCTTCCAGTGAGTTGTACGTCCGGGTCAGCTGGAGTTTCTGGCCGACGCCGGCGATGTCGAAGTCCGTGGCGGCCAGCATCAGGTTGCCGTTGGACAGGTTCGTCCGCGCGACCAGGGAGTCGCTGAGGCGGGTGTCGAGGAGGCGGTGCCAGGGCACTTGGCCCTGACCCTCGGGCACGTACGGAGTCGCGTCGGGAGCGGCAGCGGCAGCGGCGCTGGTCCGGGCTGTATCCGTCTTCCCGGCGGAGCGGGCCTTCTGCGTGGAGCGCCAGGCGGTCACCTCGGACGACGGCTCGGTCTCGGCCCGGGAGGCCGGGGCCTTCGTCACGCCGGTCGGCGTGGCCGGCGCCTCGACCTTCGTCGGCTTCGTCCACGGGCTTTCGGGCTTGGGCAGTTCGGGTTCGGGAGCGGCTGCCAGAACGGGAGCGGCGGCCACGACCAATGCCGCCGTGGTGATGGCGGCGGCGAGAGCGATTCTTGGTGATCTCCGGGCACGCCGAGACGGCGTGCGTAGGGCACGCGAGTGCATCAGCTTCCCCCACAGGATTCGACCAGTGACCCCAGCGGTCACGGGTGCCGCACAAGCTGTCATAGGAAACACACAAACCGGTGCGGCGTTCCCCTGAAATCGCTTCCTATGCGGGCAGGAATCAGTCCTACCTCTTGAGGCTGTTGAACCGGGCAAATCCTTCCACGCCGTCACGGTGCGGGCCTTCATACGGGAGTTCAGCCGAGAGCGCGCGCCGGCCCTGGTTCCGCCCGGCTGCAACGAGGACCAAGACCCCTGCGCACAGGCCTCAACCGCCCCTCGCCACCGAGAAGATGTGTTTTGCATGCGTGCGGAACTGTGAGTCCGGGCACTGTCTGAACAGGTTCGCGACCGGAGCGAGGATCGCGTCTCAGGTGAGCAGTTCGAAGAGGTACAGCCCCTGCTCGCCTCCTACGGCACATTCGTGTTCCGCTCCCACGCACATGAGTACATCTCCCCTTCGGCTCGTACCATGACCGCAATGCCTCCTCCCGCGACAGGGCATCTCCGTTGTACGGCTGGGGTGTTGAGCGCCGAGCGGGTGCGGGTGCGGGCGCGGCAGGATGCCATCATGCACAACCTCGCCCTCGCCCGCGTGACCAGTCACGCCAACAGGCCGGCTCAGGCTGGCCTACCAGCGGCGTTCTGCAACACGCATGGGCCCCGACTCGCGGACTCGGCCCCATGGTTTGAAGACCGAGAGCACTGTGGCAAAGCTCAGGAGCGCCAGGGCGGAGGCTCCGGGGAACGAGACGAACCAGATGTCCTGCAACGGTTGCTCGCCCGTGGCGAGTTCGGTGATGGGGCCCAGGAAAGCCGGCATCATCGCGCAGGCGGACGACGTTGAGGACCAGCTTCACAGCGACCCACCAGAAGCGTACGAGGCCCCACTTGGTCGCCAACCCCAGCAGGAAGCCGGTGATCAGGCAGATCGTCCCTGTTATGAGGGCCGACAGTAGGAGGGGGACGACGAAGAAGTCCGCGAGTGCGCGGTATACGGCGGTGCGGTCGTCGCCCGCGCGTACCCAGCCGATCGCCACCAGGACGATGGAGATGACATCGATGCCGATCCAGGCTCCCGCCGAGACGACATGCGTGACCAGGATGCTCTTGCGCAGCCGGGCCGGGATGGTCCAACGGGCCCGCTTGGGCCGTTGCGGTGAGGTGGTTCGGGCTGTGGAGAGCGTGGTCATGGCCGTCCTGCCTGGTCCGTGGATCGTCTCGGGTACGGGGCAGCAGTCGGAGCCTGTGACGGGGCTCGTGCTGCGTGGATGACATGCTGTGAGGCTGTTCGGGCTGTTCCTCCGGTGCGCTACGGACCGTCACTTCGGTCTCGCGTGCCACAGCCAGTCGGGCCGGTCGTACATCGGCTCGAAGCCGGCGCGTACCAGGTTGCGCAGGGACGGGTTGTGTTCACCGGGGCCCTCCACGCCGGTCTCGGCGACGATCCATCGGCAGCCCTCGGCTGGGGCCGCGCGGAGGCGGGCGGCGAGCAGCGCGGACTGGGCGCCACGGCCTCGCGCGTCCGGGAGCGTGGCTCCGGCGAACATGTGGGCGCACGCGCCGTTGCGGACTTCCCTTCGCGCCCGGCGCGACGGCGCGCTGCTCGGGGCGCCGGTGACCTCGACCACTGTGTGGTCGTCCGGCAGCACTCGGCGCCCGAGGTCGCTGCCGGGCTGGGCTTCTGGTCACTTCGTCCGCGAGAAGCGCACGACACTCCTGCGTGTCAACGGCGCCCGATGGTGCCCCGGACGAGTGCACAGGGAGTCACGCAGAAGGCGCCGATGTCGCAGCGACGATCATGGTGAGGAACGGCGGCGCGGCTGAACAACCGACACCGCACCGACTGAAGCGCGGGATCACGCGGGTGGTAGTGGGTCTGCGGTCGCGTTCAGGCCGGTCAGGAGCAGGTCGAGGCCGGTGGTGAACTGGTCGCGGTCGTCGTGGTCGCGTAGTTCCGTGGTGGTGCGCGTCAGGAAGGGGTAGTCGGCGGGGTCGAGTTTTTCCCAGTGTTCGGCGGTCTGGGCGAGGAAGGCGTCGCGGCTGGTGGTCTTGTCGGCGGCGGTGCGTGGGGCGACGATCTGGGCGCTGACGCCGGTGATGTAGTAGGAGATCGCGGTGGAGACCGCGAAATGCCGTGCGGCGGGCAGCCCGGTTCGTGCGGTCAGTGTGCCGATGCGGTCGAGCAGGTGCAGTGCGTTCGCCAGCGTGGGCGGCGCGTTGACGTGGGACGCTGCCCACGGGTGCCGGTCAAGGGTGTCGAAGACGGCGATGGCGAGCGCGCGCAGCTCGGCGCCGGCGCCGTCCTCGGAACGGGGGGCCGCTGTGAGGGCCTGGCCGAGCACCTGATCGGCGGCCAGGGCGACGAGCTCGTCCTTGTTCGCCACGTGCCAGTACAGCGCGCCCAGGCCGGTGTTCAGCTGTTTGGCCAGCAGTCGGAAGGTGAGTCCCCGCTCGCCGAGTTCGTCCAGCAGCGCGACGGCCGCGCTGACGATGATCTCTCGCGAGAGGGCATCGGCACGCCCTTTCCCATCGGGTGCTCTTCCTCGTGTCCGTGGCATGACCTCATTTTGGCACACCGTGGATCCGTGTTCCATATTGCTTATGGAACACGGATCCATATTAGTGTCCGGCAGGCGCCCGGCGCTCCGCCCGCACGGGAACGAGGAAGTCGTGAAGACCCGCCACCACTCGATCGCCATCGTCGGCGCCGGCCTCGGCGGCCTGACTCTCGCCCGGGTCCTGTACGTCCATGGCATCCCCGCAACGGTCTACGAGGCCGACCCCTCGGCCGAGTCCCGCGCGCAGGGCGGCCAGCTCGACATCCACCAGGACGACGGACAGCGAGCCCTCGCAGAGGCCGGTCTCACCGACGAGTTCCGCGCGATCATCCCCGAAGGCGCCGAGGCGTCGCGCGTGCTCGACCAGCACGGCAAGGTGCTGTTCGACGCCCCCGACGACGGCATGGCGCGGCGTCCTGAGGTGCTCCGAGGAGATCTGCGTCGGATACTGCTCGACTCCCTGCCCGACCAGACGGTCCAGCGGGGGCACAAGGTCACTGGTGTCCGGCCCCTCGGCGACGGACGGCACGAGCTGACGTTCGCCGACGGCTCGGCCGTGACCAGCAGTCTCCTCGTCGGTGCCGACGGCGCCTGGTCGAGGATCCGTCCGCTGCTCTCCGACGCCGAACCCGAGTACATCGGCACGACCTTCATCGAGACCTACCTGTACGACGTCGACGAGCGGCACACCGCGACCGCCGACATCGACTTCGCTGATGCCGCCGCCGTGACCGCTCGGGTCGCGGCCGAGTTCGACGGGTGGACTCCGGAGCTCATGGCGCTGATCACCGACGGCGAGACCGCTCCGGTCGCACGCATGATCCACACTCTCCCGGACGGACACCGATGGGACCGCGTGCCCGGGGTGACGCTCCTCGGCGATGCCGCGCACCTGATGCCGCCCTCGGGCGACGGCGCGAACCTGGCCATGCTCGACGGCACCGAACTCACCCAGGCGATCGCCGCACACCCCGACGACATCGAAGCGGCACTCACCGCCTACGAAGAGGCGCTGTTCCCCCGCAGCGAGTCTTTCTACGCCGACGCCCACGACATCCTGGACCTTTGCCTCGGCGACCGCGCACCGTTCGGACTCATCGACCTCCTCAACGGCGGCCCCCAGGGTCAGGACGGGTCACAGGGGCAGCCCCTGAGCCACACCGCCGACGGATCCTGAGCGATCGCGAGGACCGGCTTGCTCCTCGATCCTCGGGGGTGTCGCCGGACCGTTCGCCTCGCCTGAGGCGCACCTCCGTGGTGCGATGGAACGGGGGTAGCGAGGAGAGAGCGATGGTCCTACCAGCAGCGGAGCGCAAGAGTGGCGCGGCCCCGGTATCAGTCCGCCCGCTGGATGAGGCGGACCTGGATCGGGCCGATGAGATCTGCAGGGTCGCCTTCGGGACCTTCCTGGGAGCACCTGATCCGTTCGGGACCGTCGACTACGTCCGCACCCGCTGGGCGGCCGATCCACAGGCGGCGTTCGCGGCGACGGTCGAGGGCGAAGTGGTCGGATCGAATTTCGCCGCCAACTGGGGCAGCGTCGGGTTCTTCGGACCGCTGACCGTACGTCCGGATCTGTGGGACCAGGGCATCGGCAGACGCCTGATGGATCCGGTCATCGACTGCTTCGACGCCTGGGGGAATCGCCACCTCGGCCTGTTCACCTTCGCTCACAGTCCCAAGCATCTTGAGCTCTACCGCCGGTACGGTTTCTGGCCCCGATTCCTCACAGCCATCATGAAGAAGCAGGTCACAGACGGTGCCGCAGTCCCCGGCCGGGTGCTCTACGGGGAACTGCCCGCCGCCCAGCGGTCCGAAGCGCTGAGCCTGTGTCGCGCACTGACCGGAGCCGTGTACGAGGGCCTGAGCCTGGAACGCGAGATCGTGGCCGCGCACGCGCAGGGACTCGGTGACACCATCCTGCTCCATGGCGCCGGCTCCGAGCTCGACGGCCTGGCCGTCTGCCACTGCGGAGCCGGGTCGGAGGCTGGCACGGACGTGTGCTTCGTCAAATTCGGCGCCGTACGTCCTGGTCCGGAGGCCGCCGACCGGTTCGAGCGACTGCTCGACGCGTGCGAGCGGTTGGCCGCCGAGCGCGGCCTGGGACAACTGGACGCCGGCATGAACCTGAGCCGCCCCGATGCCTACCGGCGCATGATCGACCGCGGCTTCCGTACCTGGTTGCAGGGCGTGACCATGCACAGGCCCAACGAACCCGGGTACAACCACCCTGACGCGTATGTGATCGACGACTGGAGGTGACCAACCACCGCGCTCGGCCCGCCAGGAGGAGGCCCGGTCCTGTCAGAACTCGTGCATTTTCCGAGCCAGTTCCGACGGCAAGACACAGCCACTCGCAGTAACCCGACCCGCAACTGGTCGCCGCCGACCAGCCCGGCACGGTGCGCCTGCCCGGCACGGTGCGCCTGCCCGCGCCAGTCAGCGGGGTCTGGCAGACAGCCTCTTGGGCTCTTCGCCGCCGAGACGCCACAGCGGCCGGTCTTGAGCAGGAGAATGCCCAGCTGCGGCAGGCGGTCGACTCCCGCGCGACGGTCGACCAGGCCATCGGTGTCCTCACGGCCTACCAGATCCCGCCGACCGCCGGATTCGAGGTGCTGCGCGAGCTGGCTGCTGGTGGGTGGTCGTCGGGGTGGCGTTTTTCCCCGTCGCCAACTGCGCGGCTACGAACTGGTCGGCATCCTCGGCGTCCTGCTGTGCCTTCATCAGCGGCTTGCGACAGAAGCCCGCGGCCGCGCGCCGGGCCGGTGCGCTCGGACGCAAGGTGAAGGTCAGCGCGGCCGAGCTCGTCTTCCGGCCGCAGCCGACCCTGCAACTGCTGTGGACGCTCGGGGATGAGGAGAGGCGGAAGGCGATCGAGGCCGCGCACGAGCGGCCATCGCCGTGGTGCTCGCGTGGTTCGAGGACGACGTCGCCGTCCGTCATCCGGTACGGCGCGCAGGGCATCCACCGGACCCGCCCCACGCACGGCCTGGGCGCTGCCCGACCTTCACCGCCACCGCCTCTGCGCGGCCGTCGTCGACCGCCTCGCCTTCGGCGTCCCCATCATCGAAACCGGCACCGGCTCCTATCCCCTCGCCACCACCCGAGCCCAAGCCGAACAGCCGGCCGCCGGTGACCGCTTGATCTTCGGACCGACGCCACCTACCGTCGGACGGTCACCGGTCCTCCCACCTGGAAGTGCCCATGCCTCGCCGGTCACCGGGCGAGATCAGAACCGAGCGACCCCGTCGTAGGGGCGCCGGAAGTCGGCAGGTCATCCCTGGTTTGTCCGCTGCGGCGAACCGGCAGATCGCACAGTTCGAAGTTCGGTGCAGGTTGCCTCCCGGACACGTCGCCCACGCTTTCCGGGCATGGGCCCTGGCGCTTCACCCATGGCCGGACCACGGCCCCAACCGCGGGTGGGGAACCACCCTCTGGAGGGACACGCACGCGCGAACACTGCTGCAAGGCGCAGCCTCAGCGATGGACCGCAGGGCACGCCGTGAACTTCTCGGAGCGGTTGCTCCCCTGGACGACCGCTTCTTGACACGGACCCTGCCTGATCCGTACTCACCGCCCACAGATCCCTGGTGGAAGCGCCGCCTCGCGGAGTGATCCTCCAGACGCTTCGGGCACACAGGCTGCCGAGGCATCGCTGATTCTCATCAACCGTCCGGTTGAAAGGGGCGGGCGCAAGGCCGCGTGCATCGCGATCGCCGCGTTCGCCTGCCGGCTGTTCAACCACTACGGCGTCAGCATCTTCGTCGGCGGCAGGCACTCCTACGCGGACGTCGGCTGACCATGGGGTGGCCTCTCGTACAACTTCCGTACACCGAAGGCCGGTTCTCTTGTGACGTGGGTCATGGGAACCGGCCTTCGGCGTGTGGACAGGGGGAGGACGTGGAGACGAATGACGGGGACACGGGGGACCGGAGTGCCTTGCGCGCCCGGATCAGAGACGGGGACGCGGGGGCCTTCGGGGAGGTCTTCGACGCGTACGCGCGGTCCGTCTACAACCACGCCTTCCGGCTGACGGGGGACTGGTCGACGGCCGAGGACATCGTGTCGCTGACCTTTCTGGAGGCGTGGCGACTGCGGGGGCGGCTGGACGCGGAGGGGGGTTCACCGCGGCCGTGGCTGCTCGGCATCGCGACGAACGTGGCCCGCAACACCCGCCGGGCCGGGCGGCGCCACGCCGCGGCGGTCGCGCGCCTGCCGAGGCCCGAGTGCGTGCGGGACTTCGCCGACGAGGTCGCCGGGCACCTCGACGACCAGGCGTATCTACGGGCCGTACGTACGGCGGTGGACCGGCTGCGGCGGCCCGAGCGCGAGGTCCTCGCACTGTGCGCCTGGGGCGGCCTCGACTACGCGGCGGCCGCCGAGGCCCTCGGCATCCCCGTCGGCACCGTACGCTCCCGCCTCTCCCGGGCCCGCGCGAAACTCACCGCGCAACTCGGGGCGCGGGAACCCGACGGCGCCAGCGGACAGACAACAGGCGGCCACACCCCCGTGGCCGGCCCCATCCAGGAGGGGAACCCGTGAACGACAACCCGTCCCCCCGGGACGAGCCACCCACGAAGGGCACGACGCCCACCGGGGGTGTGCCGCCCACGGCAGCCGCCGCGTCCGCCGGGGCCGTGCCGTCCACGCAAGGGTCGGCGTCCGCCGAGGCCGCTCCGTCCTCCCCGGCTGCTCCGTCCTCCGAGACCGCTGCGTCCTCCGAGGCCGGCCGGTCCGCCGGTGAGGGCGTGCCGGCTGCTGTGGAGCGGGAGCTTCCGGCGGGGCGGCGGCGGGTGTTGAGAGAGCATCTGATGCGGGAGATCGAGAGGGAGGCCGAGGTTCCGCTCGTGCGGCGGCCGGTGTGGCGTCGGCCCGCGCTCGTCGTGCCCGCCGTGGCCGCCGTGCTGACCGCCGCGATCGTGCTGGGGGCGTCGGTGACGCGGCAGGCGGCCCAGCCGCCGACGACCCACGCGGACAGCACGGACGGCGGCGGGAAGAGCGACACGGACGCCACGCGGAGCGACCGGAGTGCCGCCGCGCTGCTGGAGCGGATCGCGAAGGGGGCCGGGAAGCGGACGCTGCCCCCGGTGCGGAACGACCAGTTCGTCTACACCGAGCGGGACGACTACCACTGGAAGGTCGACCCCGGGAAGCCCGCCACCGGCTGTCCCATGACCAGCGAGGGGCACCCCTTCGGCATACGCGAGGTCTGGTGGTCGGTCGACGGGCAGCACGTCGGACTGTCCCGGGAGCACAAGGACGGCGGCAAGGTGGTCGAACGGTCCGTCGCCAAGCAGTTGCCCGCCAAGAACGGAGTCGCCTACTTCCGGGAGGCGGAGAGCGAACTGCCGACGGACGCCGACGCGATGTACCGCTACCTGTACGGGCTGAAGGACGACGCGGCGCGACCGTCCGGTGCGAAGGCCGCCGACCGGAACGCCTTCGAAAAGGCGTCCGCGCTGCTCAGCGAGCAGTTGCTGCCGCCGAAAGTCGAGGCCGCGCTGTACCTGGCGCTCGCCCGGATTCCTGGGCTCGTCGTGTACGAGGGGGCCGTGGACGGGGCGGGCCGTAAAGGGGTCTCCGTGAGCCTTGAGGGCAGCTGGCCCGGGGACTACGGACAGGGGCCCACCCGTCACGAACTCCTCTTCGACACCCGGACCTTGTACTTCCTGGCCCGGAACTCCGTCAACGTCGACCCTCCGGCCAACGCCTGCCAGGTCCTCGAACCCGGTGACCTCGTCTCGTCCGTGGCGATCCTCGACCGCGGAGTGGTCGACCGCACCGGTGAGCGACCCTAGGGCCGGCCGCACGAGTGCGCGCACGGGCGCGGCCGGGGCAACGGCGCCACCGTGCTCAGGCGCGGTGCCGTCATCCGCCGTCGCGCAGCGCCTTGTCGATCTCGCTCAGCGCGCCGGTCAGCTGGGCGTGGTCGTCGGCCGTCAGGGGCCGCGAAGAACCGCTCCACCCCGCGTGCGTGGACGGCCTCGCCGCGCGCAGGAGCGGCGGGGCGCTTGTCGGGAGTCGTGTGCTGAGTTCCCGACGCACGTCAGGGCAGCGCATCCGGATCCCGGGCTGCTCGGCTGCTCGGATCCCGGGCTGCCCGGGACCCGTGTCGTACGGCCTCAAGGACGCCGCCGCCCACCGTCCGCGACGAATCTGACCGAAACCTGCGGCGCCGCCACTACGGCCGAGGATCTGAACCGGTACCACCGTCGATCAGGCCGCGACGAGTTCCTGCTCGCGGTCGGGTGTCTTGGCCTCGGGCTTCCTGTTCGGCAGCGAGAGCCGGAAGACCTTGTGCCACGCGGAGAACACCTGCTTGGGCAGCGGTCCGGTGACGTACTCCAGCTCGTACTTCTCGAACAGTGCGCGCACCTTCACCGCGACCTCGGCGTACCGGTTGCTCGGCAGGTCCGGGAAGAGGTGGTGCTCGATCTGGTGGGAGAGGTTGCCGGTCATGAAGTGCATCGCCCTGCTGCCGCTGATGTTCGCCGAGCCCATCATCTGGCGCAGGTACCACTGGCCGCGTGTCTCGCCCTTGATGGAGCGGCGCTCGAAGACCTGCACGCCCTCGGGGAAGTGCCCGCACATGATCACCGAGTGGGTCCAGATGTTGCGGACCAGGTTCGCGGTGAACGTGGCGGCGAGCGTGGTGAGGAACGACGGGCCCGACAGCAGCGGGTGGATCACGTAGTCCTTCAGCACCTGCTTGCGGATCTTGCGGCCCACGGCCCTGGCCCGGGCGCGGAACTCCGGGTTGTTGCGGCGGCGCTTGTGCAGGTTCTTGCCGAGCTCCAGGTCATAGGCTGCGATGCCGTACTCGAAGAAGCAGGCGTTGAGGAAGTTCCACAGCGGCTGGCCGAGGTGGAACGGGTGCCACTTCTGGTCCTCGTCGACGCGCATGATGCCGTAGCCGAGGTCGTTGTCCTTGCCGATCACGTTGGTGTACGTGTGGTGCAGCTCGTTGTGCGAGTGCTTCCACTGGTCGGCCGGCGAGACGTGGTCCCACTCCCAGGTGGTGGAGTGGATCTTCGGGTCGCGCATCCAGTCCCACTGGCCGTGCAGGATGTTGTGGCCGATCTCCATGTTGTCCATGATCTTCGCCACGGACAGGCCGGCGGTGCCGATGATCCACGCGGGCGGGAAGAACGAGAACAGCAGCACGCCCCGGCTGGCCAGCTCCAGCTTGCGCTGCGCCGAGATGACCTTGCGGATGTAGGCGGCGTCCTTCTCGCCGCGGTCGGCGATCACCTCGTCGCGGATCGCGTCCAGCTCGCGGCCGAGTTCCTCGATCTGCTCGGCGGTCAGGTGGGCGGTGGGGTCGATGGCGGTCAAGGTGCTCCTACCGTTCGATGTCGCAGGGGCCCGCCGCGGCGGACACGCAGGTCTGGATGAGGACGCCCGGCTCGGCCTCGGTGATCTCGCCGGTGCGCAGGTCGCGGACGGCGCCCGCCTTGAGCGGTGTGACGCAGCCGAAGCAGATGCCCATGCGGCATCCGGAGGGCATGAGCACGCCGGCCTCCTCGCCGATGTCCAGCAACGGCGTGGCGCCGTCCGCGTCGACTGTCTTGCCGGTGGCGCTGAACGTGACCTCCCCACCGCCGTCGCCGGGGACGGCGATGGCGGGGCGGAAGCGTTCGGTGTGCAGGCGCTTGTGTACGCCGTGTTCGCTCCAGTGCGCTTCGGCGGCGTCGAGCAGGCCGGCGGGCCCGCAGGCCCAGGTCTCGCGCTCGGCCCAGTCGGGCACGAGTTCGTCGAGACGGGCGATGTCGAGCTTGCCGTCGGTGTCGGTGTGCACCTCGGTGAGCCGCAGCTTGTTGTCCGCGACGAGGTCGTGCAGTTCGTCGCGGAAGATCACGTCCTGCGGCCGTGGCGCGCAGTGGACCATGACGACGTCGTCGAAGTCGGTGTCGCGCAGCATGCCCATCACGGGCGTGATGCCGCTGCCGGCCGTCAGGTAGAGCACCTTGGCGGGCTTGGCCTGCGGCAGCACGAAGTCACCGGTCGCCTGGTCGAGCTGGATCAGCGTGCCCGGTTTCGCCCTGCGGACCAGGTGGTTGCTGACCTTGCCGTCCGGAATCGCCTTCACGGTGACCGTGACGCGGCCGTCCTGGCGGTTGGTCGGCGAGGTGAGGGAGTAGGCACGCCACAGGCGCACCCCGTCGACGTCGACCCCGATCCGCACGTACTGACCGGCCGTGTGGCCGCGCCAGCCCCGTCCCGGCCTGATCACGATGGTCGCGGCGTCACCCGTCTCGGGGTGCACGGCCTCGATGCGCCCCCGCAGGTCGGCGCCCGCACGCAGCGGGCTGACCAGGTCGAGGTAGTCCGACGGCAGCAGCGGCGTCGTGACCATCTCCAGCAGTTTCCACGCCCTGGTGCGGAGGGCTGTACTCGTCATGACTCCAGCTTGCTGTGCCTCAGGGCGTAAAGTCCTGACCGCAGGACGTGAATCTGACCGGCTGAATTGTTCGCAGGGAATAGAAACGTGAGCCATGCAATCCGGAGGGCCAGCGAACTGGCCCTGGACGAGAAGACGGTCACCGCACTTCGGGCCGCGCTGAGGACCACCGCCGACGAGGTCGTCCAGGCGATCATCGACGAGGTCCCTTCCTACGCCAATGCCCTCTCGGGCCGCATGGGCGGCACCATCCGCCGGGCCGTCCGCACCGCCCTGGGGCACTATCTGGACCTCGCGAGCGGGAACGCCACGGGCGGCGACGCCGGTGACGCGGCCTACGAGCTGGGCCGCGGCGAGGTCCGCGACGGCCGTTCGATGGACGCCCTGCTCAGCGCCTACCGCGTCGGCGCCCGCGTGGCCTGGCGATGCCTGGCCGCCGGCGCCGTACCCGCGGGTCTGCCCGCCGCCGAGGTCGCCAAGTTCGCCGAGCTGACCTTCGCCTACATCGACGAGCTCTCCGCCGCGAGCGCCGCGGGCCACGCCGACGAACTCGCCGCCCGGGGCCGGGCCCAAGAACGCCATCTGGAACACCTGGCCCGCGACCTCCTCGCCGGCGTGAACCCGGACACGCTGCTGGCCTCCGTCCAACGGGCCGGGTGGCAGCCCCCGCTTTCACTGACGGCGGTCCTGCTGCCCGCCGCCCAGGCCCGGCCCGCCTACCGCACGCTCGACCCGAGCACTCTCGTCCTGGACGATCTGCCGGACGCCACCGGCGCGCTGCTCGTCCCCGACGCCGACCGATCACATCTCCTGCGGCAGCTGACCGACCGCACCGCCGTGGTCGGCCCGGCCCGCCCGTGGACCCGTGCGTCCGCCTCGTACGCACGAGCCCTACGCGCGCGCTCCCTCTCCTCCGACATCCGCGACACCGAGGACCACCTGCCCGAGCTGGTGCTGAGCGCCGACGCGGACGCGTACGCCGACCTGCGTGCCCGAGCCCTCGCACCGCTGCGGACCCTGCCTGCCGCGACCGCACAGCGGCTGGAGGAGACGCTGCGGGCATGGCTGCTGCACCAGGGCAGACGGGACGAGGTGGCGGCGGCGTTGTTCGTCCATCCCCAGACCGTCCGGTACCGGATGTCGCAACTGCGGGAACTGTTCCCGGATCTCGCGACGCCGCACCGGGTCCTCGAACTGACGCTGGCGGTCGGTCTCCGGGCCGACTGACGCGTACGTCGACCGTCCACGACCCGTCCGCGAGCGGTCCAGGAGTCATGCCTCGTTCTCGGTGCCATCAGCTGGCTCATACGGCCCGGGAAGAGCGGTATGAGCCGGGCTGAGACCGGGGGTGGCGTGAAGAGGTGATGTGAAGACCGGACAAGGCTCTGGGGAAGCCCGATTCCGTCGGGGCGCTGTCCCGGAGGAGCGGGGTGGCGGATACGGCTCGACCGGATCCGGTGGACAATGCGCACCGGCCCGCTCGCGCCGGGGACCGCCGTGCTTCTGCGACGGCCCCGTGCCTTCCTTCCGACCGGTCAAACGGACGACCGACCGGGCCGACCTGGCACATTGCGCGAGGGATGATGTGGACGGAATGACGGAACGTGAGGTCAGGAGCTTCCATGACGATTCGGGTTCACCGACCCCGTGAGGACGCGGAGTTCAATTTCATCCTCGGGATGAGCAAGGTTCCGGTCCTCGCATACTTCACCGGGACATGGCCCAAGGCCATCGAGGCCTGCCGGGCGATGGACCTCGTCGTGGGTGGCATCGCCGACGACTACACGGGCCGCCTGACGGCCGTCCGCGCCGACATCACACGGTGTCCGGCCGCAACCGAGCGATACGGGATCACCGGAGCCCCGTCCTACGTCCTGCTGAAGGAGGGAGAGACGGTGGCGCACGGCACGGGGCCTACGACCATCGCCGAGGTACGGAAGTTCCTGGACGCCCACCTCTGAGCGGCCGCCGCGGCACGTGGCCGCGACGCCCGTCACGTCTCGTCCATGGGAGCCGCGCCGCCTGAGAAACCTTGGGGCTGAGACACCCCCACAGGTCACACAACGCCGTCCAGCGCGGTCGCGTCCGGCAGCTGCACGGCCCGGCCACGACCTCGTGGCCGGCTGCTCCATCCCCGTCACCGCCGACACCACCTGCCGGCACCCCAGCAAGATCCGGCACCTGCTCCGCACCTGGAACAGCCGAAGCACCAGCCACCCGTAACCCTCCGGGCCCCCGCGCCGTGAGGCACCGGTCGCTCGCGCCGTGCCGATGCGAATGCCGGCTCCTACGCCGGTGGTCTCTGTAGGGTCTCGCGCTTCGCTGCATATGCCGAGGCTGTGACCTGCGACTTCTCGCGGTGTCTCACGCTGCTTCATCCGCGGTTATCTCGGCTCTCGGTGCATCCCCGCCAGGTTTACTGAGGCCGTGCCGGACGGGCAGATCGCTGACCTGCGGTGTCTCACGGCCCGCTATCGCCCGGGACGGCGGTGCCGTACGGCGGGAAACGCGGGGGATCGTTCTGCCGCCGGATGTTCGACCGGGGGCATCGCCCCGGTCCGTGCCTGCATTCCCAAACTCCTGCCGGATGTGCTCTCCGGCGCCATCGGTCCGGGGCCGGTCTTCGACCGTGCCGTCCCCCTGGCCGAGGTGCCGCACGGTTATCGGGCGATGGACGACCGGTCGGCGCTGAAGGTGCGCATCACCTTCTGAGCGCGGGGGCCGGTGGCACGGGTGTGGTTCCTCCCGTGCCGCGCGGCGCCCTTGTGATGTCAGGCGGTGCGCTTCACGTGGCGGACCAGCCACATCAGCAGGGCGTCCAGGTCGGCGGCGGCCGAGAGGACCCGGTCGACCGCCTCGGGGGTGTGCAGCCACTCCTCGCAGCCGAGGGGGCGGGCGGCGATCAGCGAACGGTGGCGCAGCAGGTTCGTACGGGAGTGGTCCGTCGGATAGCCGCGCGGGGGGCGTTTCATCACGTCCCCGGAGATGTCGTAGCCCTTCCTCCGCACGTCCTCGACGATGGCGGACAGTTCGCGGCCACTCCCCTCGGAGGCCACGGCTTTGCGGAACATGTCCACCTGGCCGGGATCGGGGTACCACCAGGCGCCCTGGATCCGCAAGCCGTCCAGGTCGAACCGGAGACTGATCTCGATCTTACGGCCGAGCCGGATCACCGCGCCCTGGTGCTGCCACCACCAGGAGTCGGTGCGGTAGTGCCAGACGGAGAAGTCCTCGTACCGGGGATCGGCGTCCGCGACCTCGTTGAGCAGGGCGATCATCGGCTGCCGGACCAGGCGTTCGCGGTCCGCGCGATAGCGCTCGCGGGTCGCGTGGGTCGGTTCGCCCTGGAGCTGCCACAACACGTCCATGGCCTGCTCCGGCCAGCCGGTGAACTGTCCGCGCATGCGCGGAGGATAGCTCACCCATGATCCGCGCGCGGAGAGTGAGACGGGCAGGGAGGCGTAACCCCAGACAAGGTGGGAGGTGCTGCGGCGGGGCTCGTCGGCCAGTTCGATGTGCCGTGCGCGGTGGGCGAGTTCGTCGAGGAACACGGCGAGTGCAGTCGATATGAAGCGGGCGGTGAGATTGTGCAGCCGAACTTGAGATCCCACAGTCTCGGGGCCCACCACGGAGGACCGTCATGCCCCATGCCCCATGCCCTGTGGTCCGGTGCCCTCTCGTTCGGCCTGGTCACTTCTCTGAATTCCTCTGAACCAAGGCGGGTGCCCGTGATCACGTGACGGGACGATCAGTGCTGAGGGGAGCGCCGGAATGGGGCCGGGGAACGGTTGCGAACGGTGCGGGTGTCGAGACCGCATCCGGCACAGAGTCCCCGTCGCCGTGCGGCCGGCGTCAGGACAAGTCGTCTTGTGAGGCAGTGAGCCTTCTCAACGTGACCACCGATCAGGTGACGGCTTCGGCGCCCCCTGGCAATAGGCACTCGCCGAGGAGACAGTCAGTTGAAAGCGTCAGTCATGCAGTCCACCCAACAGTCGGCGGCATCAAAGCGCTGGCGGAGGGCGGCAGCTGCCTCTTCGTGCTCCACGAAGTGCCCGTAGTGCTGGCACGCCACCCTGGTCACGTCCCCGACCGTGACGATGGCCGGTTCGCCGCGTGCGGCCCGGCGGCGTGCATCGGCGATCGCCATGTCCGCAGAACGCAGCAGGCTTCTGGAACGGTCCTGGATCACGGCCGCCTGGGCCCGTTTCGCCGAGAGGGGGCGCAGGACACGTCCCCTCCAGACGTAGCCGGCGGCGACAAGGATGAGACCGAGCGCTACGAACAGGAGTCCGCCGGGGTCGTGAGGTCGCATCTATCCAGTCTTCACCACTCGCGTGGTGATCGTCATGCCCGCGCCGGCGTGACGCTGCCGATTTTCGGAACGACTTGGTGTCAGTGCCGATTTCAGCACGGCCACCGATCGGGTGGCGTCGCCGGGATGCGCAACGCACGAGGCTCCCGTGCCGTTGGGGGAGGTGTTCGAAGTTTCAACCCACAGGCGCAGGAGCCGCGTTGGTTCCCTATTCTGCCGCACTCGACCTGCCCCACGCCCTGGTCGAGTGGGTCACCATGCTCATCGTCACCCGCGAGGGTGACCGACGATGCAAACTCCCGCCGCACCAGCGTGCGCTCGTCGCCCTGTCGTACTTGCGTAAGCACGACACGCTTGCCCAGATCGCCGTCGGCTTCGGTATCTCGGTGGGCACCGCTCACGCTTGCACCACCTCGGTAATCAGCCTGCTCGCTGACCGTGCACCGGGCCTGCTCAAGGTGGTGCGCGAGACCGATCCCGACTACGTCCTGCTCGACGGCACTCTCGCGGAGTGCGACCGCCTGGGCGACGGCCGGGCCGACTACTCTGCCAAGCACCGCCGACATGGTGTGAACGTGCAGTTGGTGACCGATCCGGATGGCCGGCTGCTGTGGATCTCGCCCGCATTGCCCGGCCGCGCGCACGACCTGACCGCGGCCCGCACCCACCAGATCATCCGGATCTGCGAACGCCAGGGCGTCTCGGTCCTCGCAGACCGCGCCTACATGGGAGCTGGCCCGTGGGTGACAACGCCCCTCAGACGCCCGCCGGGCCGTGACCTCACGCCAACCCAGCAAACCGTCAACCGAGCCTGGAGAGGCAGCGCTGAAAATTAGGAATCAGTGGCTCCTGGGGCCGTCCTGCGTCAGGCCGCCTCCGGCGACCATGGCCTCGCCGAGTGGTGTTCCCCGTACCCGATGGACGTGGTTTCCGTTCCAGAGCCGTTGGTGTCCTCGTTGGCGGTCAGGTCGCCGCGGCCGATTCGGCGCGGGAGAGGGCGACGTCGAGTACGACCAGGAGTGCGTCACGGACGGAGCCCGTCTTGCGTGCGTCGAAGACGATCAGGGGGGTGTGTTCGGCGATGTCCAGTGCCCACCGCACTTCGTCCAGGTCGTGTTCGACCTCTCCGTCGAAGGCGTTGACGGCGACGGCGAAGGGGATGCGCTTGTGTTCGAAGTAGTCGACGGCGGCGTAGCAGTCGTCGAGGCGTCGGGTGTCCACGATGACCAGGGCTCCGAGGGCGCCTTCGACCACGTCGTCCCACATGAAGCCGAACCGGTCCTGGCCCGGTGTTCCGAACAGGTACAGCTTCAGGGTCGGGTCGAGGGTGAGGCAGCCGAAGTCCAGGGCGACGGTGGTGGTCGTCTTGCCGGGGGTGTGGGTGAGATCGTCCACGCCGGCCGCGACTTCGGTGATGGCGGCTTCTGTGGTGAGCGGTCGTATCTCGGAGATCGATCCCACGGTGGTGGTCTTGCCGACCCCGAAGCCGCCGGCGATGACGAGCTTGACCGGCAGCGGCGGCTGCTCAGCCGCTGTCGCGGAGTGTGCCCCGTGAGTCGGGGACGGCACGGAGACCATTGATAACCCTTCGCAGTACGGAGATGTCCTGGGCGGTCCGGGCGCCCGGCACGTGGACCGCCAGGTGCCCGGCGGCACACAGGTCTTCGGCGAGCACCCGGACCACGTTGAGGTGCAGTCGCAGGCGGGCCGCCAGTTCCGCCACGGACTGCGGTCGTCGGCAGGCGGCGACGATGTCGTGGTGTTCGAGGGCGAGCGTGCCGAGGACGGAGAGCCCGGCCGAGGTCGCCACGATCTGGGTCTCGATCGGGATCGGTGCGGCTGCGCCGCTCCCCGAGACCCGGCCGGCGGTCAGCAGGAACGGCCGGACCGCGGGGGCGCGGCCGACCGGCTCCGGCGAGTCGCCCCGCGTGTCCGCTGCTGCTTCATGTGGTTCTTGTCCACCGACGGCCATGACGGCGACCTCCTGCCTTGCGGGGACGGGTCAGCCGGCCGGTGTGGAGCCGACAGTGTTCTTCAGCTCCATCACCAGTTGAGGGGTGAGTGCGGCGCCGGCGCGGTTGGCGAAGAGGGTCATCTCGTAGGCGATGTTGCCGAGTTTCGCCTCCTTGGAGGCGACCACACCGAGTACGGCGCCGTTGCCGATGGCCGAGACCAGTACGTGGCCGCCCTCCAGGTCGATGATGACCTTGTTGAGACCGCCCAGGCTGTAGTTGCCCGAGACGCCTGCGGCGAGACTCGTGATGCCGGACACGATCGCGGCAAGCCGCTCGGAGTCGGCCCTGTCGCGTAGCTGGGAGACGGCGATCAGCAGGCCGTCGGACGACACCGCGATGGCGTCGACGACCCCGGCGGTGTCCGTGGCGAAGCGGTCGAGCAGCCAGGTGAAGTCGGCCGCCGCGGTTCGCAGGTCGTTGGGCTTCGCCTCTTCGGGGGTGCTGTCACCTGTCGACGTGGTCACTGCCCGTCTCCTTCTGGCCTTCTGGGGTTTCTGGAGTGTCTGGTGTTGCGGTGGTGCCGGATCCGTCCGGGGGAGAGGCAGCGTCCAGTTCCGCCCTGCGTACGGCGGCCTCGAACTCGTCCAGTTCCGAGCGGACGGCGTCCGCGTCGAGAGGCTGTCGCACCGATGGGATGTTCCGGTCGGCTGCTGGGGTGGTCACGGTGAGCGTCGCGCCCCGGACCCGTCGTCGTAGTGGCCGGGTGGTTGTCGGCGAAGGCCCCTCCGTAGTGGTGGTCGTCCCCGTGGTGAGGCGGGGCGGGACGCGTTGGGGCAGGTCACTGTGTGGTGACACGATGGTCGGCCGTCGCTCGGGAATGGTCGCGGTAGCCGGTTCGGCGGGCACGGCATCCGTCCTCTCGCGCCTCGTCGTGCCTGTTTCCGTGGTCCCGGTCGGGCTCGTGGCAGCGGGCGGCGTGTCGTCCACGGGGCTCAGCGCCAGCAGGAGCACGGAGGGGATCCAGACGGTGCTGGTGACACCGCCGCCCGGCGTACGGCTCAGGGTTACGCGAAGGCCGAGGTGGCGGGCGAGGCTGCCGACCACGAAGAGGCCGAGCACCTTGGTCGGCACGAGATCGAGCCGTTCCCGGCGGATCAGGCGGGCGTTCTCCTCGGCGAGGCGTTCCGCACTCATTCCGAGGCCGTGGTCGATGACCTCGATCAGTGCCCCGCCGTCCTTGGTTACATCCGTACCGGGCCGCACGACCACCTCGACGGGAGTGTCGGACGGGGAGAACGAGACAGCGTTCTCCAGCAGTTCGGCGAGCAACAGCGTCAGGTCGCCGATGATGTCGGGCCCCACGGTGATGTCCGTCTCGGACCGCAGGGACACCCGTTGGTATCCCTCGATGCGGCCGAGACCGGAACGTATGACGTCGACCAGAGTGGTCGGCCGGGCCTCGACATCGGTCTCCCGGATTCCGGCGAGCAGCATCAGGCTGTCGGCGTTCCGCTGGAGTCGTACGGCGATGTGGTCGATGCGGTAGAGCCGGTCGAGGAGGTCGGGGTCGGTCTCCTCGCGTTCCACGGCATCGATCAGCGACAGCTGGCGGGTGGTCAGATTACTGACCCGGCGCCCCACGTTCCCGAACATCTCGGCGACGTTGCGTCGGCTCAGCACTTGCCTCTCCAGCAGTGCGGCGCCGGTGACCTGCACATGATTGAAGGCCTCCGCCAGCTCCCCGATCTCGTCGCGGACCGGGACCGCAATCGCCTGCGGTTGGAACGGGGCGTCGTCGGCGGACTCGTCGTCCGCGACCCGGGCAAGCTCCTCGTCGACGGCCTCGACCACCTGCTGGGCGGAGCCGGTCAGGGCCAGGAGGGGGCGGATGACCGAGCGCCGGACCAGGACACAGAAGGCCAGCCACGCGGCGAAGCCGAGCAGGGCCACACCGAGCATCAGCCATGCCTTGTACAGGGCGTTCACGGACAGGGAATCAGCCTGAGCGGCGATCTGCCGGATCAGCGTCCGGGTGATGCCGAGGCGGGTGTCGGCCTGCCGCTCTCCGGCGGCGATCTTCTCGCTCAGCTCCCGTGTGGTCTGCGACTGCAGGGAGCCGGGATCGATCTGGAGTTCCGCGAACTGGGACGTGACATCGTACTGTTCGGCGCTCCGCTCGATGCCGCCCATGCGCAGGACCTGCTCCGGCGTGGCGATACGGCTGAAGCGGTCCGACTGGTAGGTGAAGAGCTCGTGGGCGCCGACCGCGCGCGTGTACTCGGTGAGCGCGTTCGCGTCACGGGTCTGTGCGGAGAACACGGCGCTCTCGAAAGCCGCGTGAGCCGCGTCCGTGCGCAGTACGGCGTCCAGCAGATTGGTGACCGAGGACTGCGAGGTCGTGGAGAAGCGGTCGAGTCCGATGCCGTCGATGAGGTAGCCGACCGCGGCCGCGTAGGCGGGGTCGATGTTGGCGGCGGGGACATAGTCCCGGCCGAGCTTCTCCCGCAGGGCGTCAAGACTGGCGATGTACTCAAGTGCCTGTGTTTCGTCGGCCGGCAGGCTCGATCCGAACGCGGACCGCACGGCGGCGACCCGCGCATCGGTGGCCTGCTGTGCCTCGCGGTAGGCGGTGGTCGACGGCTGGGCGGCTCCGGGACGGCCCGCCTCGTACTGCACGGACAGCAGGAGTGCCAGCCGGTGTTCGGCCTGTACGTCGTTGATGAGCGTCGCGACCTGCTCACTGTCGCGCACGAGTTCGGCGATTCGGTCGGCGTCGCGGGCCTGCTCGATCTGGGCTGTGACGCCGATGCCGAGCAGGACGCCGACGACAGCGACGGGCGCGATGACGAGCACGTTGAGTTTCCGCCGGAACGGCCACCGGGCGAGAACGGATACCGCCCTCCGGCGGAACGGAGGAGTCCGGTCCCTGCGTCCGGGCGGCGGCTCCACTGTGTTCGTGGGCACGCTGGCCTCCTTCGATGTTCGGGTGAGTGGCGACCGCAGAGTCGTTGCCGCAGAAGCGTCAACGACCGGGAATGGGCCCGACGCTCGCACGGTGTCGCCGGCTTGCGCGATCGGACAGCTGACTTGAACGACAGGATCGCGTCATGTGTCCGGATCCGGTCGGTCGGAGACTATCGCCTGTGTGATCGCTTTGAGCCTGTGCGTAATCAAGAATTGATTACGAATTGTTCGCACGCGCCTACTGAGCGGTGCCGCCACCGTGGAGGGACCGGTCGGGGCCCTGCTACATTCCCACCGCGACAACCCGCCGGGCCGCAGCCCGAGGTGCTGCCGCCGTTGCGATTCCGGCCGCCTGCCGGCTCGTTCTCCTCCCCCCACGCAATCCGTACCCCCTCGTGTCCAGTTGAGGAGACCCCGTGCATCCCACCCGCAAAGCGGCCGCGGCAGCCGTCACGTTCCTGGCCGTGACCACCGCAGTCGCCGGCTGCGACAGCGGTACGACCACCAACGCGTCCACCGTCGGTTCGCGGGAACCGGGTTGTCCCGCTGTCCTCGCCGAGGCGAGACAGGCCGTCAAGGAGGCCGAGGACATCAACGCCCCCTGGGGCGGTCCCACCACCGGACCCGAGGCCGTCTCCGGCAAGACCATCGCGTATGTCGCGCAGACCATGACCAACCCCGGTGTCTCCGGAGTCGCCAAGGGCGTTCAGGAAGCGGCGAAGGTCATCGGCTGGGACGTCCGCACCATCGACGGGCAGGGCACGCCCGCCGGTATCCGGGCGGCCTTCACCGAGGCCATCGCCCTGAAGCCCTCCGGCATCGTCATCGGCGGCTTCGACCCCACGTCCGTGACCAAGCAGGTCGAGCAGGCGGACGCCGCGGGCATCCCGCTGATCGGCTGGCACGCCACCGCCGCCCCTGGTCCCAGCGCGGACCCGAAGCTCTTCAGCAACGTCACCACCAAGGTCGAAGAAGTCGCGGAGATCAGCGCCGACTGGATCATCGCCCGCTCCAACGGGCGTGCGGGCGTGGTGCTGTTCACCGACGCCTCGATACCGTTCGCCAAGCGGAAGTCCGATCTGATCAAGAAGAAGCTCGCCACCTGCTCCGATGTCGAGCTGCTGAGCTACGAGGACATTCCCATCCCGGAAGCCAACAGCCGAACCGTCGACAAGGTCTCCTCCCTCCAGACCCGCTTCGGCGACAGATGGACCTACTCCGCCGCCATCAACGACCTGTACTTCGACCACGCGGCACCAGCGCTGCGCGCCGCCGGCCACAAGGGCGGCGGCGCTCCGTTCAACATCGGTGCCGGCGACGGGGACCCGTCAGCCTTCGAGCGGATCAACGGCAAGCAGTTCCAGTCCGCCACCGTGCCCGAGCCCCTGTCCGAACAGGGGTGGCAGATCATCGACGAGTTCAACCGCGCGTTCGCGGGCAAGCCGGCCAGTGGATATGTCGCTCCTGTCCACATCACCACCGCGGACAACAGCGGTGGCGCGCTGTCCTGGGACTCGGAAGGCTACCGTCAGGCCTACCGCAAGATCTGGGACAAATAAGGACCGGCAAACGGGTCGGGGGGCGGGGCGACACAGTGCGCGTGAAGACCGGCAGCAGGACTCAGCGGACGAATACGAGGGCGCCTTTCGCATCGCGGGCGGCGACTACGAGGTCCGCATCGCGGCATACGCCCTCGACGAGGACGGCCCGACCCAGACCATCGAGCTCGCACCACCTTCACTTCTGGGGGACGGCGTAGTCGGCGGTGTTGAGGATGCCGGTCCACACGGAGAACCCCAGCCGGGCAGGACGGCGGTGTACTGCCGCCACGGGGGCAACACGTCGGGGACGTCCTCCATGACCGCCCATTCCGGCTCGCCCACCGTGTTGAGGGCGTGCAGGCAGCACATTGGCTCGGCCGTGAGGAGGGAGCGCTGGTCCGCGCAGGCTGCGAGCAGTCGCTCGCGGGTGTCGCGTCGGGCGGTGAGGCCGGCGATGTCCTGGTGGACGAGGGGAGGGTCGACCAGCCCGAGGCGCTTGCCTGCCATGTTCCATGCCTGACATGGAGGCGAAGCGATCAGCGCGAGGACCCCGCCGGAGAAGATCCACGCCGGGTGGGCGGCGACATCGGTCCGGATCGTCAACTGTCCCGTCCTCGCACGGGTCTTGCAGGCCCACTCGTCCCAGTCCAGCCCGACGTCCCGTGCGCGGAGGACGGTGAGGGGGTGGCTCCAGCCGCCGGGCCGGTTGTGACCGTCCGTCGCTGTGTCCCGCGCAGGTCATGTCGCTTTACGCGAGGGTCGAGGGTCCTCGCCGTGTCGCGTTGGAGCGAGGCACGTTGTCCCTTCGCCCTGCACGGCAGGTTCGGGTTCGACCACAGGGGCCTCTCGTGGAGGGGGCGTTGGTGGCCTCTCACCCGGCCCATGTCGTCGGTGACCTCAGGTTGCTGGTCTCTCACCATCCGATGTGTCACACCTCAGTGGCAGACTGGCGGCACAACGAAGCCCGGAAGGGCAGGGCGATGCGGCAGGGTCACCCGTCGGGCGCCACTGCTCGGGGGCGGCTGGTGCCACGGGGGAGAGCGGCTGTGATCTTCGACAGTCTTGATGTGTCGTACGGCGAAATGTGGGGTTCCCACCAGGGAATGACCCATCCGGACCCGATGTCGCGCGCGCTCGCGGCACGCAGACATGCTGCCGGGATGGAGTACGCGGTTCTGCTGTCCGCGCGGGAGCGACCGCTGGCACTGGTCGAAAGATGGCCGCGCGGGATGTGGCGGGTGTATCTGTACGACGACAGGTCCTGGCGCATGCAGATGATCGACCTCAAGCCGCACGGCACGGGGATGTTGTTGGCTCGCTGGAACATCCGATGGCAGTTC
Source organism: Streptomyces sp. NPDC001868 (assembly GCF_040297125.1). Lineage (NCBI taxonomy): Bacteria > Bacillati > Actinomycetota > Actinomycetes > Kitasatosporales > Streptomycetaceae > Streptomyces > Streptomyces sp. NPDC001868. The sequence goes on along the minus strand of NZ_JBEOYO010000029.1, from coordinate 13,993 downwards.
TCCAACGAGCAGGAGTACTCGTCCGGGAAGTGGGATGTCCAGGAGACCACGACCATCTCGGCCGACGGGCAGGTCGAGGTAAAGTCCGAGTTCGCCGGGCGGAGGGGAGCGTCGACGGAGCCACTGCACGCTCGAACTTCCGGCCCGTCGAGCGTCCCCGTGCGGCGGTTCCCGGCGCCCGTCGAGGACTTCCTCTGCCCGGTACCGGAATTCGGCGACTGGCAGGTGTTCGCGCCGTTCCTCGCCCAGCAGGGCCACGAGCCCGGCACGACCGTAGTCCTGAACGACGTGTCGGTGGACGAAGGATCGGGACCGCTGCGAGCCACCGGAATCGAGCAACTGTTCAGTCCGGGTGCGTGCGACACTCCGGATGGGCCGGCCGTCGTCGAGCCCGTTGACGCCGGCCTGCTGCGGATCACGTCAGGGCAGCTGGTGGTCTCGGACCCAGGCTGGATCGAAGAGACCCCGCGGACCGTCGCTGTGCCACCGGGCGAGTTCCCGGTCACGCTGTCGCTGTTGCGCACGACAGGCGGGGCCGGTGTCGCCGCGGCCAGGGTGACGTTCCTGGACCTCCCGCCCCGGGAGTGGGAAATGGCCCTCCGGCCCGACGAGGACCTGGGGCTGCTCGGTGAGGGCCAGTTCTACGGGGTCGGCGTGGATACCGGCACAGTGGCTTTCATGGATGCGACTCGGACGGTGATCGAAGAGCAGCTGGACGAGGACCTGTTCATGCCCCTCGACAGCCATTTCACCGTCGAACTCCCCGGCACGGAGCCCGAGCCGAACCTCATCGCCTTCCGTGCCGGCCGGGGCGACGGGTCCTACCCCGTCTGGATCGGCCGCACCGAATGCGGACAGGTTGGTTGCGTCGTAGTCGACTTCCAGCTCCATTCCGCCGACGGGGGAGAGTAAGGAGCCGCCGACCATGGGTGCGAGGCCCGCACTGCCGAGACTGGGACCGTGACCGTGGCGAACCTCCAGAGCGCACACGGCGATTGAGAAGCTCGACAACTCGATCACCGACTTCGGCCTGGTGGACGCCTTCCCGGCGGACGTCAAGGAAGCTCGCCAGTGGTACTACGCGTCGATGCGCATGGGCGACAGGGCCACCGACTCAATGCGCTGGCATGGTGGGCCAACAAGTCCAGCAGGGCGTGTATCCCGCGCAGATACGCAGAAGTTCCCGCACGCGGGACTCCAGCAGTCCCTGCGGGACCTGGAGGCCGCATACCGGAACTTCTTCGACGGGATGAAGGGCAGGCGCCCCCGGATGGAAGATCACCATCGGCGGGGACCTGTCCTTGCCGAAGATCGGGGACGTGCGGGTGAAGTGGTCCCACAGCCTTCCCTCGGACCCTCCACGGTGACCGTGATCAAAGACGCGGCCGGAAGGTGCTCGCGAGCTTTGTTGTGGAGACCGAGTCCGTCACGTCGGCCGAGAGCGATCAGGCCGTCGGCATCGACATCGACCTGGGACTGGGACTGGGACTGGGACTGGGGCATTTTGCCGTCTTGTCCGACGGCGCGAAGATCGACGCGCCTCATTTCCTGCCGCCTCGTTTCCTGCGCCGGGCCGAGAAGAAGCTCAGGCCGCGCACAGTAGGCCCTCAGCCGCAAGTCGACGGGGCCGTCCTCGACCGGACATCAACGCGGCGATCAACGTCGCCAAGGCCGCCGGACTGGCGGTGGCGGCCTGTCGAGCGCAGGCAAGGCCGGTACTCGTACCGGCCCAGCGCGCTGAAGCAGGAACCCACCTAGACGGTCAGCCGACCGTGGTAGGAATCCCGGGCCTTCGGGCCGGGGAGCGGACGTCAATGGAGCGGGATGTCGATCCCGTATTCGTCCACGGGACGGGGGCCGTGTACGCGCCTGTCGGCTTCGGAGATGGTGATGTCGTTGATGCTCGCCTCGCGGCGCCGCATGAGGCCGCGCTCGTCGAACTCCCACAGTTCATTGCCGTAACTGCGCCACCACTGACCTTCCGTGTCGTGCCACTCGTACTGGAAGCGGACGGCGATCCGGTTCTCGTGGAACGACCAGAGGCTCTTGCGTAGCGCGTAGTCCAGTTCGCGCTCCCACTTCCGTGTCAGGAAGGCGACGATCTCCTCGCGGCCGGTGACGAACGTGTCCCGGTTCCGCCATGTCGAGTCCGCTGTGTAGGCCAGTGCCACCCGCTGGGGGTCGCGGGTGTTCCATGCGTCCTCGGCGGCCTGGACCTTCTGCAGGGCGGTCTCCCGGGTGAACGGGGGATAGGGCGGGCGATCTTCCGGCACGGTGGCCTCCTCGTATCGGGAACGTACGTTCTCCATCGGTGGGACTAAGATAGGGAACGGTCGTTCTCAACGTCAAGGAGGCCTGATGCCGGCGCCGATCACCGAGGAACAGAACCGCCTGGACCGTGAAGTGCTGCTCGACGCGGCGGAGGGGCTCTTCTACGAGCGAGGCATCCAGGCGGTCGGAATGGACGAGGTGCGCGCGGCATCAGGTCTGCCGCTGAAACGGATCTACCGGTTCTTCGCGGCAAAGGAGGATCTCGTCGTGGCGATGCTGAAACGGCGCGACCAGCGGTGGAGAGGAGACCTGACCGCGCACGTGGAACAACAGGCCCCGGATCCCCGCGAGCGCGTACTCGCCGTGTTCGACTGGCTTGCCGAGTGGTTCGCACAGCCCGGTTTCCGCGGATGCGCCTGGGTCAACGCCCACGGCGAACTCGGCTCGTCGTCCGAAGCGGTGCTGGCCGAAGTCCGGTCACACAAGCGGGCGTTCCACGACCAGATCGCCATGTGGGTCCACGCCACGGGGGTGCCGGTGGTCGAACCGGTCTTCCTCCTCGCCGAAGGAGCCATCGTGACGGCCGGCATCAGTGGCGACCCGGCCCCGGCCCGTCATGCCCGCGCGGCTGTCGCGACGTTGCTCGGGACACCTTGATCTGATGATGTTGCGTTGGCGGTAGACCCTGCTGGTCGAACGTCGGTGGCCGCCCGCCGCGAGGTCCGCGGTTGTGCCGGTGTCGCTGCTGGTCGGTCTTCTCCGGGATGGTCTGCACGATGCCGCGTTTGCGCAGGTAGGCGCGGGAGCCGCGGGAGCTGTAGGCCTTGTCCGCGAAGACCTGGTCAGGTCTGCGGCGTGGCCGGCCCGGGCCGGTGCGAGGGAGACGGATACGCTCCAGAAGTGGTCGCGCGCAGATGCTGTCGTGACGTTGGCCGGGTGTCACCAGGACTGCGAGCGGGCGCCCCTTGCCGTCGCAGGCGAGATGGATTTTGGTTGTCAGTCCGCCTCGGGATCGGCCGAGGGCGTGATCGTCCGGTTCGTCCGGCCTGTTGATCCCCCTTGTGGGCCGGTGGCGGCGTGTGGGTGGGCGCGGACGATGGTGGAGTCTGGACGAGCCGGTCGATGTCGCCAGCCGCGTCCGCACAGGCTTGGATCTGCTGCAGAGCTCGCGTGAACACGCCGTCCAGGGCGTAGCGGCGGAAGCGGGTGCAGACGGTCTGCCATGGGCCGTAGCGTTCCGGCAGGTCACGCCAGGAGATCCCGGTTCGGATCTCGTAAACCATCCCGTTGATGACCTGCCGGTCCGACACTCACGGCCGGCCCGTCGCGGCCCACGGCATCAGTGGAGCGAGTAACTCCCCCTCCTGATCGGTGAGTTCATGACGACATAGCACCCCACCATGATCCACCACTCGATGATCTTTGAAGACGGACCCTAGTTGTCGTCAACCGGCACCCTGACCAGAGAGTTTCGCGACCGCTGTGTACGGCAACGGTCGTCGGATTCGTATCGTTCTCGGCGTCTACCGCGCTTATTGCAAGCAAGGGCGCGCAAGGTCAGGACTGCGCGGTCCGGAACGCGAGATACCGGTTGAAGGCTTCGTGGCTGTCGGGGGTGAAGCGCCACTCCAGCAGGGCCGACCGCAGCTCCGGCTCCGTCAGCCAGCCATGCCAGGCGACCTCATCGGGATCGGGGACCACGGCATCCGGCACCGCGGCTTCGTGCACGCCGAGCCAGTGAGGGCTCAACCCGCTGCGGTTGAGGAACGTGAACAGCAAGCGCGGCAGCACACGAATGCCCAGCTCTTCGGCCAGCTCCCGCGCGGCGGCCTGCTCATAGGACTCACCGACATCCACGGCGCCACCGACCACGACCTCGTGGAGCCCGGGGAAGCGCGACAACTGCTCCGACCGCCGGTGGACAAGGATCCGCCCACGCTCATCACGACACACCGTCACGGCGACCCGGTGCAGCCACCCCTCCCGGATGGCCTGCCGGCGACTGACCACCACCCCCAGCACACGATCGTGATCGTCGACACGCTCCACCGGTTCATCCACGACGCACACCCTGGCAGAGCCCACCGACAACGCCGCTTCCCGGCGACCCGTGGCGGGCGTCCCGAGAGCACCTGCACCAGGAGGTCGGACGCGGATGACGACAGCTGTCGTGCACATACGACACCTGTCGTGACCTGTCGTGCTCAGGCCTTCGGCGAGAACGTTGTCGCGGCGATCCGCACCATGCCGGGCGCCGGTGCACCCGTCAGTCCTGGCCTTGAGCTTCATCAGCCCTGAACTGTGAGCCGATGTTGTTCCACATGAAGCCGTCCTTCCAGCCCGCCTTACCGGCGGCCCAGCCGAGCATGGCAGTCAGGGCCTTCTCCTGGGAGATGGTCCGGGTCTGATAGTGCTCGGCTGCTACGCCGTCCCGGAATTCGAGTTGGTACGTGTTGTCGTCACGCAGCAGCACCTGGACATACCAGCTACCCTCCAGGCCCTCCTCCGCGCGCTCCAGGACCAGATGCGCGTTTCCGCGCTGGAGGTTGGCCAGCATCCTGCCTATCGCCGGCTTCGAGGGCCTCTTGCTCACTCGCCCCGCCTCGTCAGTTGCAATCAGCATGACTTGATCCTCCAGCACGGCTCTGACATCGCCCCGGTGACCTCATGACCGGGGTCCTTGGCATCATCTCGGCATGAGTCCCGCTCTTCCTGGCACGTCCGAGCCGTCGACACCTGTCAGCTCCGAGTTCTGGCAAGACTCGGTGGCCTTGCGGTGAGACCCTGGGGGTGCTCTGCGGGATGAGGGTGCGATGGCGCCACCGAAGTCCAAGGTCGATCTGTACACGGTGATCCGCCGTGATGCCCGGGCGGCGCAAGACGCGGCCACCAGCGGACGGGACTTGCCCGTGACGGGTTGCGCCCCTCACCCGCGCGTGCGGCGCCGGTAGTAGTGCACGGTCACCACACCCAGCAGCGGCCCCCAGGCGACCACAGGCAGATAGCAGGCGGTCAGGAGCCAGTTGCCCCACGTCGTGATGTCCATCTGAGCGTGCAGGGTCGTCCAGACAAGCAATACTCCGTAGACGCTGCAGGCGAGTGCGCCAAACGCCGCCGGGATAACCGCAGCACGTACCGGGACCGGACGGCCTCCGAGATACGGCAGCCAACGCGGCCACACTTCTCCCCACGGCCGCACCAAGCCGAGTGTCAGCCAGGCCAGACCTTCTTGGGCCAGCGACAGCAAAGGCAGCACCAGCAGGCCCCAGCCGGGCAGGAGCATGGCATCGTACTCGGACTGTCCGAGTCCAAGCGGAACACCCAGCACGGCGGCGAGGCGCCACACAGCCGATGGCAGAGACACCCAGACGACCGCGGCCGCCGCGCGTCGCGCCCAGGCCGGGACGTCCGGGACCGTCCGATCCGGTGCGCGGTTGGGTAAGGACTTTCCTTCGGCCTGCGCGTTGTCGGAGAAGGGAACAGTGGTGGGCATGCGGCATGCTCCTTGATCAGCGATGTCGTGTGATGCCCTTGATGCTTTCGCAGGCCCCGCCGCCCGGCGTCCGGCCACGGCATGAACCCCATCAGCCACACGACGGAACCATATTGCCGCCGTATCAGCCCCGAGGCGTACCCGCCGCCACAGCCAGGCAGTGCTACGCGGACCAGAGAGCGATTCCTGCGATGTTGAGCGCCACGTCGCGGCCGCATGAAGGGCCCTCGACAGCAGCGTTGCCGGTCCTCATCGACATTTGCGAGCCGTGTGATCGCTAAGTGCTGCCCAGAACCGTCGACAGACGTTGCTCGCTCCCACGTACAAGCCACCGGCCGCTACTGCCAGTGCTGTGGTGCCCGAAACGCCACCGGCCCCGGCAGCTGGAACTGGAACTGGAAGAGGAGAACCGGCGCAAGCTCGCTCTGGATAGCCGCCCGGTCATCGATTTTCCCATCGGCACACACGGCTCTGCCTCCCGTCAGTGTGGTCCTCTCCATGCGGGTTTCCGGCGACGGCTGGTGTCGGATCGTAGGGTGCGGCCATGACCGACACCCAGAGCCCGACGGTCCAGTGACGCCTTCGAGCTGCTGCTGGCCGGTAACCAGCGCTTCATCACGGGCCATCCTGAGCACCCCAACCAGGACGCCATCCGCCGCGCCGAGACCGCGCCAGCCCAGCGGCCCTTCGCCGTGCTGTTCGGGTGCTCCGACTCCCGGCCGGCCGCGGAGATCATCTTCGACCAGGGGCTGGGGGATCTGTTCGTGTTATGGCGGGGGTTGGCAGTTGTCCGTTTGTCCGCAGTGCCACGAGCTGGGGTGCAACGTCACCCCAGCGGTCTCGCGTAGACGGCTGTGCCGTTCCTGACCTTGATGTCTCGGTGGCGGATGCTGCCGTTGCTCCGCAAAAGATGCCGCAGATCGACTCGCGTGGCTCGTCGGTCAGTCGGGTGTCTCGCCCGAGTCGGCGGGCTGGGAGTCGTTGGTCGGCTCGGATCGCTCGATGCCGTCGTCGGTCGCGGCCCAGCTGGCCAGCAGGTTCAGGGCGTCCTGCGAGGGTGAGTGAGGCTCGGCGGTGTAGGTGAGGAGGAACTGGCTGGGGCCGTCGGGGAGTGGGAAGGTCTCGAAGGGCAGGTCGAGGTCGCCGACGACCGGGTGGTGCAGGAGCTTCACGCCCGTGGTGTGCATCCGGACATTGTGAGCCGCCCAGCGGTGACGGAATTCCGCGCTGCGGGTGGACAGCTCCCCGATCAGGTCCGTCAGCCGCCGGTCGTAGAGATCGCGGCCTGCCTCGGCGCGCAGCATGGCGACCGTGTCGCCTGCGACTTCGTCCCAGTGGCGGAAGAACTCGGTCGCGTGCGGGCTGAGAAAGACGAACCGAGCGTTGTTCGGCGGCCGTACCGGGTCGGCGTAGATGGGGGAGAACAGGGCGCGCCCGAGGTGGTTGGCGGCCAGGATGTCCCCGCGTCCGCTGAGGATGAACGCGGGTGTGCCTCTCATCGAGTCGAGGACGCGCTGCACGGTGGGCCGCACGCGCAGCTGGGCCGGTCGGCGGCGTGGCGGGCGGGTCGTGCCGGCGCCGCGCAGGAGGTCGAGCAGGTGGATGCGTTCGGCCTCGTCGAGCTGAAGTGCCTGTGCGATGCCTTCGATGACGCTCTCGGAGACGCCGGTGGCGTTGCCGCGCTCCAGCCGGGTGTAGTACTCGCTGGAGATGCCCGCGAGGAGGGCGACCTCCTCACGGCGCAGCCCGGTGACCCGTCGGCGCTCTCCACCGTAGGCCGGCAGTCCGGCCTGCTCGGGGGTGACCCTGGCCCGTCGCGTGCCCAGGAATTCCCGGATCTCCGCACGGAAATCGTCGCGGATGTCGCGGTTGCTGCCTTGTGGGTCGTTTCTGCCTGCCATGCGCTTCACTCTACGAGCGCATCCGCCGGGTTGGGGGTCCCTGTCAGTGACCCCCTCAAGAGGGACTCCCACACTCCCGTGACAAGCGGTTTTGTTGGTGGTGCACCGCTCACGACGGTGTGAACCACCCGGACAGACGGCGCTCGTGCCGCCGGTCCCAGCCCCCTCCACGGCGCTGTATGCCTCACCCCCGCACACAGCGGGTGCCGGAGCCCGGCGCCTGAAAGGAAGCCCCCATGAGCAAGGTCATTCTCGTCACTGGTGCCGGACGCGGTCTGGGCACGGACATCGCCCGCGAGGCCCTCGCCGCCGGCCACCGGGTCGTCGCCACCGGCCGCCGTCCCGAGGAGGTCGAGAAGACCCTGGGCGGGCCGCAGGACAATCTGCTGGTCACGAGGCTCGATGTGACCAGCAGCGAGGATGCCGAGGCCGCCGCGCAGGCCGCCGTCGACCGCTTTGGCCGCATCGACGTCCTGATCAACAACGCCGGGAACCTGTTCACCGGCTACTTCGAGGAGATCTCGCCCGCGCAGATGCGCCGGCAGTTCGAGACGAACCTCTTCGGCCCGATGAACGTCACCCGCGCCGTCCTGCCCGTCATGCGCAAGCAGCGCGCCGGCCACGTCATCACCATCACCTCGACCGCCGGGCTGGTCGGCATGGAGTTCACCTCCGCCTACGCCGCCTCCAAGTTCGCCGAAGAGGGCTGGATGGAGTCCCTGCGCTACGACGTCGAGCCCTACAACATCCACACCACGATCGTGGAGCCCGGCTACTTCCGCACCGAACTCCTCGTGGACGGCTCCACCACCTGGCCCGAGCTGTCCATCGACGACTACGCCCCGCGCACCGCCCCCAGGATCGAGGGCATGAAGAGCATGAACGGCAAGCAGCCCGGCGACCCCGCCAAGCTCGCCCGCTCCCTGCTCACCATCGCCGGCCAGGACAAGCCCCTGCAGCGCTTCGTCGCCGGTGCGGACGCCATCGAGGCCGCCGAGGCCAAGGCAAAGGAACTCCTCGCCCAGGCCGAGGCATCCCGCGAGCTGGGCGACAGCCTGGCCTACGACGACGCCCACGCCTGAGCACCACGCCCCGCACCCCGGCCAGGACGGAGGACCGGGCCGGGTGTGCGTTTCGACAGCACGGAGAGAGTCGACATGCCCCTCAAAGGCGAGTACGAGCCGAGCAAGGCGCAGTTTGTGCGTGACCAGGTGGAGCTGTACGAAAGCTCCGGCGGTACGCAGGGAACGACGCTGAGTGTCCTGGTCGCACGGGAGGAGGACGAGAGGCTCCGGGACCTGCCCGTCGTCATCCTGACCACCCTGGGCGCGAAGAGCGGCAAGATCCGCAAGACCCCGGTCATGCGGGTGGAGCACGACGGCGTCTACGCCGTCATCGCCTCCATGGCAGGAGCCCCCAAGCACCCGGTCTGGTACCACAACGCGGTGGCCGACCCCCGAGTCGAGCTTCAGGACGGCCCGGTGCGCCAGGACATGCTGGCACGCGAGGTGACCGGGGACGAGAAGGCCCTGTGGTGGGCCCGAGCCGTCGAAGCGTTCCCCGACTACGCCGAGTACCAGAAGAACACGGAACGTGAGATCCCGGTCCTCGTTCTGGAGCCGGCGGCCCACGAGCACTGACCCGGCGCAGCCGGTTCAGCCGCGGATCCCGCGCAGCCTGGCCCTGGCAACACCAGCGTCGGACCCCACCTGACAGCGGCCGGCTCGAATCCTCCTGGTCGGCCCACCCGGCCACCCGGACGAAGCCCATCACCGGCGACCGCGGCATCGATGTCCTCGGCAGCCGGACCTACGACGACACCCACGCCTGAGCACCATGCCCGGCCGAGGCCGGCAGCCGCCGGGTGCACCTACGGCACTGACCCGCTACCCGCAACGGCACCCGCGCCAGCAGCGTGCGGACCACCGAAGCACGGTCCGCCGGCTGGTGCCGCACCCCATTGATCACACCGACCTGACAGCCGTCACGAAAAGGAGTACCTGATGAAGCACGTGTCACTGGGCGGGCTCGATGTCTCCCGCATCGGCCTGGGAGCCATGACCATGGCCGGCATGTACACCACGGGCGGGGAGCTCGATGACGCCGAGTCGATCCGCACCATCCACCGGGCGCTCGACCTCGGGGTCACCCACATCGACACCGCCGAGATCTACGGCCCCTTCCACAGCGAGGAAATCGTCGGCAAGGCCATCAAGGGCCGCCGCGACGACGTCGTGGTGGCGACGAAGTTCGGTCTCGTCTCCCACACCGGCGACGGCCCCGGCGTCATCGACAGCAGCCCCGGCAACGTGAAGGCCGCGGTCGAAGGCTCGCTCAAGCGGCTCGGCACCGACCACATCGACCTCTACTACCAGCACCGCGTCGACCCGAACACGCCAATCGAGGAGACCGTCGGCGCGCTGGCCGAGCTGGTCGCCGAAGGCAAGGTGCGCCACATCGGCCTCTCGGAAGCCGGACCCGAGACGATCCGCCGGGCGCACGCCGTGTATCCGGTGTCCGCGCTGCAGACCGAATACTCCCTGTGGACCCGCGATGTCGAGGCCGAGATCCTCCCGCTGCTGCGCGAGCTCGGCATCGGATTCGTCCCCTACTCCCCGCTCGGCCACGGCCTGCTGACCGGACAGATCCGCACCGTCGACGACTTCGCCGACGACGACTGGCGCAAGACCAACCCGCGCTTCACCGGCGAGAACTTCCAGCGCAACCTGCGCATCGTCGACGAAGTACAGGCCATCGGCGCCGAGATCGGAGCCACCCCGGCCCAGACCGCACTGGCCTGGCTGCTGGACCGCGGCGACGACATCGCCCCCATACCCGGAACCCGCCGGGTCGCACGCGTCGAAGAGAACACCGCCGCCGACGGCATCGAACTCAGCGCCGCTCAGCTCGACCGCCTGAACAACCTCACACCGGCCGCGGGCGAACGCCACGACGAGGCCAATATGGCCACCATCGACCGGTGATCTGACGCCCCCGCGACGTACTGATCCGTCGCACCCGACCAACCCGCATCCGTTCACCCATTTCACTGATCACTGAAGAGGCTTTCTCATCATGTCCAAGGTTCTCCTTGTCGTAGGCCACCCCGACCTGTCCCAGTCGAAGGCCAACAAGGCTCTGGTGGACGCCGTCCGCGAGCTGGCCCATGTCACCGTGCACGACCTCTACACCACCTACCCCGACTTCCAGATCGACGTCGACGCCGAGCAGGCACTGCTGGCCGACCACGACGTGATCGTCTTCCAGCACCCGGTGTTCTGGTACAACACCACCCCTCTGCTCAAGCAATGGCAGGACAAGGTCTTCACTCTCGGCTGGGCCTTCACCATGGACGGCTCGCCCTCCCAGCTGGCCAGCAAGAAGGCCGTCGTCGCCGTCACCACCGGCGTCCCCGCCGACCACTACACCCCCGAAGGCGCGAACCAGACCACCCTTGAGACCCTCCTGAGCAACTGGCACGCGACCCTGCGGCTTTGCCAGTTCGACATCCAGCCGATGGTCAAGCTGTACGGCACCGCCTTCGGCCTCTCCGACGAAGACCTGAACACCGCCGCCAAGCAGTACAAGGAACTGCTCGCCTCCTTCGCCGCCTGACCGCACTCCCACATGGACGGCCGCCTCTCCGCAGCCCGTCAGTAAATCCAACAACCCCAGTTACACCGCTCGTTTGACAGACCCGTATGCCGGCGTCGAAGAGGGCGAGACCGAGGGTGGCGAGCAGCCTGTTGCCGAGGTCGATGCCGAGGAGGGCGATACCGCGGCCCGGCGGAGCCCTCTCGTCACGATGAAGTGGCCGCGGAGTTACTCGCGATTCCGCAGGAGCTGCAGAAGGCGAGACCGGACCGGACGTGCGGCGCGACCGCGGCTACAGGCGCTGGGCGAGGGTCTCGCGGTAGGCCAGGGGAACGGTCGCCCGGTACAGGTTGCCCTGCGTCTCTTCCCCGTCGGCGGTGTCCTCGCCCAGGCGGGAGTGCACTACGTGGTCGGCCTGGTCCAGGACGTCGGGCCAGACTCCGGCGTACGTTCTCTCTTCGGGGCCACTCTGGTCAGGGGCGTCAGCCACAGGTCGGCGTGCGACGGGAGCAGTTGCTCGGCCGACCGGTAGTCCAGGACGGATCCGCAGGACAGGCGCAGGCCGTCGGTGTCGGCGGCGGTGCCGGGCCACCAGGGAAGGGCCTCGGAGTGGGCGGGGCACAGGAGTGCGAGCCAGGTCGGCGACTCCCCTGGCGAGGCGGAGGGCCCTGCCGCAGCGTGGTCGCGGTGGCGAGGCAATCCAGTTCCCGGCGGCGCCCGGTGAGCTGTCGGCCGGCGGCGAGTTGGTTGGTCGGACGGCACCTTGGGCTCCTCGGCGGCTGGACCTGCCGTCGCCGACCGGAACCCTCGCCCGTCCGGCCCTGTTCAGAAGCACGCGCCGCTCCCTCCCCGGCGTCGGCACTGCGCTGTGCGCTGGCGCTCAAATGTGTCACAGGACCCAGGATTCAGGCAGTTCCAGCAAAGGGTCGCCCTCGATCAGCCGCGGTCGCCGGGAGTGCCATCGGGCATCGTCTGCCTGGCCGTTCAGGGGCACGGTAGCCAGTTGGAAGCGGGCATCCAGGGCGTCGAGCTCCGCTTGCCGCGCGGCCCGAATCCTGTCGGTGAATACGGGCCATGCCTCCGCGAGCCAGCGACGGCAGCGAAGCCTGTCCGCGTACTCCCAGATGAGTTCGGCGTCGAACCCCTCCTCGGTATCCTCTACCAGCGCCTCCCATGCCTCCATCATGGCGTTGAGCGAAACCATCCCGTACCGCGGCGCCAAGCCTCGGCTTGCCCGGTGCACCGACTCGTAGTCAGCTGCGCTGAGCGCCTCCACGTCCATGAACACAGCCTGCCAGCTGTGACAGCCGGGTGGATGCGTCCCCCAACCGGTGAAAGCGCCGTGGCCGGGATGGCGACCCCGCCGAGATGCAACAGCCCGGATCACGGCAGTGGAAGCAACCGGGCAAGAGGAGAATGGTTGTAGCTGATTGACGAGAACGGGTGCTGCTCAAACCCGGTGACGGAGAGCAAGTTTGGAGGGCGTGGTGGGGACGATCCTCAAGGGCATGAGCCGCGTTCGGTGGCATGAGTTGACGCACGCGTACGGATCTGCAGAAGGCGTTCCGGGCCGACTGTCTCGGGTGGCGTGGGGTGACGCCCGGACAGGCACTGACGCGCTGAGTGACCTCGGTCTGTGGCTCGGTGAGCTGGCTGTCTTTGATGCGACTGTCGCGGCGGTTCCGTTCCTGTGGGATCTTGCAGTGACCGAGGCCGTCACCTGCCGGCCTGGGGTGATCGAACTGCTCCAGTCGATCCTCGAACACAATGCTTCGCAGATCGAGGTGCAGCACGCAGCTCACCTTGCCGTGCTGGACGGCGCGAGCACGGCGAACCTGCTGGCCTGTGATGGAGATGCCGCGGTACGGGCAGCGGCAAGCGAACTGACGATGGCGATCGATAGCCATGTCTGTGACTCCTGCCGCCCGGCCTGACGACTGGCTTCTCGACCTCCAACGGCATGTGAGGACCCAGCGGCCGAAGGCCGCCTGGGTCCTGTTGATCGGCTGGAAGACACCCGCAGTAGTGCGCTTCCACGGCCGAAGCGGACCCGGGCACCGAAAGCGTCCTCATTACCGCGACCGCGGCGCCCCGGGCGGATGGGGCAGATCGACCGACCTCGCCAGATCGCACCGGGGCGTCGCCGTCACTTTCCTTGGAGATGCTGGACGAGCATCCAGGTGGTGAGCGCAAGGAACACCACGCCGATGAGGCGACCAACCTGACTTGCACCAGGCCTGCGAGCAGGAAGAAGCACAGCATGACGGTGGCCAATGGGTCCTCCCAGGTGCCAGGCACTGCGCGTCTGAGGTGTGGTCAGTTGCGGACCGTCCGTGTACCCCATGCTGCCGCGAGCATCACCCCCGATGTGTCTCCTCGCTGGGGAGCAGCGGATGAAGTCTGGCCACTGGCACCACTGCAACGTGTCCAATCGGGACGGCACATCCATGTACACACGCCGACACATGTCCGCCCGAGCATCCGCCGAATCTGGGCGTAGGGGATGCTAGGAAATTGCCCGAGGGGACACTCACCAGCACAGCGAGCACGGATGACCGCTCTTCGGGAACGCGTGCACGACCGGCGGCTGAAAACGGCAGCGTGGTTCTCAGCTCAGTGATCTCCCGACAGGAGGCGAGCTAGGCCGTGTTTTAGAAGTCGCTGACCTGCTTGGTTGACCGTCCGGGGAAGTCGCGGGCGGCCATCCAGATGGTGAGGTCGCGGGCGATGTCGT
>NZ_JBEOYO010000028.1:0-122204 GCF_040297125.1 Streptomyces sp. NPDC001868 | reverse complement strand
GCACCCCGCTACGACGTCGGCAAAACCGTCAAACGCCCCGAGACCCTCAAGGCCATCGGCAGACCTGGCCGATCTTGGTAGATAAAGAACAAGCTCAGAACCCTTCTCCGAACCCCCTCCGAACCCCTCGCTCCCTCCCTTGCCCCCAACTGCCCGCCCCTGAAAAGGTCGTGAGGAATTGGGCTCGCACCGGACACGGTCGCGTGACACGCGCGACACAGGTCTCCCCTAATTTCTGTCGCCCGACAGGAATTCGCGCCGCTCCCGCGCGAAGCTCCAGCGCCGCTTGTTGCGAACCACTGTCAACCACCGCGAACCGTTGCGAACCGTCGCGAAAGCAGGTTGCCGCCATGACGAGCACCGCCCCCGATGTCCGTCCGGATCCACCCCACTCCCCCGACGACCGCTCCCTCACCGAGTTCGGCTACCGCCAGGAGCTGCACCGCAGCCTGAGCAGGTACGCCTCGTTCGCCGCCGGCTTCTCCTTCATCTCGGTCCTGACGACCGTCTTCCAGTTCTTCGCCTTCGGGTACGCGTTCGGCGGCCCGGTCTTCTTCTGGACCTGGCCGGCGGTGCTGCTCGGCCAGCTGCTGGTGGCCGCGTGCTTCGCGGAGCTCGCGGCGCGCTATCCGATATCGGGCGCGATCTATCAGTGGTCGTCCCGGCTCTCCACCCCGACCTTCGGCTGGTTCGTCGGCTGGATCATGGTGATCGGCCAGATCGTGGTGGTCGCGGCGGCCGCGCTCGCGCTGCAGATCGTGATGCCCGCGATCTGGTCGGGCTTCCAGATCGTGGGCGGCGACCCGACGCCCACCACGGCGACGGGCGCGGCGAACGCGGCCGTCCTGGGCGTGATCCTGCTGGCCCTCACCACGGTCGTGAACATCCTCGACAACCGGGTGCTGTCGGTGGTCAACCGGGTCGGGGTGACCGCCGAGATCATCGGCGCGATCCTGATCATCGTCCTGCTGTTCACCCACTCCGAGCGCTCCCCCGGCATCACCTTCCACACGGCCGAGGGCAGCACCGACCTCCTGGGCGCCCTGCTGGTCGGCTCGTTCATGGCGGCGTACGTGATGATCGGCTTCGACAGCGCGGGCGAGATGAGCGAGGAGACCCACAACCCGCGCCGCACCGCGCCCCGCACCATCCTCACGGCGCTCGGCGCGGCCGGTCTGCTGGGCGGTCTGCTGGTCCTCGGGGGACTGCTGGCCGCGCCCAGCCTCACCGACGGCAAGCTGGGCGTGGACGGCCTGAGTTACGTCCTGACGAGCAGCCTCGGCGACGGCGTGGGCCGCTTCCTGCTCGCCGACGTGGTGGTGGCGATCACCGTGGCCACGCTGGCGATCCAGACGTCGGCCTGCCGCATGCTCTTCTCGATGGCCCGCGACGGACAGCTCCCCTTCGCCGCACGGCTCGCCAAGGTCAACCCGCGCACCGGCATGCCCAACGCCCCCGCCCTGGTCGTCGGTGTCCTCGCCGCCGCCCTGCTCCTCCTCAACTTCGCCTCACCGGAGGCGTTCCTGGCCATCGGCACCACCTGCATCGTGATGCTGTACCTGGCGTACGCGATGGTCACCGGCCCGCTCCTCGTACGCCGTCTGAAGGGCACCTTCCCCACGACCGGCACCGACGAGACCGGCAAGCCCCTGTTCTCCCTCGGCCGCTGGGGCGTCCCCGTCAACGCCCTCGCCCTCCTCTACGGCCTCTTCATGACCGTCAACCTGGCCTGGCCCCGCGCGGAGGTCTACGACCCGGCCGGCGGCCACTGGTGGTTCCAGTGGTTCACTGTGCTGTTCCTGCTCGCCACGCTCGTCCTGGGCCTCCTGTACCGAGTGACGCGAACCCGCCAGACGCGCTCCGCCGGGGCGACCACTTCGGTTCCACCAGGTCAACCCTGACAATCGAACGGCCGTGATCGAAGCAGGGGACAACTCCAGCCAACCTGGGTATCATTCATGACAAAATTTCAACCGAATGCGCCCCTTATGTGCCGCAGTACGCTCGCCGTACGCCCCTTCACGGCGGCCGGTTGTCGACCGCACCCTGGGTTAGCAGCCAGAAGTGGGGACTTCTTGCGGAGGCTCGGGCTATGGCATCAAATGGCGTTGAAGTCTCGATGGTTACCCCGGACATGCTCGCTTGGAAGGGCTCTGCGCAAGAGGCCCTGGAGCAGCTGTCAGGCACGACGGGGATTCAGGAACTGCTGTGCCTTTCGCACGATCTCTGGTGCGGACCGGATTGTGATCGCGGTACGACGTGCTCCTTCCTGCACTACCCGCGGAACCCGGTGAAAGCCGTCCGGCCCGCGACCACGAGGTCCCGTTACAACAAGCAGACCGCTCACCTGTACGCCGTCATGGGCGGCGACGGGTACGCGGGCTCGGTGCCCCAGTGCCACGAGGTGAATGTGTGGCCGTTACTCGAGAAGGTCACGGAACGATGGGACGCGGTCCAGGCACGGGGCGGCCGGACTCCCGAGCACTACACGGACTGGACGAAGAAGCATGACGCCAAGGCCGCCGACACGGTGTCACGGGCCTGCCGGGACACCATCCAGTGGATGGCCTGCTGGTGCGGCGAACGGTTCGGCGCGGATCCGCTGGGACTTCACTACATAGCCTTCGCCACCATCATCGACGACATCTGCATCCCCCCGCTCGACCTGGTCGAGGGCCGCTTCCGCATGTACGGCCGTTCCGTGCCCGACCTGGTACGGGCGATGGACGCGGCCGGCTGGGGACGCGACGCGGTCCACGCACTGCTGTCGCTGGTGCGGCAGGCCATCGTCCAGTACGCGGAGAAGATGGACTTCCGGCCGGGGGACGAACACGTAGGGCTCCAGGACGCGCTGAACGACTCGCCGAACATGTGGGACGGGGTCATGTTCCGGGGCCACACCGGGAACGCGTACGGAACCGCGATCATGGTGGCCCGGAACAGCGCGACGGGCCCGGTGTCCTTCCCCTGGCTCATGGACAGCGCGATCTGCGACTGCCTCTCCATGGATCTGTGCAAGTCCACGCTCGGCATCTACTCGGCGGACGATCACCAGCCGACGTCGAGCAAGCACCGGGCGGAGGAGCGCAAGGCCAGCTACCGGTCGATCTACCTCGACCTCATAGACGACCTGGTCTTCGCCGGAGCGCCCGAGCCGCTGGTGCACTTCGGCCGCAGCGGTTTCCTCTTCGTGCAGATCCAGGACCGTTACCAGGAACGCCGACAGGGAAGGCGGTTCCCGCTGGCTCCGCCGATGGTCCGCGAGCTCGAACGGCTCTTCGGTGACGTACCGACGGACCCCTGGCTCGAAGAGTCGTTCGCCGCGGCGAACCGCATCCGGCTCGCCGGGTCCCACGGCCACAGCCGCGCGCAGGACGGCGAACAGCCGCACCGCCTCCACCCGAGCGGACGACAGGAGACGCAGGCCAGGAGGCTCCCCGCCTGAACGAGCGGGCCGGGCCACGGCCGCTCGTATGCTTGATCGTGATGAGACGCCGTACCCCGTCCCCGCCCCCTCCCCTGCCGCAGCGCGACGGGGTGGATCCGGTGCGGGTGCGGCTGCCGGCGGGGGACGCGTGGGCGACCGTACGGGATCATCTCGTGGCCCGGCTCTCGGCCGGGGCCGGGGTGATCGACGGAATGCTCGACGCGGGGCTGATCGTGGACGTCACCGGGCGTCCGGTGCCACGGGACATGGCGTACGCGCCGGGCATGTCCGTGTGGTTCCACCGGGAGCTGCCCCACGAGGAGCGGGTGCCCTTCGAGATCGACGTCCTGTACCGGGACGAGCACCTGGTGGTCGCCGACAAACCGCACTTCCTGGCCACGACCCCGCGCGGCAGCCATGTCACCGAGACGGCCCTGGCCCGGCTGCGCAGGGAGCTGGGCATTCCGACGCTCGGCGCGGCGCACCGGCTGGACCGGCTCACCGCCGGGGTGGTGCTGTTCACCGTACGGCCCGAGGAGCGCGGCGCGTACCAGTCGCTGTTCCGGGACAGACGGGTGAGCAAGGAGTACGAGGCGGTCGCCCCGTACGATCCGGCGCTGGTCCTGCCCCGGACCGTGCGCAGCCGGATCGTCAAGGAGCGCGGGGTCATGGCGGCCTACGAGGTCGAGGGAGAGCCCAACGCCGTCAGCCGGGTCGAGTCGCTGGAGCACCGGAACGGGCGTGCCCGGTACCGGCTGGTGCCGAGTACCGGGCAGACGCATCAACTGCGGGTGCACATGAGCGCGTTGGGGGTGCCGATCCTCGGCGATCCCCTCTATCCGGTGGTCACCCCGCCCGTGCCGGCCGGTGACTTCCGGCGACCGCTCCAACTGCTGGCGCGGAGCCTCGCGTTCACCGACCCGGTCACGGGGCGCGAGCACCGGTTCGTCAGCCCGCGAGTGCTGCGGGCCTGGTCCTCGTACGAGGCGTGGGCGGCGTAGCCGGCCGGTGCCCGGTGGGGCTCAGTTGCCGCCGAACCAGCGCAGGATCCGCCGGAACACACCTGGCCGGCGGGCCGGTTCGGACGTCGGCGCGGGCTCGGCCGCCGGAGCGGCGGGCTCCGGGGACACGGCCTGCGGCTGCGGCTGCGGCGTGCCGCCCCGCCGCTGCTGCGGGGGCTTCGGCGGCGACGGGTTGACGGCGGGCCGCTGCATGACGTCCTGCTGGGGCTTGGGCGCGAACGTCACCGGCAGTTCCACCAGGTGCCGGTTGGAGATGGATTCCCGCCACCGCAGCTCGTGCTCCGGGCAGGCGAGTTGGACGTCCGGGACCCGGGTCAGCAGCGCGTCGACGCCGACGTCGGCGATGGCACGGCCGATGTCCTGTCCCGGGCACTCGTGGGGGCCGCCGCTGAAGGCGAGATGCGAGCGGTTGCCCTGCATATTGGCCTTGAGGTCGGGGCGGATGCGGGGGTCGACGTTGCCGGGCTTGATACCGAGGAGGAGTCCGTCGCCCTTGCGGATGCGCTGGCCGCCCAGCTCGGTCTCCTGCTTGGCGAAGTAGGCGAAGACGGTGCTGAACGGCGGTTCGTCCCACAGGGACTGCTCGACCGCCTCGGGCACGGTCATCTGGCCGCCCTTCAGCTGGGCGCGGAAGCCGGGATCGGTGAGCACCAGACGCAGCACGTTGGCGAGGAGGTTGGCGGTGGCCTCGTAGGCGGCGAGGAGGACCACCCGCAGGTGTTCCCTGACCTCGTCGTCGGTGAGTCCGGCCGGGTGGGTGATGAGGTGGCTGGTGAAGTCCTCCTGGGGCTGGGCGCGACGGCGGGCGGTGAGCCGGTCGAGGGCGTCCATCACATAGGCGTGGCTGACGAGCGCGGTCTCGCTGCCCTTCAGGCAGTCACGGGCGGCGTGCACCATCCGGTCGTTGTACTCGTCGGGCATGCCGAGGATCTCGCACATGACCGCCATCGGGAGGTGCTCGGCGAACTCACCGACCAGATCGGCTCTGCCGTCCTCGCAGAACTTGTTGACGAGGTGCTGGGTCGCGCGGTTGATGTAGCGGCGGATGCCCCGGTGGTCGATGGTCGACATGGCGCCGGTCACCGCGCCGCGCAGCCGCAGGTGCTCGTCGCCCTCGGCGTGGGCGCAGATGGGCTGCCAGGCGAAGTGCGGCATGAGCGGGTGGTCGGGCTTGACCGTGCCCTCCTGCATGGGGTTCCACAGCCGGGTGTCCTTGCAGTACTGCGATGGCGTACTCACCATGTGCATGTTCTCGCCATGCCCGAGCACCACCCAGATCGGCACGTCGTCGTGGAGCAGGGCGGGGGCCACCGACCCGTGTTCCGCGCGGAGTTTCTCGTACACGGCTCCCAGGTCCTCCGCCTCGGGGCCGTAGAGTCGGCGCAGTCCGCCGGGGCCCAGGCCGTGGGCGGGGCAACCGGGGGGCGGCCCGAGCGTGGGGTCGTCCGTGCCGGTGAGGGAGTTTGCTTCAGGCGTCACGGTGATCGCTCCGAACTGAGGTGGATCCGGTGTCTGGAAAGTCTGGAAAGTTGACGGGGGTGTGGGGGTGAGGGGGTGAGAGGGACGTGCGGGTCGTGCGGGGCTCAGGCGCCGGTCATGCCGACGCCGCCCCCGATGCCGCCCCGGACCCCGCCGCCCCCGACATCGCCAGGGAGTGCAGGAAGGTCATGAGGGTCATCAGGACGTCCCGGCTGGACGCCCGGCGGCGTGCGTCGCAGCGCATGATCGGGATCTCCTCGGCCAGGTCGAGGGCCTGGCGCAGTTCCTCGATGGCGTAACGGGGGGCGTCCGGGAAGTCGTTGACCGCCACGACGAAGGGCACACCGCGCTCCTCCAGGCGGCCCATGACGTCGAAGCTGACCTCGAGCCGACGGGTGTCGACCAGGACGACCGCGCCGAGGGCGCCCTCGAACAGGCCGTTCCACAGGAACCAGAAGCGCTCCTGGCCGGGGGTGCCGAACAGGTAGAGCACCAGCTCGTCCGTGATGCTGATACGGCCGAAGTCCATGGCCACGGTGGTGGCCGTCTTGGACTTGGAGCCGAAGTTGTCGTCGACCCCGATGCCGGCCTGCGTCATGGTCTCCTCGGTCGTCAGCGGCCTGATCTCGCTGACGGACCCCACCATGGTCGTCTTGCCGACGCCGAAACCGCCCACGATCACGATCTTCGCCGCGGCCTGCGCGGTGTGCGGCAGGTGGTCCTCGGTCCGTGGACCCGTGATGGTGTCAGAGCTTTTGAAGTCCATGCATCACCGCTTCGAGGAGGGAACGGTCTGCCCGCGCCTGCCGGACGACCGGTGCGCGCGCCTGTACCAGTTCGGCCGTCAGCAGCTCGGTGAGCAGGACGGTCACCACGCTGATCGGCAGGTTGAGATAGGCCGAGATCTCGGCCACGGACAGGGGTGCCTGGCACATTCGGAGCAGCGCCGACTGCTCCGGAGCGGAGGACGGCGGCGGATCGGCGCGCGCCACGATTAACGTGACGAGGTCGATCGGGGCTCGCTCGCCGTCCTCACCGGTGAGGATGTAGAGCCGCTCGGGCGGCCGCCCCCCCGTGTCGCCCGTGGACTCGTCCTCGGACGCCGACGCGGGCGGCGGTGAGGGAGGGGGAGGCGGCTCGTGCTTGGGCTGGCGCCGGCGGCGACGCGGAGGGGTCATACGGTCTGCCCGTTCCGCCGCGGCGGACTGGTGAGGTGGGAGCCGATGCGGTCGACGAGGTCGCGCATGCGGTTGCTCATCAGCCCGGGTTCGGCGACCGAGTTGGCGAGCACCGCGAGGTAGGCGTTGGAACCGGCGGCCATCAGATAGAAGTAGCCGCCGTTGATCTCGATGATGACCATCCGCATGTGGCCGTCGCTCTGCGGGATCTCACCGGCCACGGCGCCGGCCAGGCTCTGCAGTCCCGCGCAGGCCGCGGCGACCCGGTCGGCGGCGTCCGGGTCGCCGCCGTGGCGGGCGATCCGCAGACCGTCGGCGGAGAGCACCACGATCTGCTGGATGCCGGGTACGCCGTCGGCCAGATCCTTCAGCAGCCAGTCGAAATTGGCCCGTTGCTGGATCACTTGAGGTCCCCCTCGTCGTCGGCCTCGATACGGGCCGGCTCGGTGTTCGCGGTGCTTGCGGTGGACGCCGTCGGGTCGTCCGGGTTCCGAAAGGCGTTCGGGTCGGGGTCGCCCTTGAGCCCGGCCATGAACGCCTCGACCCACATGCCGGGTGGGGCCTGCTCCTTCTCCGGTTCGGGCTCCGGCTGCCACACGGGGGCGGCGGCCATGGCGGCCTCGGCCGCGGCCTCCGCGGCGGCGGCCTCGGCGTAGCGCTGGCTGAGCGGGATCTTGCTGCGGCTGCGGCGCTGCGGCAGGCCGTTGGCCGTCCACTCGGTGACGACGGGGACGTCGTCCTCCATGCCCTGGCCCATGTCCTCCGCGGAGCTCGGGATCCGCGGTCCGGTGGTCGGGCGGCGACGCTTGGCCTTGCGGTTGGGGCCTTCGACCCCGCCGTTGTCCATGATCGTCACGGCGCCGGCGCCGATGCCGTGGGCGAGGCCGGGGGCGGGCTCCTCGGTGAGCAGGTCGCGCGGTACGACGACGACGGCCCGGACGCCGCCGTAGGCGGACGGCCGCAGCGAGATCTGCATGTTGTACATGGTCGACAGACGTCCGACGACGGCGAGGCCGAGGCGCGGGGTGTCGCCCATGTCCTGTACGTCGATGCCCTGCTGGGCCGCGGCGAGCATGTTCTCGACCTTGGTGCGGGTCTCCTCGCTGAGGCTGATGCCGCCGTCCTCGATCTCGATGGCGATACCGGTCTGCACCTCCACGGCGGTGACGTGCACCTTGGTGTGGGGCGGCGAGTAGCGGGTGGCGTTGTCGAGGAGTTCGGCGCAGGCGTGGATGATCGGCTCGACGCCGACGCCGTCGACGTTGACCTTGGCGATCGAGTCGAGCTCGATGCGGCGGTACTCCAGGATGCGGGACATGGCGCCGCGCAGCACGCTGTACAGCGGGACGGGCCGGGACCAGACACGGCCGGGGCGGCCGCCGCCGAGCACGGCGATGGAGTCGGCGAGGCGGCCGATCAGCGCGGTGCCGTGGTCGATGCGCAGCAGGTCGTCGAAGACCTCGGGGTTGCGCCCGTGGTCCTCCTCCATCTCCCGGAGTTCGTTGTTCTGCTGGTGGACGATCGCCTGGACCCGGCGGGCGATGTTCACGAACGAGCGCTGCGAGGAGTCGCGGAGCGCGTCCTCGCGGTCGACGATGGTGAGCAGGATGCGCAGCAGTTCGCGCTGCGACTCGGGGAGTTCGCGCCACTCGGTGTCGCCGTCGACGACATGGCGAATCACCTCTGCGGGGGATTCTCCACCGCGCAGCCGGTACAGCGCGGCGGGCAGGATCTCCTTGCCCAGCCGGATGAATTCCTGGTCGTGGGCGGCGATCCGCTGTTCGAGAAAGACGGTTCGCCGCTGTTGTTCGGCGCGCAGTTCACGGACCGTGCGACGGCCGCCGCGCATCGCGACGACGGCGACCGCGATCAGCAGGAGCGTCGCGAAGGCTCCGCACAAGCCGACGGCGAGCCGGACCGGTCCCGTCACCAGGGAGACGGTGGTCCCGGTCGCCGCGGCCATCAGTATCGCCGGGAGCGGCAGCACGCGCGCGTAGGGAAGTTCACGGCCACCGGGAGGCGATTGAACACTCACCATGTATGCCCTCTAAAAGCAGATCGGCTGAAGGTCGGGGGACTGGCGGGGAGTTGCTGGGGGTTGTTCGGGTTCATCCTCGAATCAAACTGGATCTTCGGTATTTTTTGGAACAAGCGCCCGAATACACCTCAACTCGGTGCGCTGCGGGCGAGCTTAGTCCGACCGGATCATCGCTGTGTCATATTCAGCAACCGACTGAAATCACCCTCGCGACAGGAGTACGCTCTGGTGATTTACACGCTGGGAGATCATTCGCACACAGTGCGTAACGTCGTACGGGCGTACGAGAAGAGGCTCTTGACAGGCCGAGGAACCTCAGACGCCGGCGATGCGCAGCGCGGCGTCCGCCGTCGCCTCGGCGAACACGGAGACGGATCGGTCGGGGTCGGAGCGGTGGACGAGGATGACGCCCTCGATCAGCCCGAAGACGAGATCCGTCCGCAGATCCAGCTCACTCTTGGCCAGCGCCCCGCCCGCGGCCGTCGCCGCGATCAACTGCCGGTAGGCGTCCTTCAGTTCGGCCCGTACGGCATGGAAGCCGGCGAAGCGTTCGGTGCGGACCTCCGGGAGGAGGTAGAGGCCGCCGAGGTTGTGCGGGCCCCCGCAGAGCAGGGCGACGTCCGCGCGGCACAGCTCCCACAGCCGCTCCCCGGCGGCGGTGCCGTCCCGGGCGAGGAGTTCACGGGCGTACGCGAGCGACGGCGTGACGGTGGACTCCAGCAGCTCGGCGAGCAGCTCCTCCTTGCCGGAGACGTAGTGGTACATGGACGCCTGCCGCATCCCGGCGCGCTCGGCGACGGCCCGGGTGGTGGTGGCCGCGTAGCCCCGGGTCGTGAACAACTCGGCGGCGGCCGCGAGCAGTTCGTCGCGGGGCGACAGCCCGCTCTCCGGGCGCCCTTCGGCCCGGGGCCTGCCGACCCGACGCCCACCGGTGCCCGCCGCGCTTCCCATGCGTTCGATCCTCGCACACGGCACCCGCGCCTCCGCTGTGACCGGTCGCACGGTTCGCCGCACCCCTGACGAGGCACGACCATCGTGAGGGGTCGGTAACTGCCCCGCAACGCAAGGGACATGGCGGCGACCCGCCCCGCCCTTAATTTCTGTCGCACGACAGAAATACACGCCGCACCCGGAGGTCCCGCGATGGCGACATCGACGACGTACGGAGCACGTGACCACGCCCGCGCACAGGAGGGCGCCCAGGCCGAGGCGATGCCCGTGGTGCCCGCGAGCCGCTGGCCGGACCCGCCCGGCGAGGCCGAGCGGCTGGTGTGGGCGGAGACGGTGGCGGGCGGCAACTACACCCACCGCGTGCTCGCCCGGGGCACGGAGTTCCGCCTCACCGATCCGCGCGGCGACGCCTGCGCGCATCTGCTCCTGCACCACGCCGACCGCCCCTGGGAGCGGCTGAACGTCGCCGACACCGTCAAGGTCCAGTGGAACGCCTACCTGGGCGAGGGCGTCCTGCTCCTGTCCGACCAGGGCCGCGTCCTCGCCTCGGTGATCACCGACACCTCCGGCCGGCACGACGCGCTGTGCGGCACCTCCACCCTCGTACGCAACACCGAGCGGTACGGCGACGGCACCCCGCAGTCGCCCTCCCCCGCCGGGCGCGAGCTGTTCAAGCTGGCCGCCGCCAAGAACGGCCTCGAACCCCGGGACCTGCCGCCCTCGCTCTCCTTCTTCCAGGGCGTGGCGGTACGCGAGGACGGCACCCTCGACTTCACCGGCTCCGCCGGCCCCGGCGCCGCCGTGACCCTGCGCGCCGAGCAGGACGTGACCGTACTGATCGCCAACGTGCCGCACCCCGCCGACCCGCGCCCCGAGTACGTCAGCACCCCGCTGGAGGTGCTCGCCTGGCGCGCCGAGCCGACCAGGCCCGGCGATCCCCTGTGGGACGCCACCCCCGAGGGCCGCCGCGCCTTCCTGAACACCGCCGAGTTCCTCACCGCGAGGGGGATCGCATGAAGACATCCGCTGCGGCGAGGTCGGCCGATCCGGTGACGGCCGTGGTCCCGGCCCGCGCCGCCTGGTCGTCCGTGATCCGCGCCGGCGAGTCCCTCACGATCACCGATCTGCACGGCAACCAGGCCGTCGACTTCCTCGTCTACGACGCCCACGACACCGCCGTCCGCTACAGCGCGCCCGACACCATCCACGCGCAGGGCGGAATCTTCCTCACCACCGGCAGTGTGCTGATGTCCAACGAGCACACCCCGCTGATGACCGTGACCGCCGACGACGTGGGCCGGCACGACACGGTCGGCGGCGCCTGCTCCAAGGAGTCGAACACCCTGCGGTACGGGCACCACACCTGGTCGCAGCACGCCTGTGTGGACAACTTCCTCGCGGAGGGCGCCAGGCACGGCCTCGGCAAGCGCGACCTCGTGTCGAACATCAACTGGTACATGAACGTGCCGGTCGAGAAGGACGGCACCCTGGGCATCGTCGACGGCATCTCCGCACCGGGCCTCGCCCTGACCCTGCGCGCCGAGCGCGACGTACTGGTCCTGATCTCCAACTGCCCCCAGATCAACAACCCCTGCAACGGCTTCCACCCGACGGCCGTGCGAGTGACGATCACCGGCGAGGCGACGACGACCGAACACATGACGCCCGTCCAAGACGTGACGACCACCGGAGCCGGCGCATGACCTTCGACACCGTGCTGGTCGCCAACCGGGGCGAGATCGCCGTCCGGATCATCCGCACCGCCCGCGAACTGGGCCTGCGCACGGTCGCGGTGTACTCCGACGCCGACCGTTCCGCCGCGCACGTCCGGCTCGCCGACGAGGCGGTACGGCTCGGCCCGGCGCCCGCGAAGGAGTCGTACCTCGACGCGGACCTGATCCTCAAGGCCGCCAAGGACACCGGCGCGGGCGCGATCCACCCCGGCTACGGCTTCCTGTCCGAGGACGCGGCCTTCGCCCGCCGCTGCGAGGACGCGGACCTCGTGTTCGTCGGCCCCACCCCCGACCAGCTGGAACTGTTCGGCGCCAAGCACACGGCACGGGAGGCGGCCGAGGCCGCGGGCGTCCCGCTCCTGCCCGGCACCGACCTGCTGCCCTCGCTCGCCGAGGCCCTCGACGAGGCTGCGACCATCGGCTACCCGGTGATGCTCAAGGCCACCGGCGGAGGCGGCGGCATCGGCATGTCGGCCTGTCACTCCGCCGCCGAACTCACGGAAGCCTGGGACCGGGTGCAGCGCGTCGCCGCCGCCTCCTTCTCCTCCGCCGGCGTCTACCTCGAACGCCTCGTCGAGCGGGCCCGCCATGTCGAGGTGCAGGTCTTCGGCGACGGCGACGGCCTCGTCGTCACCTTCGGCGACCGCGACTGCTCCCTCCAGCGCCGCAACCAGAAGGTCGTCGAGGAGGCCCCGGCCCCCGGCCTCCCCGACCACGTCCGCGAACGGCTGTCCGCCGCCGCCCGCGATCTGTGCGCGAGCGTCGAGTACCGCTCCGCCGGAACCGTCGAGTTCGTCTACGACGCGGCCCGCGAGGAGGCGTACTTCCTGGAGGTCAACGCCCGCCTCCAGGTGGAACACCCGGTCACCGAGGAGATCTACGGCGTCGACCTCGTCGCCTGGATGCTGCGCCTGGCCCGCGGCGACTCCGCCGTCGTCCAGGCCCCGGCCCAGCCCCGCGGCCACGCCGTCGAGGCCCGCGTCTACGCCGAGGACCCCTCCCGCGAACACCGGCCCAGCGCGGGCCTGTTGACGCGGGTCGAGTTCCCGGGGGGCGTCCGCGTCGACGGCTGGGTGGAAACGGGCACCGAGGTCACCACGTCGTACGACCCGCTGCTCGCCAAGGTCGTCGCGTACGGCCCCGACCGCGCGCACGCGCTGCGCAGGCTGGACGAGGCGCTGGCCAGGACCCGGGTCGACGGCATCGAGACGAACCTGGGCCTGGTCCGGGCGGCCCTCGACGACGAGGACTTCCGGCGGGCCACGCACTCCACGGCCACCCTCACGACCGTCACCGACCCGACCCCGCGCGTCGAGGTCGTCTCCGGCGGCACCCTCACCACCGTCCAGGACTGGCCCGGCCGCACCGGCCACTGGCAGGTCGGCGTCCCGCCCTGCGGCCCCATGGACGACCTGTCCTTCCGCCTGGGCAACCGGGCGCTCGGCAACCCCGAGGGCGCCCCCGGCCTCGAATGCACCCTCCAGGGCCCGTCCCTCCGCTTCACCCACGCCACCACGGTCTGTGTGACGGGCGCCCCCGCCCCGGTGAGCGTGGACGGCACCCCGGTCGCCCAGTGGGAGCCGGTCACGATCCCCGCAGGAGCGACGCTCTCCATCGGCGCCCCCACGGAACACGGCCTGCGCACCTACCTCCTCTTCGCGGGCGGCGGCCTGGACGTCCCCTCCTTCCTCGGCAGCGCGGCCACCTTCACCCTGGGCCGCTTCGGCGGCCACGGCGGCCGGGCCCTGCGCACGGGCGACGTCCTGCACGGCGGCGCGGCCACGGACGCGGGCGGCCCCGTCCCCCCGGAGTCGCGCCCGCACTTCCCCACCTCCTCCTGGCAGCTGGCCGCCCTCGAAGGCCCGCACGCGGCACCGGAGTTCTTCACCGAGGAGGACATCCACGAGTTCTACGCGGCCGACTGGAAGGTCCACTTCAACTCGGCCCGCACCGGCGTACGGCTGGTCGGCCCCAAGCCCCGCTGGGCCCGCACCGACGGCGGCGAGGCGGGCCTGCACCCCTCCAACATCCACGACACCCCGTACTCGGTCGGCGCCGTCGACTACACCGGCGACATGCCGGTCCTCCTCGGCCCCGACGGCCCCTCCCTCGGCGGCTTCGTCTGCCCGGCCACGGTGATCTCCACCGAACGCTGGAAGCTCGGCCAGCTGCGCCCCGGCGACACGGTCCGCTTTCTCCCGGTCACGGACGACGCCTCCCCCCGCCCCGCGATCGTCGACGGCGGCGTCCTGGCCCGCGACGGCGACGTGACCTACCGCCGCAGCGGCGACGACAACCTCCTGGTCGAGTTCGGCCCCATGCAACTCGACCTGGCGCTGCGGATGCGCGTCCACGCCCTGATGGAAGCGGTCGCGAACGCGGCCCTGGACGGCGTCACCGACCTCACCCCCGGCATCCGCTCCCTCCAGATCCAGACGAACCCGACGCTGCTCCCCCAGCCCGAACTCCTCACCGCCGTACGGCGGATCGTGTCGACCCTGCCCCCCGCCGACGAACTGGTCGTCCCCTCCCGCACCATCCACCTGCCCCTCTCCTGGGACGACCCCGCGACCCGCGAGGCCATCGCCCGCTACATGGCGGGCGTCCGCGACGACGCGCCCTGGTGCCCCTGGAACATCGAGTTCATCCGCCGCGTCAACGGCCTCGCCTCGGTGACCGACGTGTACGACACGGTCTTCGCCGCCGAGTACCTGGTCCTGGGCCTCGGCGACGTCTACCTGGGCGCACCGGTCGCGACGCCCCTGGACCCCCGCCACCGCCTGGTGACGACGAAGTACAACCCGGCCCGCACCTGGACGGCGGAGAACTCGGTCGGCATCGGCGGGGCCTATCTCTGCGTCTACGGCATGGAGGGCCCCGGCGGCTACCAGTTCGTCGGCCGCACCACCCAGGTCTGGTCCCCCTGGCAGCAACGCGGCGCCTTCGAGCCCGGCTCCCCGTGGCTCCTGCGCTTCTTCGACCGCATCAAGTGGTACCCGGTGGACGCCGACGAACTGCTCTCCCTCCGGGCGGACATCATCGCGGGCCGCTTCGTCCCACGCGTGGAGCACGGCACGTTCTCCCTGGCGGCGTACCGGACCTTCCTGTCCGAACACGCCGACTCGATCACCGATTTCAGGACCAGGCAACAGACCGCCTTCGCGGCGGAGCGGGCGGCCTGGGAAGCGGCCGGCGAGTTCACGAGAGCGGAGGCGGTGCCCACCCCTCCCACCACCCAGGCGGAGGTGCGCGTCCCGGAGGGCGGCCACCTGATCGAGGCCGAGTTCACCGCGTCCGTCTGGCAACTGAACGTACGACCGGGCGACCGGGTGACCACCGGCCAGCCCCTGCTGACCCTGGAGGCGATGAAGATGGAGTCCCGCGTCCTCTCGCCGACGGACGGCGTGGTCCATGAGGTCCTGACCCGACCGGGGGCCCAGGTGGAGGCGGGCACGGCATTGGTCGTTCTGGCGCCGACGGGCACCGGGGGCGACCGAAAGCCGGGTGGTCCGTGACCGCCCCACCGGGCGCCTTACAACTCTGCTGGTGGTGTGTGGGCAATCGTTCCGCAGGGCGGAACGGGTGGGCACACACCACCCACCGGCCCGCAGCCGACAGAACCACCCCCGCCAAGGAGCACAGATGTCGACCGTGACCCGAGTCCGCATGGCCTACGCCCGCATCGAAGCCGTGGACCGCCCCGAGATCTGGATCGACCTACGCCCCCAGCCCGAGGTCGAGGCCGAAGCCCGCGCCATCGACGCCCGCCTCGCCGCAGGCGACCCCCTCCCCCTCGCCGGCCGCCTCTTCGCCGCCAAGGGCAACATCGACGTCCACGGCCTCCCCACCACCGCCGGCTGCCCTGCCTACGCGTACACCCCCGACGCCGACGCCCCCGTCGTCGCCCGCCTCCGCGAGGCCGGCGCCCTCGTCCTCGGCACCACCAACCTGGACCAGTTCGCCACAGGCCTCGTCGGCACCCGCTCCCCCCACGGCGCCGTCCGCAACGCCCACGACCCGTCCAGGATCAGCGGAGGCTCCAGCTCCGGCTCGGCCGTGGCGGTGGCGCTCGGCATCGTCGACTTCGCGCTCGGCACCGACACGGCCGGCTCCGGCAGGGTCCCCGCCGCCTTCAACGGCATCGTCGGCCTGAAGCCCACCCGGGGCCTGGTCCCCACCACCGGTGTGGTCCCGGCCTGCGCCTCGATCGACTGCGTGACGGTGTTCGCCCGCACCCTCCCCGAGGCCGAACAGGCCCTGGCCCACATGACCTCCCCACCCGACCGCGCCCTCCCGCCGCTTCCGCCGCGCACCCCGGGCCCCTGGCGCGTCGCCGTCCCCCCACGCGACCAGCTGGGCGAGCTGGACGAGGGCTGGGCGGAGGCGTACGAGGCGGCGGTGACCCGGCTGACGGCCGCGGGCGCGGACGTACGCCCCCTCGACCTCACCCCGTTCACGGAGGCCGCGGCCATGCTCTACCAGGGCGCGTTCGTGGCCGAGCGCTACACGGCCGTGGGGAGCTTTGTCGACAAGGCGATCGCGGACGGCGTCGAGTCGCTGGACCCCACGGTCGCCGGCATCATCACCCGAGCCCGCGACATCCCCGCCCACCAGCTCTTCGCCGACCAGGACCGCCTGGCCGTCCTACGCGCCCGCGCGCTCGCCGAACTGGCCGACGCGGACGCCCTGTTGCTGCCGACGGCGCCGGGCCACCCGACGCTCGCGGAGGTCGCCGCCGACCCGCTGGGCGCGAACGCCCGCCTGGGCCGTTTCACCAACTCCACGAACCTGTTCGACCTGGCGGCGGTCGCCGTGCCCGCGGGCGAGGTGAACGGTCTCCCCTTCGGCGTGATGCTGATCGGCCCGGCCTTCACGGACGACCGCCTGGCCCGTGTCGCCGCCCTCCTCCGGCCGGAGGCCCACCTGGCGGTCGTGGGCGCCCATCTCTCGGGCCAGCCTCTGAACCCCCAACTGCTGTCCCTGGGCGCCCATCTGGAGCGGACGACCACGACGGCCCCCGTCTACCGCCTCCACGCCCTCCGCACGACCCCGCCGAAGCCGGGCCTGGTCCACGTGGGCGAGGGCGGCGCCCCCATCGAGACCGAGATCTGGCGCCTCCCCCCGGAGGGTCTGGGCCGCCTCCTGACCGCCCTCCCCCGCCCCATGACCCTGGGCACCATCGAACTGGCCGACGGAACCCGGGCCCCGGGCTTCCTCTGCGAGCCCGCAGCCCTCGAAGACGCCCCGGACATCACTCGGTACGGCGGCTGGAGGCACTACTTGGCCCGCTGAGCCCAGCTCCAGGCCTCCGTCAGGGGGACGGGCAGGCTTCTGCTGTCTTGGGGGCGCGGGGGACAGCGCGACCAGCCACAACTCACCCGCACCCGCCACACAACCCACCCCACCCCCCACAGCGGGCGCCCCACCACTCACCCCACCGAGGAGTAAGCCACAACCCCCCTCAACAACCCCTCGACCGCCTTACGCGCACTCTTCCCCACGGTCGACCCGGGCGGCGCGGCGGCCGAGATCTGCCCCAGCACATCGATCACCTGCTTGCACCACCGCACAAAGTCCCCGGCAGGCATCTCCGCCTCCCGCAACACCTCGTCCAGCCCCGACCCCGAGGCCCACATGTACGCGGACCAGGCGAAGCCGAGATCGGGCTCCCGCTGCCCCACCCCTTCGCTCTGGGTGATCCGGAACTCCTCCTCCAGCGCGTCCAGCCGCCCCCAGATCCGCACCATCTCCCCCAGCGCGGCCTTCGCGTTCCCGGACGGCAGCTTCGGCGCCATCGCGTCGTCCCCGACACGGGCCTCGTACACGAGCGCGGAGACACAAGCCGCGAGCTCCGCCGGCCCCAGCCCCTCCCACACCCCCGCCCGCAGACACTCACTGGCGAGCAGATCCAGCTCGCCGTAGAGCCGCGCGAGCCGCTTCCCGTGCTCGGTGACCTCGTCACCGCGCAGATAGTCCAGCTCGGTCAGCAGGGCGACGATCCGGTCGAAGGTCCGCGCGATCGTGTTCGTACGGCCCTCGATCCGCCGCTCCAGCTGCGCGGTGTCCCGCTTGAGCCGGTAGTAGCGCTCGGCCCACCGCGCGTGGTCCTCACGGTCGTCGCACCCATGGCACGGATGCGCCCGCAGATCGGCGCGCAGCCGGGCGATCTCACGGTCGTCGGCCGCCGCGGCCCGCCGCTTGCGGTGCCGGTCGGGCACGAGATGCCCGGCCTTGGTGCGCAGCGCGGACGCCAGATCCCGCCGTGACTGCGGCGAGCGCGGATTGAAGGACTTCGGGATCCGCATCCGCTCCAGGGCCTCCACCGGCACCGGGAAGTCCATCGACGCCAGCCGCTTGACCTGCCGCTCGGCGGTCAGCACCAGCGGACGCGGCCCGTCGTGATGCTCGAACCCGCGGTGGCCGTTGGACCGCCCGGCGGGCAGCCCGGGGTCCAGCACCAGCGCGAGCCCGGCGTACTTGCCGGTGGGGACATGGATGACGTCGCCCGGCTTGAGCTTCTCCAGCGCGACGGCGGCCTCGGCGCGCCGCTGGGCGGCCCCCTGCTTGGCCAGTTCGGTCTCGCGGTCCTTCAACTCCCGCCGCAGGCGCGCGTACTCCTCGAAGTCCCCGAGGTGGCAGGTCATGGACTCCTGGTAGCCCTCCAGGCCCTCCTCGTTGCGCTGCACCTGCCGGGAGATCCCGACGACCGACTTGTCGGCCTGGAACTGCGCGAAGGAGGTCTCCAGCAGCTCGCGCGACCGGTGCCGCCCGAACTGCTCGACCAGGTTGACCGCCATGTTGTACGACGGCTTGAAGCTGGAGCGCAGCGGATACGTACGGGTGCCCGCGAGTCCGGCGAGGTGGTCGGGGTTCAGCCCGCGCTGCCAGAGCACCACGGCGTGGCCCTCGACGTCGATGCCGCGCCGTCCGGCACGCCCCGTCAACTGCGTGTACTCGCCCGGTGTGATGTCGGCGTGCTGCTCGCCGTTCCACTTGACGAGCTTCTCCAACACCACCGAGCGGGCGGGCATGTTGATGCCGAGCGCGAGGGTCTCGGTGGCGAACACCGCCTTCACCAGGCCGCGTACGAAGAGTTCCTCGACGACCTCCTTGAACGTCGGCAGCATGCCCGCGTGGTGGGCCGCGATGCCGCGCTCCAGGCCCTCCAACCACTCGTAGTAGCCGAGGACATGGAGATCCTCGTTCGGGATGGAGGCGGTGCGCTCCTCGACGAGGGCGCGCACCTTGTGCCGGGACTCGTCGTCGTTCAGCCGGAGCCCGGCGTACAGGCACTGCTGGACGGCGGCCTCGCAGGCGGCGCGGCTGAAGATGAAGGTGATGGCGGGCAACAGGCCTTCGGAGTCGAGCCGTTCGATGACTTCGGGGCGGCTCGGGATCCAGATCCGGGAGCGCTGTCTGCGCTCTCGCTCACGGTCGGCCTCGCGCATGGCACGGCCCCGCCGGCGGTCCTGGTAGGAGGGCCGGCTCGCCTCCATCCGCGCCATCCTCGTCAGATCGGGGTTGACGGCCTTCTTGCTGCCCTCGCCCTCCTCGAAGAGGTCGTACATCCGCCGTCCGGCGAGCACGTGCTGGAACAGCGGCACGGGCCGGTGTTCGGAGACGATCACCTGGGTGTCGCCGCGCACGGTGTCCAGCCAGTCGCCGAACTCCTCCGCGTTCGACACGGTGGCCGACAGGGAGACGAGGGTGACCGACTCGGGAAGGTGGATGATCACCTCTTCCCAGACGGCGCCCCGGAAGCGGTCGGAGAGGTAGTGCACCTCGTCCATGACCACATAGCCGAGACCCAGCAGTGTCTGCGAGCCCGCGTACAGCATGTTCCGCAGCACCTCGGTGGTCATCACGACCACCGGGGCGTCGGAGTTGACGCTGTTGTCGCCGGTGAGCAGGCCGACCTTGTCGGCGCCGTAGCGACGGCACAGGTCGGCGTACTTCTGGTTCGACAGGGCCTTGATGGGTGTCGTGTAGAAACACTTCTTGCCCTGTTGCAGGGCGAGATGGACGGCGAACTCGCCGACGATCGTCTTGCCCGAGCCGGTGGGGGCGGCCACCAGGACGCCCTTGCCCGTCTCCAGCGCCTGGCAGGCCTCGATCTGGAAGGGGTCGAGGCCGAAGTCGTACATCGCGCGGAAGTCGGCGAGCGCGGTGGCCTGCTCGACAGCACGCTTGCGGGCTGCCGCGTACCGCTCGGCCGGTGAGAGGTCCTCTGTCATCGTGCTTTCGAGCGTACCGGGCCCCACTGACAACAGGACGATCATTATCCGGATCGTGCCACCGTCGAGATCCGGACCGCCTTCCGTCCGAAAAGAAGTCCGACCGCGAAGAAGGTCCGACAACGGCGGTGGGCCCCACCGAGAACGTTCGGTGGGGCCCACGGGCGTCGTCGCCGCACCCGGCGCGTCGGCCGGTGCTCAGGTGACGTCGTCGTATCCGTTGATCCGTTCCCGCTCGGGCTCCGTCTGCGCGGGGAGCGCCCTGCTCGCCGAGACGGTCTCGATCTCGCCGATGTCCTCGGGGGTGAGGTCCAGCTCGGAGGCCTCGTCGTCGGCGGGCTTCAGAGCGTCGCGTCGGTTCCGGCGCCTGTCGTTGGTCAGCGCGACGGCACACGCGCAGAAGTACAGGACCCAGATGGGACCGGCCAGCGCCATCATCGAGATGGGGTCGGTGCTGGGGGTGGCGATCGCCGCGAAGAGCGTGATGCCGAGGATCATGCCCCGCCACCAGCCGGCCATCTTCTTGCCGGAGAGGACCCCGCCGAAGTTCAGCATCACCAGGAGCAGGGGCAGCTCGAAGGAGAGGCCGAAGACGACGATCATCCGCATGATCAGGTTCAGCAGATCATCGAGGGGAAGCTGGTTGTCGCTTCCGATGATCGAGAACTGCAGCATGACGGACGCCATCTTGGGCAGCGACCAGTAGGCGAAGTAGGAGCCCATGAGGAACAGCGGGAAGCCCGCCGCCACGAACCCGAGGCCGTACTTCTTCTCGTTCCGGTGCAGGCCCGGCGCGACGAACGCCCAGAGCTGGTAGAGCCAGACCGGGGCGGCGAGCACCACGCCCGACGACAGCGCGACCGTGAGGGCGAGTGTGAACGGGCTCAGCAGACCGTTCTGCACGATGCGCGCGCAACTGGTCTGGCTGCTGTCCTTCGCCAGTTCGGCGAAGCTGTAATCGCACCCCACCGCCTGGAGGATGGGATCCGTGAAGAACTGGATGATGTCCTTGTAGAACATCGCCGCGACGACCGTCGTGACGACGATGGCCAGCAGGCTCTTGACAAGGCGGTTTCGCAGCTCGCGCAGGTGCTCCGCGAGGGGCATGCGCCCCTCGGGATCCTTGTCCTTCTCCGTCTTGCGGGCAGACTTGAGCAACCCACGTCCTCATCTCGTGCGGCAGGCCGGAAATCCTGTCCGGCCTTGCGTCAGCGCTTGGTCGTGTCCGTCGGCTCGGCGACCGGCCGGGCGGTGGTCACGTCGCCGGGAGCGGCCTGGATGGTGCGCTGCGCCGGGGTCTCGCTGTTGGCGTGCGGAGGCGCGGCCGCCGCGGTGGTGTCGTCCTGGCCGTCGGACTTCATGGCCTTGGCCTCGCTCTTGAGGATGCGGGCGGACTTGCCCAGCGAGCGCGCCATGTCGGGCAGCTTCTTCGCACCGAACAGCAGGATGATGACGACAAGGATCAGAATGATCTCGGTGGGGCCGAGGTTACCCATAGCTGTCTACCTTCTTCACCGAGGCGGCGGGTGGGGGCTGTCCGACCGGTCGGACACATGTCCGAACGATCGTGCTGGCAGCGATCGTAACGCTCAGGGGTAAACGTCGGGCAATCCCCGTGCGTACTCCCGATTCGCGACCCGGGCCTCGCTCTCCGTGCCGCGACAGGCAGCGTACCTGCCGAAGGTGAGAAGGTGACAGGTCGAAGTGGCGCAAAACGCACTCACCGGCCAAGTCACAGGGGCCTCGACGGCAACTCACAGAGCGTCCACAGAGCGGGCCGCGCTCGCCGTCGCCCGCTCCAGGTCCTCCGCCGCCCGGCCGATCCTCCGCGCCGACTCCGTGACCTGCGTACCCAGCCGCTGGGCCTCCAGAAAGACCCGCACGGCCAGCACCCCGAGCACGACAAGCCCCACAAAACCCACAGCCACCGCGACCATCGCCCAGAACATACCGCCGACCCTAGCCCGCCGAATGCAGCCGCAGGGTCCGCACCCCGCCCCCGGTGAGCAGCTCGACGATCCGCTCCCCGGCCGGTTTACGGACGGCCATGCCGCACTCGGGGCAGGTGAAGGAGTAGAAGGTGGTCTTGCTGGTGGCGCCGATGGCCAGGCGCAGCGCGCTCGCGCCCAGCTCGAAGTTGGCCCGGCAGTCGGGGCAGCCGGCCCTGAACACCACGTCGACCGCCTTCTGCATACCCGCGAAGGCGACCGCCACGGTCATCTCCCGGATCTCCTGGATCTCCTGCACACCGGACTTCACGCCGGCCTTCACACCCGACACAACCGACCCGCCGCTCACAGCCCTCGCATCTCCTTTTCCGGTCGTACGCCGTCCCCGCGACCTCGTCGTCACGGTCCCGTCGTCACGGTCCTGAGGTCCCCGCCTCGTCATAGGCCGCCAGCGCCTCGCGGGCCGCCCGGCGGGCCGCGTCGGCGAGATCCTGCGGGGAGACGATCCGGCCGTCGCGCCCGAGCCGCAGCGCCAGGCGCCGCAGCGAGGCGGGATCGGGCGTGCGCAGGCTGATGCGCAGCCCGCCGTCCGGCAGCTCCTCGGCGCTGTCGTGCGGGTAGTACTCGGCGACCCAGCGCCCACCGGGCCCCACCTCGACGACGACCTCCGGGTCCTCGGCGGCGGGCTGCACCAGCGCCTCCGACAGGTCCCGCAGCTCGATCTCGGGCGGCGCGGACGGCTCGTCGAGGATCTTGATCTCGGCGACCCGGTCCAGCCGGAACGTCCGCCGGGCCTCGGAACGGCGGCACCAGGCCTCGACATAGGTGTGCCCGACGCTGACCAGGCGGATCGGGTCGATCTCGCGCTCGGTGACCTCGTCACGGGCGGGCGAGTAGTAGCGGATCCACAGCCTCCGGCGCTCCGAGATCGCCCGGTCGACGTCCGCGAAGACCCCGCCCTCGGCCTCGAAGGTGACCGACAGCCGCGAGCTGGCGCCCGCCGCCTCCCCGGCCGCGCCCTCGACCTTGGCGGTGGCCCGCACCAGCGCCTGCCGGTCGCTCTCGCGCAGCCCGGGCAGCGTGGCCACCGCACGGGCGGCCACCAGCAGGGCGGTGGCCTCGTCGGCGGCCAGCCGCAGCGGCTCGGCCGCCTCCGCGCCGAGGGCGGCCGGGTTGTGCCACCAGATGCGCTCGCCGTCGGTGTCGATGTCCAGCAGATCACCGCCGCGGAAGCTGGTCCCGCACATGGGCAGCACATCGAGGTCCGAGACCAGCTCGTCCTCGGTGATCCCGAAGGCACGGGCGACGTCCTCGATCCGGGCGCCGGGCCGCTCCCGCAGATACGTCACCAGGGAGAGCATCCGCCGGGTCTGGTCGATGGCGTTCCCCGGCCGCGCCGGTTTTCCCACCACGTTCTTACGTCCCCTCAACCCTTGGCCACGGCACGCAGCCGGTCCACCACATCGGCCCGCAGCTCGGCGGGCTCCAGGACCACCACATCGGGCCCGAACTCCACCAGCCAGGCATCCAGACCGTGCCCGTACGGAATCTCCAACTCGTCCCAGCCGCCCCCGAGTTCCCGTACGGCGGAGGCCTTCGCCCGCAGCGGGTAGCCGGCACCGGAGCGCAGCCGGATCAGCGCGGAGCGGTCGGCGGTCTCCCCCGCCCAGCTCGCGACCGTCTCCCGTACGGTGACGACGTCCGGCACCTCGGCGGTGAACGCACCGCCCCGGCTTCGGACCTTGCCGGTGATCCGGGAGAGCCGGAAGACCCGCTCGGCGCCCCGGTCGCGGTCGAAGCCGGCCAGGTACCAGTGACCGCGCCAGCACTCCAGGGCCCACGGCTCGACATGGCGGGGCTCGGGGCGGGCGGCGGTGGCCTTGCGGTACTCGAACACCACCGGGCGGCGGTCGCGGCAGGCCAGCATCAGCGGTTCGAAGGCGGCCTCGTGCACCGGAATGCGTGGCTCCAGCGCGCCATGGCTCTCGTACGGGTCGACGTCCTCCGGCAGTCCGGCCGCGCGCAGCTTCTGCAGGGCGCCGCTCGCGGCACCGGCGAAGCGGGCCTGCTGCCAGACCTTCGCGGCGAGCCCGAGGGCGGCGGCCTCCTCGGCGTCGAGGGTGATGGGCGGGAGGCTGTTGCTGTCACGGCGGGCCAGATAGCCGACCTCGCCGTCGAGGTTCTCCACCGTCTCGATGACCAGGCCGAGTTCACGCAGGTCGTCCTTGTCGCGCTCGAACATCCGGTTGAACGAGTCGTCACTTCCGGCTTCGAGATAGGCCTCGATGGACTCCCGCAGCTCGCGCTTGCTGAGCGGCCGGCGCGTCCCCAGCAGACACAGCGCCAGGTTCATCAACCGCTCGGCCTTGGCAATGGCCATCGACGCCCTTCCCTCATGGGTGTTTCCGCGGCACGACCGTACCGCTACGAAGCGTCGCGGCAAAAGCCGAGGGCCCATGCCCGAACAGGCATGGACCCCTGACAGTCGACACCGGTCACGGCGCGATCGGCCACGACGCGGATTCCGACAGATCAGACCCCGAGCAGGTCCACCACGAAGATCAGCGTCTCACCGGGCTTGATCGCCGGAGTCGGGCTCTGGTTGCCGTAGGCGAGGTGCGCCGGGATGGTCAGCTGGCGACGGCCACCGACCTTCATGCCCTGCACGCCCTGGTCCCAGCCCTTGATGACACGACCGCCACCGAGCGGGAAACGGAACGGCGCCCCGCGGTTCCAGCTGGCGTCGAACTCCTCACCGGTGGAGAAGGACACACCCACGTAGTGCACGGTGACGGTCTGACCCGCCTGGGCCACCTCGCCGTCGCCCTCCCAGATGTCCTTGATCGCCAGCTCCGCCGGCGGCTCACCCTCGGGGAAGTCGATCTCGGGCTTCTCAATGCTCACGTCTTCAGGCTCCTGCTTGTATATGTACGGGACAACGCCGGACAGTCTCGCATCCCCGGGTCTCACATCTTCGCGAGGATGTCCACGGTGAACACCATCACGGAGTCCTTCTTGATGTCGCTGCCACTGGGCGGCGTGTCCCCGTAACCGAGCTTCGGCGGGATGACGATGAGAAGGCGACTGCCCACCTTCTTCCCGGTCATGCCCTGCGACCAGCCCTTGACGACCTGCTGCAACCCGAACGAACTGAGCGCCTCCCGGCTGTACGAGGAGTCGAACTCCTTGCCGGTGTCCCAGAGCACGCCCTTGTACTGCACCAGCAGACTGTCGTCGGCACCGACCTCGGGACCGTCACCCTCGATGATGTAGTTCGCGACGAGCTTGGCCGGCGGGTCGACCTTCGGGATCTCGATCGAGGGAGCCTTGCCGTCGGTGTTGGTGCCCACCTTCGGCAGATCCACGTTGTCCTGCGCGACCTTCGTGCCCTTGGCCGAGCTCTTGCCGTTGAACGTGTTCTGGATGTCGACGACGAAGACCAGCGTGTCGGTGCCCTTGATCCCCGCCTGCGCGTTGCCCTCGGTGCCGTAGCCCCAGGTCGGCGGCACCGCCATCTGCACCCGGCTGCCGGCCTTCTTGCCGGCCAGCGCGTACCGCCAGCCGTCGATGATGCCCTGCGGGGTGAGCTGGATGACCAGCGGCGTCTTACGGTCGTAGGAGTTGTCGAAGACCTTCGCCGTGGACCAGATCTGCCCCAGGTAGTTCGCCTGGATGTAGTCACCCTCGGCGACCGTCCGCCCGGTGCCCGCGATGACCGTCTTCACCGCCAGGTCCTTCGACGGATCCCCACTGCCCTTGGCGACGGTCGGCTTCTCGTCGAACTTCACCCCGCCCGTGATCGCCGGCAGCGGACCGTCCACGATCTTCGGCGGCTTCGCCCCGCTCGCCGACGCGGACGGGCTGCTGCTCGCCTTGGCCGAGTCGGACTCACCGTCACCACAGGCGGCGAGCGTGACCAGTCCAGCGGGAACAGCGATGAGGAGTGAGCGTCGGCGCACGGTGAAGGCCTCGTATCGGTCGATCTTGTCGGATGGCGTGCGCGCAACTCTACGACGTGAGAAGGGCGCCGTACGGCAAACGTACGGCGCCCCGCGTTGCGTTCCGGAAAGCCTCCCGGAACATTTCGGCTCACATTCCCGCGATCAGCTTCTCCACCCGGTCGTCGACGGAGCGGAACGGGTCCTTGCACAACACCGTGCGTTGTGCCTGGTCGTTGAGCTTGAGATGCACCCAGTCGACCGTGAAATCCCGACGCTGTTCCTGCGCACGCCGGATGAAGTCACCGCGCAGCCGCGCCCGAGTGGTCTGCGGCGGAACCGACTTCCCCTCGAAGATCTTCAAGTCATTGCAGATGCGGGTGGCTTGACCTTTCCTCTCCAACAGGTAGTAGAGGCCACGACGGCGGTGGATGTCGTGATACGCGAGGTCTATCTGCGCGACCCGCGGATGCGACATGGTCATGTTGTGCTTCGCCCGGTACCGCTCGATGAGCTTGTACTTCATCACCCAGTCGATTTCGGTACCGATCCGGTCGAGGTCCTCCGCCTCGATCGCGTCCAGCGTGCGGCCCCACAGCTCCAGGACCTGCTCGACGGTGCCCGTACGGATGCCGCGGCGCTCCACGAAGTCCACGGCCTTCTCGTAGTACTCGCGCTGCACCTCCAGCGCGGAGGCCTCACGGCCACTGGCCAGCCGCACCTTGCGACGGCCGGTCAGATCATGGCTGACCTCGCGGATCGCCCGGATCGGGTTCTCCAGAGTGAGGTCACGCATGACCGTGCCCGCCTCGATCATGCGCAGCACCAGGTCGGTGGCACCGACCTTCAGCAGCATGGTCGTCTCGGACATGTTCGAGTCGCCCACGATGACGTGGAGACGGCGGTACCGCTCGGCGTCCGCGTGCGGCTCGTCGCGGGTGTTGATGATCGGCCGGGAGCGGGTGGTCGCCGAACTGACGCCCTCCCAGATGTGCTCGGCACGCTGGCTCACGCAGTACACCGCACCACGCGGGGTCTGCAGCACCTTGCCCGCGCCACACAGCAACTGCCGCGTGACGAGGAACGGAATCAGGATGTCCGCGAGCCGGGAGAACTCCCCGTGCCGGGCCACCAGATAGTTCTCATGGCAACCGTATGAGTTGCCCGCCGAGTCCGTGTTGTTCTTGAAGAGGTAGACGTCGCCCGCGATTCCCTCCTCGTGCAGGCGGCGTTCGGCGTCGACCAGCAGTCCTTCGAGAATGCGCTCGCCGGCCTTGTCGTGAGTGACGAGTTCCGTCACGTTGTCACATTCGGGTGTCGCGTATTCCGGATGTGAGCCCACGTCGAGATAGAGGCGGGCCCCGTTCCGCAGAAACACATTGCTGCTGCGGCCCCATGACACGACACGGCGGAAGAGGTACCGCGCCACCTCGTCAGGAGACAGACGGCGCTGTCCCCTGAACGTGCACGTGACGCCGTACTCGTTCTCCAGCCCGAAAATGCGGCGGTCCATGACTGAACATTACGCCCGATCCACCGAGCTGAAACGGGGTTCGGCAGCACGGTTTGGATCATTTTCCGATGAGACCGCAACCACGGCACCCTCAGAAGGAACAGCGAGAACCCTCCCCGTGGCCAGCAGAACCAGCAACGACACGGCCCCCGCGGCACCCGGCACCACGAACCCCCACAGCGTCCCGCCCCACTCGACGACCGGCCCCGCGACCGCCGCTCCCGCCGACTGGCCCACCGTGAACGTCGTCACGATCCACGAGAACGCCTCCGTGACCGTGCCCCGCGGCGCGTGCCTGTCGACCAGAACGAACACACAGGCGATGGCCGGCGCCAGGAACACACCCGCGAGCGTCGTCAGCCCCGTCATCCCCACCGGACCCGGCATCAGC
This sequence comes from Streptomyces sp. NPDC001868, assembly GCF_040297125.1. NCBI lineage: Bacteria > Bacillati > Actinomycetota > Actinomycetes > Kitasatosporales > Streptomycetaceae > Streptomyces > Streptomyces sp. NPDC001868. The sequence goes on along the minus strand of NZ_JBEOYO010000028.1, from coordinate 94,351 downwards.
GTCAGCGGCACATAACAGACCGCCAGCAGCGCCACCAGCACCCGCAGACGACGCTCCGGCGCCCCGCTCCACCGCCGCGCACCGTACGCCGTACCACCCACCAGCGCGCCCAGCCCGACACCCGCCATCAGCCAGCCGTACACGGCGTCCCCGCCGTTGTCGTCCGCGTACGACACGGCCGCCACCGTGATCGAACCGAGCGCGACACCGACGAACAGGAACGCGCCGAGCAGCGCGAGCAACCCGGGCGAGCGCAGCGCGCCCAGCCAGTGCGCCTCGCGCGGCGCGGAACGCCAGGCCCGCGACGGCGGCGAGACCACCACCCACAGGGCACCCAGCACCCCGATGACACTGAGCACGACGAGCGCCACCGACGCCGACCACAGCGCCACGCACAGCGTCACCACCAGCGGACCGACGGTGAACATGACCTCCTGGGCCACCGCGTCCATCGCGTACGCCGTGTGCACCTGCTCCTCCTTGCGGAGCACCGTGGACCACAGGGCCCGCAGCCCGCCCTCCAGCGGCGGCGTGAACAGACCGGCGACCGCCATCGCGAGATACGCCACCGGCAGCGGATCCAGCCCCGAGAGGGCGAAGACGGTCATGGCGAGGGCGGAGACGACGGCCGCCGGCAGCTGCACGCGCGGCTGTCCGCGGAGGTCCACGAGCCGCCCGAGCAGCGGCTGCCCGACCGCGTTGGCCACCCCGTACACGGCCGCCAGCGCGCCCGCCAGACTGTAGGTGCCGCCCTCCGCGCGGACGAAGAGCACGATCGCGATCGCGGCGGTGGCGTTCGGCAGCCGGCCCACCAGCGTCCCGGCGAGCAGCCGCGCGGCGTGCCGCGTCCTGAGGATCTCGAGATATCCGGCGGCCATGTCCTGCCTCTCGATGAGCTCTCGACGAGCGAAGTGTTACGTATAACGTCCTCCGTCATACGTACCATGTGCCCTGTCCGCGAGTCCAGACGAAAGAGCAGGCCCACGGTGGCACGAGGTAGTACGCGCCCCACGAGCCGTGACGTCGCCCAGGCCGCCGGCGTCTCCCAGGCCGCCGTCTCCCTGGTCCTCGGCGACAAATGGCGCGGCCGCGTCTCGGAGACCACCGCCGAACGCGTACGCCAGGCCGCACGCGAACTCGGCTACCGCCCCAACCTCGCCGCCCGCAACCTCCGCCTCGGCCGCACCCGGACCGTCCTGCTGGTCGTCCCCGCCCTCACCACCGAGTTCTTCGCCGGCGTCTACACCGGCGCCGCCCGCGTCGCCGCCCGCCACGGCTTCGGCGTCGTCCTGTACCCCTCCCCCGAAGGCGTCGGCCCCGCCCGCGACCCCTTCGCCTCCGCCCAGGCCGCCCTCGACGGCGTGATCGCCTCCTCCATGGCAGCGGACGCCCTCACCGCGATCCGGGGCGACCAGCTCCCCCTCGTGATGCTGGACAGCGACCCCGAAGGCAGCCTCGGCGCCGCCACCGTCAACCTCGACATCCGCGACGGAGTACGCCAGGTCGCCGACCACCTGCTCGGGCTCGGACACCGGCACTTCCTGCACCTGGCCGCCGACATCCCCTCCTGGACCTTCGACGTCCGGGCCCGCGCACTCGCCGCACGGCTGGACTCGACACCGGGCACCACCCTGCGCACGGCCGCCGCACCGATCTCCATCGAAGGGGCGCTGGCCGCCGCCGTGGCGGCCCTGGCGGAGCCCGGCGGCCATGGGCGGCCCACCGCCGTGGTGTGCGACGACGACAAACTCGCCGCCGGCGCGTACAAGGCCGCACGGCGGCTCGGCCTACGCGTACCGGAGGACATCTCCGTCACCGGGCTCGACGACCTGGCCCTCGCCACGGCCCTCGACCCCGAGCTGACGACCGTACGGCTGGACGCGGAGCGGTTCGGGGAGCGCGGGATGGAAGCGCTGCTGGCCGTCCTGGAGGGGCGTACACCGGCGGAGGGGGACATTCCCGTGGAGCTGGTGGTGCGGGGGTCCACGGCACCACCAAGGTCCTGAGGAGGGGCGCCCGGCCGCGGGTCGTCGGTGGCTGACCGCGCAGTTTCCCGCGCCCCTTCCGGGCGCGCTGTCACTCAACGCCGTGCGCCCCGGCCTGTGTCGGCCGGGGCGCACTACGGGCGGGCTGTTTCCGGGGTGCTGGTGCTACTCGTCCTCGTCGGCGCTCTCGGCCTCGGTGGCGGCTCCGTCGGTCTCCAGCAGACGACCGAGCTGACGGCCGACGATCCGCTTGAACTTGCGCTTCTGCGGGCGCGTGCGGTCGAGGACGGCGACTTCGAGACGCTCGGCGGGGATCTCCCGCTGCGTGCCGTTGGTGTCACGGGACAGAGCCTGGACGGCGAGCTTCAGCGCCTCCGCCAAAGACATCCCGTCCTGATGACGCTGGTCCAGATAGCTGCTGATCTGCTCGGCGTTACCACCGACCGCGACCGAGCCGTGCTCGTCCACGATCGAACCGTCGTGCGGCAGCCGATAGATCTGGTCGCCCTCGGGGGTCTCCCCCACCTCGGCCACGACCAGCTCCACCTCGTACGGCTTCTCGGCCGCCGAGGAGAAGATCGTGCCCAGCGTCTGGGCGTAGACGTTTGCGAGACCACGGGCGGTCACGTCGTCACGGTCGTAGGTGTACCCACGGAGATCGGCGTAGCGCACACCACCGATCCGCAGGTTCTCGTACTCGTTGTACTTGCCGGCGGCCGCGAAGCCGATCCGGTCATAGATCTCGCTGAACTTGTGCAGCGCGCGGGACGGGTTCTCGCCGACGAACACGATGCCGTCGGCATACTGCAGCACGACCAGGCTGCGGCCACGGGCGATGCCCTTGCGGGCGTACTCCGCCCGGTCGGCCATGGCCTGCTGGGGTGAGACATAGAACGGCGTCGACACCGGTTATCCGTCCCTTTCTGTCGAAGTCACTGGATCACCTTGATAAGAGGGCCGTCGACCGGACCGGCTAGAGCAGCGCGGCGCGCGGGCCGTCGGGCTGCTCCAGACGCCGTTCCAGGATCGAGCGGGCGATCTCGGAGGACTCGTCGTCGGTGAGCCGACGGAAGCCGCTTTCGGTGATCACGGTGACGATGGGGTAGATCCGGCGGGCGACATCGGGACCACCGGTGGCCGAGTCGTCGTCTGCCGCGTCGTAGAGGGCCTGGATGACGAGAGTCGTGGCCTCGTCCTCGGAGAGGTCGGCACGGAACAGCTTCTTCATGGCCCCGCGCGCGAAGATCGAACCGGAGCCGGTGGCCGCGTAACCGCTCTCCTCGGAACGGCCGCCCGTCACGTCGTACGAGAAGATGCGGCCCTTGTCGCGGTCGACGTCGAAACCGGCGAAGAGGGGGACGACGGCCAGACCCTGCATGGCCATGCCCAGGTTGGAACGGATCATGGTCGACAGACGGTTCGCCTTGCCCTCCAGGGAGAGCTGCGCGCCTTCGACCTTCTCGAAGTGCTCCAGCTCCAGCTGGAACAGCTTCACCATCTCCACGGCCAGACCGGCCGTGCCGGCGATGCCCACCGCCGAGTACTCGTCCGCCGGGAACACCTTCTCGATGTCCCGCTGCGCGATCATGTTCCCCATCGTGGCCCGGCGGTCACCGGCGAGCACCACACCACCGGGGAACGTCACGGCCACGATCGTCGTGCCGTGCGGGGCCTCGATGACACCCTGGGTCGGCGGCAGCTGCCGCTTGCCGGGGAGCAGCTCCGGCTGGTGGTCCGACAGGAAGTCCATGAAGGACGACGACCCAGGCGTCAGGAAGGCAGCTGGTAGACGCCCGGTGCTACGAGTGTTGGCTTCCACGCGTTTCCTTCCACATATGTCGCAGCCCGCCTTATGACGTCGGGCCGATCCTTGAACTGCCCCAGCGCCGCGTTGCAGCTGAAGCACAGTACGCCTCGGACCCTACCCGTGTTGTGGCAGTGATCCACATGTTCGGCGGGGGCGGCAAGACAGATGCAACAGATGCCCTGCTGCTCGGCGAGCATCGCGTCCAACTCAGCTGGAGCAAGGCCGTACTTGCGCTGGAAGTAGCTGGTCCGGTTGCGCTCCGCACGACATCCTCGGCAGTAGCTGGCCCAGCCGTCCGAGGAGGACCTGTTGCGCTCCCACTCGGAATGCGGCTTGATCTGTTCGCATTGGGGGCATCGTTTGTGTCCGTGCGGGACAGGCACCTTGGGCCGGACCCTTTTCCCCTTGGCCTCCTGGCGCTGCCGGTAGTACTCGGCTGAGCACTCTCGGCAGTACGCCTGGAGGCCGTCGGGCATGGACTTATTACTGGCGAAAGCGGTTCGCGACAGATACTGCTTGCACCGCGAGCAGCGCCGCGATTCCGACTCTTCACCCACCGAACAATCCCCCGCTTCACCTTGAATTCAAAGGTGAAATCACTCGCCACCCTTCTGAACGAAGGACCTCACGAAATCCTCTGCGTTCTCTTCGAGCACATCATCGATTTCATCGAGAACCGAGTCCACGTCGTCGCTCAGCTTCTCCTGTCGTTCCTTAAGGTCTTCCGAGGCCTGCGCCTCGGGTGCTTCCTCGACCTCCTCGGTGGAACGGGTCGCCTTCTGCTGGCCGCCGCCGGTGTCCTTGGTCGCCATAACCCTCACCCCGCTCAGTTCGCCCGACATGGTCGGCATTCCTGCCGATCGGTCATGATCAGACCCTACAAGCCGGGTCTGACATTGGCCCCGTTGTTTGCACAACGTCCGGGGACCACCTCGATGATTCCCGGACGCCGCTGTTTCCACCCTGCCCGGCGGAACCGGATCAAAGCCCGGTTCAGCCGCCGGACAGGACCCTGACCAGGTCTTCTGCCGTGCGGCAGCGGTCCAGGAGCTCCTTGACGTGATTTCGCGTTCCGCGAAGCGGTTCGAGGGTTGGGACCCGCTGGAGCGAATCCCGCCCCGGAAGATCGAAGATCACCGAGTCCCACGAGGCCGCCGCGACGTCGTCCGCGTACTGCTCCAGACAGCGCCCGCGGAAGTACGCCCGGGTGTCCTCCGGCGGCTTCGTACGGGCCCGGTCGACGTCCGTCTCGGTCAGGAGCCGCTTCATCTTGCCGCGGGCCGCGAGACGGTTGTAGAGGCCCTTCTCGGCGCGTACGTCGGCGTACTGGAGGTCGACGAGGTGGAGCCGGGCGGCGTCCCAGTCGAGGTCGTCCCGGCGCCGGTAGCCCTCCATGAGTTCCCGCTTGGCGACCCAGTCCAGCTCGCCCGAGAGGCTCATGGGGTCGTTCTCCAGGCGGTTGAGGGTGTCCTCCCAGCGGCTCAGGACGTCCTTGGTCTGGTCGTCCGCGTCGGCCCCGAACCGCTCCTCCACGTACTTGCGCGACAGCTCGTAGTACTCCATCTGGAGCTGTACGGCGGTCAGGGTGCGCCCGCTGCGGAGGGTGACGAGGCGTTGCAGGGTCGGGTCGTGCGAGACCTGGTGGAGGGTGCGTACGGGCTGGTCGACGGCCAGGTCGACGGCGATGAAGCCGTCCTCGATCATCGAGAGGACCAGGGCGGTCGTCCCCAGCTTGAGGTAGGTGGAGATCTCCGAGAGGTTCGCGTCGCCGATGATCACGTGGAGGCGGCGGTACTTCTCCGCGTCCGCGTGGGGTTCGTCGCGGGTGTTGATGATGGGGCGCTTGAGGGTGGTCTCCAGGCCGACCTCGACCTCGAAGTAGTCGGCGCGCTGGCTGAGCTGGAAGCCGTGTTCGTGGCCGTCCTGGCCGATGCCGACGCGGCCGGCGCCGGCGAAGACCTGGCGGGAGACGAAGAACGGGGTGAGGTGGCGCACGATGTCCGAGAAGGCGGTCTCGCGCTTCATCAGGTAGTTCTCGTGCGTGCCGTAGGAGGCGCCCTTGTTGTCGGTGTTGTTCTTGTAGAGGTGGATCGGTTGGGCGCCGGGGAGCTGGGCGGCGCGTTCGGCGGCCTCGGCCATGATGCGTTCGCCGGCCTTGTCCCACAGGACGGCGTCCATCGGGTTGGTGACCTCGGGGGCGCTGTATTCGGGGTGGGCGTGGTCGACGTAGAGCCGCGCGCCGTTGGTGAGGATGACATTGGCGAGGCCGATGTCCTCGTCGGTGAGCTGGCTGGAGTCGGCGGCCTCGCGGGCGAGGTCGAAGCCTCGCGCGTCCCGCAGCGGGTTCTCCTCCTCGAAGTCCCAGCGGGCCCGGCGGGCCCGGTGCATCGCCGCTGCGTAGGCGTTGACGATCTGGGACGAGGTGAGCATGGCATTGGCATTGGGGTGGCCGGGGACGGAGATCCCGTACTCCGTCTCGATGCCCATTACTCGCCGTACGGTCATGCGGCCCTCCTTGCCCGGCGGCGTCCTCGGTCGGGGACGCTGCTCAAGTACCGCTGGCGCTCCGGTGCGTGTGCGGTGCCCGTCCCCGCACTGCGCGACTCGGCGGTACGAAAGAGCCTAGAACGGCTCTGCGCTGGTGGGGAGATCATTTGCGTCATTGCCTTGCTCCGGCCTTTACCCGAAAAACAGTCGGCTGCGGGTACCCACTGAGGGCACCCGCAGCCGCCCTGTGTTTTACAGGTACTGTCCGGTGTTCGCCACCGTGTCGATGGAGCGTCCGGTGTCGGAGCCCTGCTTTCCGGTGATCAGGGTACGGATGTAGACGATCCGCTCGCCCTTCTTTCCGGAGATTCGGGCCCAGTCGTCCGGGTTGGTGGTGTTGGGCAGGTCCTCGTTCTCCTTGAACTCGTCCACGCAGGCCTGGAGGAGGTGGGAGACGCGCAGGCCCTTCTGGTTCTTGTCGAGGAAGTCCTTGATGGCCATTTTCTTGGCGCGGCCGACGATGTTCTCGATCATGGCGCCGGAGTTGAAGTCCTTGAAGTAGAGGACTTCCTTGTCTCCGTTGGCGTAGGTGACTTCCAGGAAGCGGTTTTCCTCGGTTTCGGCGTACATGTGTTCCACTGCCGTCTGGATCATGCTCTGGACGGTGGTGGTCTTGGAGCCGCCGTGTTCGCCGAGGTCGTCCGTGTGGAGCGGAAGGCGCTCGGTGAGGTACTTCTGGAAGATGTCCTTGGCGGCTTCGGCGTCCGGACGCTCGATCTTGATCTTCACGTCGAGCCGGCCGGGTCGCAGGATGGCGGGGTCGATCATGTCCTCGCGGTTGGAGGCGCCGATGACCACGACGTTCTGCAGGCCTTCCACGCCGTCGATCTCGGCGAGCAGCTGCGGGACGATGGTGTTCTCCACGTCCGAGCTGACACCGGAGCCGCGGGTGCGGAAGAGGGATTCCATCTCGTCGAAGAAGACGATGACGGGGGTGCCCTCGCTGGCCTTCTCCCTCGCACGCTGGAAGACGAGGCGGATCTGTCGCTCGGTCTCGCCGACGTACTTGTTGAGGAGCTCGGGGCCCTTGATGTTGAGGAAGAAGCTCTTGCCCTGGGCCTGGCCGGTGACTTCGGCGACCTTTTTGGCCAGTGAGTTGGCCACGGCCTTGGCGATGAGCGTCTTGCCGCATCCGGGGGGTCCGTAGAGGAGGACGCCCTTGGGCGGGCGCAGTTCGTGCTCCTTGAACAGGTCCGGGTAGAGGTAGGGGAGCTCGACCGCGTCGCGGATCATCTCGATCTGGTTGCCGAGGCCACCGATCTGCTCGTAGCCGATGTCGGGGACCTCTTCGAGGACCAGTTCCTCGACCTCGCTCTTGGGCACGACCTCGTAGACGTAGCCGGAGCGGGGTTCGAGCAGGAGGGCGTCGCCGGGGCGGATGGTGATGTCCAGCAGGGGCTCGGCGAGCCGCACCACCCGTTCCTCGTCGGTGTGCCCCTGCACGAGGGCGCGCTCGCCGTCCTCGAGGATCTCCTTGAGGGTGACGATGTCGCCGACGCTCTCGTACTCCATGGCCTCGACCACGTTGAGCGCCTCGTTGAGCATCACTTCCTGGCCGCGCCGGAGCTCTTCCAGGTCGACGCTGGGGCTGACGTTCACGCGGAGCTTTCGGCCTCCGGTGAAGATGTCGGCCGTGCCGTCCTCGTTCGCCGTGAGGAAGACACCGAAGCCGGCCGGCGGCTGTGCGAGCCGGTCGACTTCCTCCTTGAGGGCCACGATCTGGTCGCGGGCCTCACGGAGTGTGTTGGCGAGCCGCTCGTTCTGTGCGGACACGCCGGCCAGATTGGTCTGCAACTCGACGATCCGCTCTTCGAGAATCCTCGTGTGTCGCGGAGAGTCGGCGAGCTTGCGTCGCAGGACGGCGATCTCCTGCTCAAGATAGGCAATCTGCCCGGCCGGGTCGTCGGACCCTCGTCCCGGGCGGATGCCGCGGTTCATGTCGTCGTCGTGGGCTGCCACGGTCCTCACCTCCTCCAAGGGGAGCTGGACGCTTCCAGACCCTACCTGGGTGGGTGTCGATTGAAACCCCTAGATCACAAAGACGGTCGGGGTGTGTCCGATCTTCACCCTTGCGCTCTCCCTCACGCCAGGGGAATACCCACCGAACATGATTGGGAAGCCGCCCCGGGTAGGGTCGAAGTGTTCAACACCCGTCAGAGCCCGCATCGTTCCCGACCGGCTCGACGATGGAATCGGCAGGACGGCAGGAGAGATGACCGTGCAGCAGGAGGCCGGGACCGGGGCCGAGGCGCTCGAGGTCTGGATCGACCAGGATCTGTGCACCGGTGACGGCATCTGTGTCCAGTACGCGCCCGAGGTGTTCGAGCTGGACATCGACGGGCTGGCCTATGTGAAGAGCCCGGACGACGAGTTGCTGCAGGCCCCGGGGGCCACAACGCCCGTGCCGCTGCCGCTTCTCATGGATGTGGTGGACTCCGCGAAGGAGTGTCCGGGTGACTGCATCCATGTACGTCGCGTTTCGGACAGCGTGGAGGTCTACGGGCCTGACGCGGAGTGATCCTGCGGGCACTCCGCGTCGCCCTGTGTCTGCTTTCTCACACCGGGTTTGCCGGGTGATCACTTCCCGTTCGCCCGGGGGCGGGCGGTGATCAGACGCTTTGTTCCCCGGCGGGTGTCGAGCGTACGAACGCCCCGTTCTTCCACTGCCACTTGACGGGGTCCGTGACGTCCGGGCAGCAGTTGGGCACGTCGGCCGACGAGTAGCCGTGCAGGGTCGCGGTGACGGCTGCGTCACGGACGGCGAAGTCCGTGACGGTCTTGCGGTCCTCGGGGTTCACCAGGGTGGCGACCACGCGGGGCCGCGCGGCGTCGGTGGAGCGGGTGAGGACGTACACGCCGTCGGGCGGGGTGCCCATGCTGGCGTCGCAGTGCGCGACGGCCACGGTCTCGGGGCGGCCGTCCCCGTCGAGGTCCTCGGAGCCCTTCTTCTTCACGACGACGCCGACGGGTCCGCAGTCGAGCGGGAGGTCGACCTCGGCGGGGTCGGGGGCCGCCACGATCGCGGGGGCCGGGGCCGCCTTGGGGACGGGCTGGGCCGCTCTCGCCGCGTCGGGCTGGAGGGCGGACGACAGGGCGACGACGCCGGCGAGGGCGGTGGCCGTGGCGAGCCAGTGGATGGGGCGGGTGTGGGTGTGTGCCAGTTCCGGGACGGCGGATTGCTGCACTAGGAGCGTCTCCTGAGGGTGCTGTGCCGGTTGGGATGTCCCGCATGGTGCCACACGTCACAGCGGGGGTGGAACGGCGGGGTACGTGGTTCCCGCAGCTTTCTGGCGGCGCGTCAACGGGAGAGCGCCGTGGCCGAGTTCCCGGGCGCTGCGGGGAACTCGGCCACGTCAAGGGCGCGTTGTACGCGGTGGGCGGGCCGCCCGTGGTGAGGGGTGGGCGGTGGCCCGGTCAGCGGCCGGTGCCGCCGTCGGCGTTGGGGCCGGAGTAGTCCTCGCCGTAGGCGCCCTTGGCGGGGCGGCGGCGGCGCATGGGGGGCTCGACGCCGTCGGCGAGGCGGCGGGCGGTGAGCAGGAACCCGGTGTGGCCGATCATGCGGTGGTCGGGGCGGACGGCGAGGCCCTCGATGTGCCAGTTGCGGATCATCGACTCCCAGGCGCTCGGCTCGTTGAAGCAGCCGATCTCGCGGATGGACTCCACGGTCCGGGCGAGCTGGGTGGTGGTCGCGACGTAGCAGCAGACGATGCCGCCGGGGACGAGGGCCTTGGAGACGGCCTCCAGGCATTCCCAGGGGGCGAGCATGTCGAGGATGACGCGGTCGACCTCGGTGTCGCTGAGGTGGTCCTGGAGGTCGCCGACGGTGAGCTGCCAGGCGGGGTGGGGGCCGCCGAAGTAGCGCTCCACGTTGGCCTGGGCGATCTCGGCGAAGTCCTCGCGGCGCTCGTAGGAGTGCAGCATGCCCTGGTCGCCGATGGCGCGCAGCAGGAAGCTGCTGAGCGAGCCGGAGCCGACGCCGGCCTCGACGACGCGGGCGCCGGGGAAGATGTCGGCGAAGGCGAGGATCTGCCCCGCGTCCTTGGGGTAGACCACGGCGGCGCCGCGGGGCATGGACAGGACGTAGTCGGGGAGCAGGGGGCGCAGCGCCAGGTAGGCGACGTTCCCCGTGGTGCGGACAACGCTGCCCTCGGGAGCGCCGATCAGCTCGTCGTGCGGGAAGGAACCCTTGTGGGTGTGGAAGTTCTTCCCCGCTTCGAGCGTGAACGTGTAGTGGCGGCCCTTGGGGTCGGTCAGCTGAACCTGGTCCCCGACCTTGAAGGGCCCGCGTCGGCGGGCGGCACCGGTCGGTTCGGACATGTGACCCAGCCTACCGGCGATTGGGAGGGCCGAGGACCACGGTGGGGATGCGCTCAGGTGCGCGGGGCACTTCGGGTCCGTCGTGGCTGGTCGCGCGATTCCCCGCGCCCCCTTCGGGGCGCGTCTCAGCTGGGCCGGGCCATCGCCTTCACGAACGCGCGTTCCACGTCGGCCGCCGAGAGGACGCCGTAGATCTCGCCAGAGTCCTCCACCACGAGGTATTCGGTGGCGGGGGCGGCGCGCAGGGCGTCGAGGAGTTCTTCGCCGGCGAGTTCCGCGGAGACGCGCATGCCGTCGGTGAGGTCCTGGGCGAGGCCGCTGACGGCGACCCAGGGGCGGCGGTGTTCGGGTACGCCGACGATGGCCGCCTCGCGGACGAGGGAGACGGGTTCGCCGTCGGGGCCGACGACGACGAGGGCGCGGGCGCCGGCTTCGTTGGCGCGGCGCAGGGCTTCGGAGAGGGGGGTGTCGGTCTCGACGGGGACGGCGCGGCGGGTGAGGGCGCGGGCCTGGAGTTCGGGCAGGTGTTCGCGCAGGCGGGCCATGCGGAGGCTGTTGCCTGCGCCGGTCCAGATGATGGCGGCGAGGATCGCGGCCAGCAGGGCGTCCAGGACGGTGTCCATGCCGACGCTGTCCTCGGCGGCGGAGCCGAGCAGTCCGGACTGGGTGAGCAGCGGGAGTCCGATGAGGACGGAGACGGCGAGGGCGCGGCCGACCCAGGCGGCGGCGACGGTGCCGGTCATCGGCTTGCCGGTGATCTTCCAGACGACGGCGCGGAGCATGCGGCCGCCGTCGAGGGGCAGCCCGGGGAGGAGGTTGAACGCGGCGACGATGAGGTTGGAGATCATCAGGCCGGCGAGCAGGACGCCGGGGACGGTGCCCGGTTCGACGGCCAGCAGGGCGACGTAGAAGACGCCGGCGAGGACCAGGGAGAGCAGGGGGCCGACGAAGGCCAGGACGAATTCGCGGCCGGGGGTCTCGGATTCCTTCTCGATCTCGGAGACGCCGCCGAAGAACTGGAGCTGGATGCGGCGTACCGGCAGCTTGTAGCGCAGGGCGGCGATGGTGTGGGCGAGTTCGTGGACGAGGACGGAGGCGTAGAAGGCGACCGCGAAGAACAGGGCGACGAGGTAGCGGAGGGCGCCGAGTTCGGGCAGGACGCGGTCGAGCTGGCCGCCGAAGACCCAGGTGATCAGGGCGGCGACGAGGAACCAGCTGGGCGCCACGTACACGGGTACGCCGAAGGGGCGGCCCATGAGGATGCCGCCACCGGGCCCCTTGGGGCGTCCGGGTGGTTTGGGCGCGGTGTCCGAGTGGGCGTGGGGGCGCGCGGACGACGCCGTGCGCTCCGAGTCGTCCGCCGGCGCCTTGTCCGGGTCGGCCCCGGTCGTGGGGGTCGCCGGGTCCGCCGGGGCCTTGCTCATCGGGTTCGCCCACGGTTCGTTCGACGGGGCGGGCCGCGGTCGGTCGCCGGGGGCCGGGGACGGCTGGTGCGCTGGGGCCGGGGACGGCTGGTGCGCGGGGGTTTCCGACGGGTCCGACGGCTTCGGGGGCTCGGGGGCGCGCTGTCCCTCGGCGGCGGTCTCCCTCTCGGCGGCGGTCTGCCCGGCGGTGGCGTTCTGCCCGGTGCCGCTCCGCTCCTCGTCGGTGCCGTGTCCCCCGGCGGTGTCCCGTGCTTCGCCGGGTCCCTCTCCCTCGGCGGCGCCGGAGTGGCGGGGCGTGCCCGGGGCTGCGGAGGCGTCGGCCGTGTCGCGGGGGGCTGCCGCTCGGGGGGTCTCGGGGGTGGGGGCGGCCTCGTCGGGGGTGGGGTGGGTGGGGGCCGGGGTGGGGGCGCCGTGCTCCGCCGGTGGCTCGGTCGTGTCGCGGTGTGCGCGCTCGGGCGCCTCGCCGCTGTCGGACCGCGGCTGCCCGCTCCCGCCGCTCGTCTCCACGATGTCCCCTCGTTCGAAGCGTCTTCCGCGCCCGGTGGCCGGGCGGAAGGGTCTGCGGTCGATGCTATGCCGTCGCCGGGGCGCGTTCCGCCCCGGCACCCCCTCTGTTTTCCCTCGCGTCGCACAGGGCACACGGGTGTCAGGCGGGTGTGGTGCCGGACCGTGGTCGGACGGGCCCGTGGCTGTCACTGTCAGTGGTGGGCCGTATGGTCTGGGGTCATGGAAACCAGCACCGACGGCACGCCGGCCGTCCCCGTGGGCGGCGAGGAAGGCCGTCCCGCCGTGCGGGCCGCCGCGCCGCCTGCCTCGCTGTCGCCGTCGCGCGCCAGTGACTTCATGCAGTGCCCTTTGCTGTACCGGTTCCGGGTGATCGACCGGCTGCCCGAGAAGCCGAGCGAGGCGGCGACACGCGGCACGCTGGTGCACGCGGTGCTGGAGAGACTCTTCGACGCTCCGGCGGCCGAGCGGACGGCGCCGCGGGCCAGGTCGCTGGTGCCCGGGCAGTGGGACCGGCTGCGGGAGACCAGGCCGGAGGTCGTGGAGCTGTTCGCGGACGACGCGGAGGGTGAGCGGCTGGCGCGCTGGCTGGCCGAGGCCGAGCGGCTGGTGGAGCGCTGGTTCACGCTGGAGGACCCCACGCGTCTGGAGCCCGCCGAGCGGGAGCTGTTCGTGGAGGCGGAGCTGGAGTCGGGGCTCAGGCTGCGCGGGATCATCGACCGGGTGGATGTGGCGCCCACCGGGGAGGTGCGGATCGTCGACTACAAGACGGGCAAGGCGCCGCGGCCGGAGTACGCCGAGGGCGCGCTGTTCCAGATGAAGTTCTACGCCCTGGTGGTGTGGCGGCTGAAGCAGGTGGTGCCGCGGCGGCTGCAACTGGTCTATCTCGGCAGTGGTGATGTGGTGACGTACGACCCGGTGGTCGCGGATCTGGAGCGGGTGGAGCGCAAGCTGCTCGCGCTGTGGGAGGCGATCCGGCTGGCCACGGAGACGGGTGAGTGGCGGCCCCGGCCGACGAAGCTGTGCGGCTGGTGCGATCACCAGTCGGTGTGTCCGGAGTTCGGCGGCACTCCCCCGCCGTACCCCCTCCAGGTGAGGTCGCCCGAGTCGGCCGCCGGTGGACAGGGCAGAATGGGCCCGGACTAGGGCCTGTCCGGTGGATCAGGTCTGGGCCACGGGGGCCCGCAACCGGCCTGATCCGAAGTCAGGCTCTAGCGAAGGAGACTTTTCGTGGCCGTCCGCGTCCTACTGGTCGACGACCAGCCGCTGCTGCGTACCGGTTTCCGGATGATTCTGGAGGCGGAGCAGGACATCGCGGTCGTCGGGGAGGCCGGAGACGGTCTGCAGGCGCTCGACCAGGTGCGGGCGTTGCAGCCCGATGTGGTGCTGATGGACATCCGGATGCCGCGGATGGACGGGGTGGAGGCGACCCGGCAGATCACCGGGCCCGGGCGGGACGGTCCGGCGAAGGTGCTGGTGCTGACCACGTTCGATCTGGACGAGTACGTCGTGGAGGCGCTGCGGGCGGGGGCCAGCGGGTTTCTGCTCAAGGACGCCCCGGCCAATGAGCTGGTGCAGGCGATCCGGGTGGTGGCGAACGGGGAGGCGATGCTCGCGCCGAGCATCACGCGTCGGCTTCTCGACAAGTACGCGGAGCATCTGCCGTCGGGCGACGAGCCGGTGCCGGACACGCTGCACACGCTGACCGACCGTGAGGTCGAGGTGCTGAAGCTGGTGGCCCGGGGTCTGTCGAACGCGGAGATCGCCGCCGATCTGTTCGTCAGCGAGACCACGGTCAAGACGCATGTGGGTCATGTGCTGACCAAGCTGGGGCTGCGCGACCGGGTGCAGGCGGCGGTGTACGCGTACGAGAGCGGGCTGGTGCGCCCCGGCGCGCAGTAGGAAACCGAGTGGCGGTACGCGCCGAGGGCGCCCTCTTCGCAGGTGGAAGAGGGCGCCCTCGGCGTGTGTGGCGGTCGCGTGTCAGTCCTTGCTGATCTCCCAGAAGCGGAAGACGGTCGACGCGTCCAGGCAGTACTCCAGGCCGTAGACGTTGTCGCCGACGACGGCGTACTGCTTGGCCTGCCAGACGGGGAGCAGGGGGACGTCGGTGGCGACGATGTTCTGCAGTTCGGCGTACTCCTTCTCCGTGCCCGAGCGCTCGCTCTGGGCGGCGGTCTTGGGGAGGAGTTCACCGGTGATGGTGGAGTTGCTGTAGTTGTTGTCCAGCACGTTGCCCTTGCCGAAGAAGGGGCTGGTGAAGTTGTCGGGGTCCGGGTAGTCGGGGATCCAGCCCTTGACGTACACGCCGTACTTGCCGGCGGCGATGTCCTTCTCGTACTGGTCGAAGGCGACGGACTCCACGGTGGCGTCGAACAGCCCGCTGTCGTTGAGCTGCTTGGCGATGGCCTCCAACTCCTGGTCGGTGGAGGGGCCGTAGCGCGTGGGGGTGGACCAGAGGGTCAGTTCGACCTTGTCGGTGATGCCGTCGGCGCGCAGGGCGGCCTCGGCCTTGTCCTTGGAGGGACGGGCGCCGTAGGTGTCGAAGAAGGCCGTGTTGTGGCCGGTGATACCGGCCGGGATGATCGAGTACAGCGGGGTGGCGGTGCCCTGGTAGACCTCGTCGACGAGGGCCTCGCGGTCCAGGAGGTGGGCGATGGCCTGGCGGACGCCGAGCTTGCCGGTGACGGGATCGTCCATGTTGAAGACGAGGTGCTGGACCTCGGCGCCGGTGCCGTCGACGATGTCGACGCCGTTGGCGGTGGAGGTGTCGGTCTCGATGTCGGAGATGTCGGAGGCGCTGAGGCCGCGGTAGGTGACGTCGAGGTCGCCCTCCAGCAGGTCCTTCTTCAGGGCGTCCTGGTCGCCGTGGAAGAACTTGAGGGTGACGCCGGTGTTCTCGACGTCGGCGGTGCCCTGGTAGTTCTCGTTGACGGTGAAGACGGCCTCGTCCTCGCCGAAGGACTCCAGCTTGTACGGGCCGGAGCCGACCGCTTCGCCGTCCTCGCGGAGGCCGTCGGCGTCGTAGGAGCTCTCGTCGACGATCGAGCCGGCGCCGGAGGCGATCTTGCTGGGGAAGGTGGCGTCGGCGTACTTGAGGTCGAAGCGGACGGTCTTGTCGTCCGGGGTCTCGACCTTGTCGAGCATGGGGAACATGATCGCGGGGCCGGCGTCGTCGTTGATCTTCAGCATGCGGTCGAAGGAGAACTTGACGTCCTTCGCGGTGAGCGCCTCACCGTTGCTGAACTTCAGGCCGCCCTTGAGCGTGCACTCGTAGACGGTGGTGCCGTTGTCCACGAAGGAGCATTCCTCGGCGAGGTCCGGTTCGGGTTCGGTGGCGCCGTTGGGGAAGCTCAGCAACGACTGGAAGACGTTGTTGAAGAGGAGCCAGGAACCGGGGTCGTAGCCGGAGGCGGGGTCGGTGGCCAGGACGTCGTCGGACATCCCCATCACGACGTTGGAACCGGAGTCCCCGGCGCCCCCCGAATCGGAGCCGCAACCGGTCAGCAGGCCGGCGGCAAGCCCTGTCGCCATGGTCAGGACGGGCCACTGGGTGCGTATGTTCACGTATGGATGCCTTGTGTCGTCGGGTGCATTGCGGGCGCTCCGGGCTCCCCCGAGGCCGACCGGCCTCTGTCCGGAGGGGTGGTGAGGTCCGGTCAGTCGCTTCTGCCGCGGCTCAGCTCCCAGAGCTGGAGCGTCGAGGCGGCGTTGAGGGCGTACTCGGTGCCGGTGATGTCGTCGCGGGCGGCGACATACTGCTTGCCCTGCCACAGCGGCAGGATCGGCACGTCGTCGGCGACGATGTCCTGGATGCCGGTGAGGCTGTCCGCGGCGGTGAGGCGGTCGGCCGCACGGCGGGACTCCGGGATCAGAGTGCCGCGGATCTTGCGGTTGGCGTACGGCGAGCCGAGGAAGTTGTCCTTGTCCAGGAAGGGCGCGATGTAGTTGTCGGCGTCGGGGAAGTCCGGGAACCAGCCCATGCCGTAGACCGCGTACTCGCCTTCCTGTTCGGCGGGGCGGAACGTGGACCAGGGGGTGCCCTTGATGGTCACGTCGAACAGGCCGCTGTCGTTGAGCTGCTTCTTCAGCAGCTCGAACTCTGTCTTCGTGGCCGCGCCGTAGTGGTCGGTCGTGTAGTGCAGGGTGAGCTTCACCGGGGTGGTGACGCCCGCGGTCTCCAGGGTCGACTTCGCCTTGGCGACGTCGGGTTCGCCGTACTTGTTGAAGAACGAGTTGGAGTGGCCGGTGATGCCGGCGGGGACCAGCGAGAAGAGGGGCTCGGCCTGGGAGCCGTACACCTTGGCGACGAGTTCGCCGCGGTCGATGACCTCGGCCATGGCCCGGCGGACGGCGGTGCTCCGGACCGGGGAGGCCTCGGTGTTGAAGGCGAGGTAGCGGATCTCCAGGCCGGCGGACTCGATCACGTCGATGTCGCTGTCGGCGGACTCGGAGAGCTTGGTGATCTGCTCCGGCGTCATGGTGCGGGCCATCAGGTCGATGTCGCCGTCCTCGAGGGCGGTGCCCATGGCGTCGGCGCTCTCGAAGGAGCGCAGCTCGACCTTCTCGTTCTGCGGGTCCAACTGCCCCTTGTAGTGAGGGTTCTTGGTGAAGACGGCCTTGACCAGCTCGTCGTTCTCGACCTCGGCGTCCAGGGTGTACGGGCCTGAGCCGTCGACCTCGAAGCCGTCGCGGAGCTTGCCCTTGTCGTAGTCGGCCGGGTTGACGATGCCGGCGACCGGGGTGGACAGCTTGTACGGGAGGGTCGCGTCGGGGCTGTTGAGGTGGAAGATCACCTCTTTGTCGCCCTTGGTCTCGACGAGGTCGATGGTGGACAGCAGGGCGAAGACACCGCTGTCGGCCTTGATGGAGCGGGCGCGGTCGATGGAGAACTTCACGTCCTCGGCGGTCACCGGGGAGCCGTCGGCGAACTTCAGGCCGGAGCGCAGGGTGCAGGCGTAGCGCTCGTTGCCGGTGTCGGTGAAGGAGCAGCTGGAGGCGGCCTCGGGTTCCGGTTCGCCGTCGCCGCGGGGCTGGACCATGAGGGTCTGGACGGTCTGGCGGAGGATGTTCCAGGTGCCTACGTCGTAGGCGTAGGCCGGGTCGATGGGGGCCGGGGCGTCCTTCGTGGCGGTGAACCGGTCGGTGGTGCCGACGGCGATCGCGTCACCGCTGTCGCCCGCGCTGTCGGTGGCACCGCAGGCGGCGAGTACCGGGGCGAGCAGACCGATCACGGCCGGCAGCACCAAGGTCTTGCGGTTCATGCGCGCTTGTTCTCCATAGCTGTGGTCCAGGACGGGTGCTGGCGGGGTGGTGCGAGCGCGTCCTGGGATGTACGGCGATGTTCTCGCGTCGAGATTAGCCCGCACCGCCAGAGAGGCCCGCGCACACCGGAGTTGAGTTCCCATCACGCTGCGGAACCGGCCGCGGACGCAAACGGTGTAGTGCGCACGGAATGTTTGGGTGCACCCTTCACCAATCGGGACACAAGGGCGTGCCCGGCACCCCTGAACGGGGGGATCGGAGGGGCCGGAAGGCCGTCCGGGACCCCCCTTCGAGTGGTAAACGTCACAGCCGAAAAGGGGTTCCCGGGCGCGGGAATTCCGTCATCGCGAGCGGTCGGAATTTCCTCTTCCGAGCCCTGTGCGTGATCTTGGAATTCCTTGCGCTTTCAATTTCCGGGCGTTGTCATCAGGCCGCGCAGAAAGGGCAGGTCGACCTCTTCCAGCGAGGTCACGACGGTGCGCCGGACGGCGGGGGCGATGGGGGCCACGGACGGGACGGCGACCACATGGCAGCCGGCGGCCTCGGCGGCGGCGACGCCGGTCGCGGTGTCCTCGATGACCGCGCACCGGGCGGGATCCGCGCCGAGGCCGGAGGCCGCGAGGAGGTAGGGGTCGGGGAACGGCTTGGTCCGCTCCACCTCGTCGCCCGCGACGGTCAGCGCGAAGTGCTGGGGACCGAGCGAGGTCAGGACGCGGTCGATGATGCGCCGGTGCGAGGCGGAGACCAGGGCGGTGGGGACGCCGTGCGCGGCGAGTTCGGCGAGGAGTCTGGAGGCGCCGGGCATCAGCGGCAGCGCGTGCCCGATACGGGCCTCGAAGCCGTCGTTGAGCAGCACGCTCAGCTCGGCGAGGGTGATGTCGGCGCCGGTGGCCTCGATCAGGAAGCCCGCGCTGCGGCTCATGGGGCCGCCGACCACGACATGGCGCCAGGAGTCGTCGAGGGCGTGGCCGAGGCCGGCGAAGATCTCGACCTCCACGTCCCACCAGAAACCCTCGGTGTCCACCAGGGTGCCGTCCATGTCGAGGAGCACGGCCTGCAGCGCGGAGCCTTCGGCCGTACGGGTTCCTAGCGCGGGGATCGTCGTGGTCATCCGGCGCACCTCCTTGGGGGACGAGCAGGCCGGCTCCCGGATGGGGAACCGGCCTGCGGTGGACCGACCAGTCTACGACGCCACGCGGGGAAGCGCCTTTCGTGAGGCGGCCCGCGCCCCGTGAGGGCGCGGGGTGCGCCCCGACAGGGGCGCGAGGAACTGCGCGACGAGCCACGACGCACCCGCAGCCGAAGACGGTCGGCCCAGCGGAGCGCTACCGCGCGTTGAAGTACTTCGCCTCGGGGTGATGGATCACGATCGCGTCCGTGGACTGCTCGGGGTGGAGCTGGAACTCCTCCGAGAGCTGTACGCCGATCCGCTCGGGCTCCAGCAGTTCCGCGATCTTGGCGCGGTCCTCCAGGTTCGGGCAGGCGCCGTAGCCGAGGGAGAAGCGGGCGCCCCGGTACTTGAGGTCGAACATGTCCTCGATCGCGGTCGGGTCCTCGCCCGCGAAGCCCAGCTCGGAGCGCACGCGGGCGTGCCAGTACTCGGCGAGGGCCTCGGCCAACTGCACGGACAGGCCGTGGAGTTCGAGGTAGTCGCGGTAGGAGTTGGCCTCGAACAGCTTGGCGGTCTCCTCGCCGATGCGGGAGCCGACGGTGACGACCTGGAGGCCGACCACATCGGTCTCGCCGGACTCCTCCGGGCGGAAGAAGTCGGCCAGGCACAGCCAGCGGCCACGGCGCTGGCGCGGGAAGGAGAACCGGGTCCGCTCGTTGCCGTCGTCGTCCAGGATGATCAGGTCGTCGTCCTTGGAGACACAGGGGAAGTAGCCGTAGACGACGGCCGCTTCGAGGAGGTTGTCGGTCTGCAGCTTGTCCAGCAGACCGCGCAGCCGGGGCCGGCCCTCGGTCTCGACGAGCTCCTCGTAGGTCGGACCGTCGCCGGTGCGGGCCTGCTTGAGCCCCCACTGCCCCTTGAAGAGGGCGCCCTCGTCGAGCCAGGTCGCGTACTCCTTGAGCTGGATGCCCTTGATGACGCGGGTGCCCCGGAACGGGGGCGTGGGGACGGGGTTGTCGGTGGCGACGTCGGAGCGGACGTGGCCCTCCTCCGGGTGCTCCTCGGCCAGGGGGGCCGCGGCCGTGGCCCGGACCCGGCGCTGCTTCAGCTCGGGCAGGACCGCTCCCGGCACGCCCCGCTTGACGCCGATGAGGGCGTCCATCAGGCGCAGGCCCTCGAAGGCGTCGCGGGCGTAGCGGACCTCGCCCTCGTAGATCTCGTGCAGGTCCTGCTCGACATAGGCGCGGGTGAGGGCGGCGCCGCCGAGGATGACCGGGTAGTCGGCGGCCAGGCCGCGCTGGTTCAGCTCCTCCAGGTTCTCCTTCATGATCACCGTGGACTTGACCAGGAGGCCGGACATGCCGATGACGTCGGCGCGGTGTTCGGCGGCGGCGTCCAGGATCGCGGATACCGGCTGCTTGATGCCGAGGTTGACGACGTTGTAGCCGTTGTTGGACAGGATGATGTCGACGAGGTTCTTGCCGATGTCGTGGACGTCGCCGCGGACGGTGGCCAGGACGATGGTGCCCTTGCCCTCGGCGTCCGACTTCTCCATGTGCGGCTCCAGATGGGCGACCGCGGTCTTCATGACCTCGGCGGACTGGAGCACGAACGGCAGCTGCATCTGTCCGGAGCCGAACAGCTCACCGACGACCTTCATGCCGTCCAGGAGGATGTCGTTGACGATGTCGAGGGCCGGTCGGGTCTGGAGGGCTTCGTCGAGGTCGGCCTCCAGGCCGTTCTTCTCGCCGTCGATGATGCGGCGCTTGAGGCGCTCCTCCAGCGGCAGGGCGGCCAGTTCCTCGGCCTTGCCGGCCTTCAGGGACTTGGCGGTGGCACCCTCGAACAGCGCCATGAGCTTCTGGAGCGGGTCGTAGCCCTCGGCCCGGCGGTCGTAGACGAGGTCGAGGGCCGTCTGCACCTCTTCCTCGCTGAAGCGGGCGATCGGCAGGATCTTGCTCGCGTGGACGATCGCCGAGTCCAGGCCCGCCTTCACGCACTCGTCGAGGAAGACGGAGTTGAGGAGGATACGGGCGGCCGGGTTGAGGCCGAAGGAGATGTTCGACAGACCCAGCGTCGTCTGCACCTCGGGGCGGCGGCGCTTGAGCTCGCGGATGGCGTCGATGGTGGCGATGCCGTCCTTGCGGGACTCCTCCTGACCGGTACAGATGGTGAAGGTCAGGGTGTCGATGAGGATGTCCGACTCGTGGATGCCCCAGTTCCCGGTGAGGTCGTCGATGAGCCGTTCGGCGATCTCGACCTTCTTCTCCGGGGTGCGGGCCTGGCCCTCCTCGTCGATGGTCAGCGCGATCAGCGCGGCGCCGTGCTCCTGGGCGAGCGCGGTGACCTTGGCGAAGCGGGACTCGGGGCCGTCGCCGTCCTCGTAGTTGACGGAGTTGATGACCGCCCGGCCGCCGAGCTTCTCCAGCCCGGCCCGGATGACGGGCACCTCGGTGGAGTCCAGGACGATCGGGAGGGTGGAGGCGGTGGCGAAGCGGCCGGCGAGTTCGGCCATGTCGGCGACGCCGTCGCGGCCCACGTAGTCGACACAGAGGTCGAGCATGTGGGCGCCCTCGCGGATCTGGTCGCGGGCCATCTCCACACAGTCGTCCCAGCGGGCCTCCAGCATGGCCTCGCGGAACTTCTTCGAGCCGTTGGCGTTGGTGCGCTCGCCGATGGCCATGTACGAGGTGTCCTGACGGAACGGGACGGTCTGGTAGAGGGAGGCGGCGCCCGGCTCGGGGCGCGGGTCGCGGGCGGTCGGCGCGAGGTCGCGGACGCGCTCGACGACCTGGCGCAGATGCTCGGGGGTGGTGCCGCAGCAGCCGCCGACGAGGGAGAGGCCGTACTCGCGGACGAAGTTCTCCTGCGCGTCGGCCAGCTCCGGCGCGGTGAGCGGGTAGTGGGCGCCGTCCTTGGTCAGCACCGGCAGGCCGGCGTTGGGCATGCAGGACAGCTGGATACGGGAGTGGCGGGCCAGATAGCGCAGGTGCTCGCTCATCTCGGCGGGGCCGGTCGCGCAGTTCAGGCCGATCATGTCGATGCCCAGCGGCTCCAGCGCCGTCAGCGCGGCACCGATCTCGGAGCCGAGCAGCATCGTGCCCGTCGTCTCGACCGTCACCGAGACGATCAGGGGGACGTCGTATCCGGCCGTCTCCATCGCCCGGCGCGCGGCGACCACGGAGGCCTTCGTCTGCAGCAGGTCCTGGGTCGTCTCCACCAGCAGCGCGTCGGCGCCGCCGGCCAGCAGGCCCTCGGCGTTCTGCTGGTAGGCGTCACGGATGGCGGTGAACGTGGTGTGGCCGAGAGTGGGCAGCTTGGTGCCCGGGCCGATCGAGCCGAGGACCCAGCGCTGCCGGCCGTCACGGGCGGCGTACTCGTCCGCAGTCTCGCGGGCGATGCGGGCGCCGGCCTCGGACAGCTCGGCGGTGCGTTCGGGGATGTCGTACTCGCCCAGCGCGGTGAGGTTCGCGCCGAAGGTGTTGGTCTCCACGCAGTCGACGCCCGCGTCGAAGTACGCGGAGTGCACCGAGCGGACGATGTCGGGGCGGGTGACGTTCAGGACCTCGTTGCAGCCCTCCAGCTGCTGGAAGTCCTCCAGTGTGGGGTCCTGGGCCTGAAGCATCGTGCCCATCGCGCCGTCGGCGACCACCACACGGGTGGCGAGAGCCTCGCGCAGGGCTTCGGATCGGGCCCGGCCGGCGGCGGCGGACGAAGGGGACGGGTTCGGCAACGAGGCCATGGAGCTGCTCCCTGGAGTGCGACGGCTGTCGGCTTTGCGACTTCCCATGGAAGCCGCACGCCGCAAGGGTAGCCCGGAGCGCCACGGACGGTCAGGGGAGTCCACGGGACGGACGGGCGTGGCGTACGCGGCCGAGTGCGGTTTACTCCGACGACGAAACGAACGACGGACACCACTCCGGCACCACACGCACACCCCACGATCACACGATCGCCGAACGGACACCGGTCGGGCACGGGTCGGGCACGGGTCGGGCACCGGTCGGGCACGGGAGCGTCACCCCGCGGCGAGTGTGGCCGAAAAGCTGTTGACGGCCATTGGCGAGAGGTCGGCAACGACCGGTAGTGTTCGACATTGCCGAACGATGGAAGTTCAGTCGCGTACGGCGGCCGAAGGGGACGGAGGCAGGACGGCGATGGCACGGAACATCCAGTCGCTCGAACGGGCGGCCGCGATGCTGCGCCTGCTCGCGGGCGGTGAGCGGCGACTCGGTCTGTCGGACATCGCCTCGTCGCTGGGCCTCGCCAAGGGCACCGCCCACGGCATACTGCGCACGCTCCAGCACGAGGGGTTCGTCGAGCAGGACGACGCCTCGGGGCGCTACCAACTGGGCGCCGAGCTGCTGCGGCTCGGGACCACGTATCTGGACGTCCACGAGTTGCGGGCGCGTGCCCTGGTCTGGACGGACGACCTGGCCCGTTCCAGCGGCGAGAGCGTCCATCTGGGGGTGCTGCACCAGCAGGGCGTGCTGATCGTGCACCACGTCTTCCGGCCCGACGACAGCCGGCAGGTCCTGGAGATAGGGGCGATGCAGCCCCTGCACTCCACGGCCCTGGGCAAGGTCCTGGCGGCCTACGACCCGGTGGCGCACAGCGAGGTCCTGGAGGGCGAGCGCAAGGCGTTCACCGACCGGACCGTCCATGCGCTGGACGACTTCGAGGGCGTCCTGGACATCACCCGCGCGCGCGGGTACGCGGCCGACGTCGAGGAGACCTGGGAGGGCGTGGCGTCCATCGCCGCCCCCATCCACGACCGGCGGCGCATGCCCGTCGGCGCGGTCGGCATCACCGGCGCCGTGGAGCGGCTGTGCCGCGAGGGCGAGCTGCGCCCCGAGCTGATCGCGGCCGTACGGGACTGCGCCCGCGCGGTGTCGCGGGACCTGGGCGCCGGACGGTTCTGACGGGCGCTGGGTCCGGCTCCGGCGGGCGTGGAGCCCGGCTCCGGCGACACCCGACCCCTCCCCTGACCTGCTCACCCGACCTGCTCGCCGACCTGCGCCCCGACCCATGAAGGCCGGGACACCCCCGCGGTGTCCCGGCCTTCGGCGCGTCCGGGCCGCCACGCGCGTACGCGTGGCGGCCCGGCCAGCGACCCGGCGCGGACACGCGTGGCGGCCGCCATAGCAGCCGCCTCAAGATCGATAGGCCACTTCGATCAATAACGATCGCGTTTTCGATAACAGGACCCTTGACTAGGCACTCTCGCCACAGCGAGACTCCCGTCCATCGGTCGACATTGTCGAACACCTACCGGCAATACGCGCTAGAGTGTGACGACGCCATGGGCCGACATCGCTCTCAGCCAACGAGAGCACGAACCACCGGTGGGACCCGGGGTTCGACTTCCCCTGGACGAAGGACAAAGGAGTCGCGGGTGTCCAGCTCCGACATCTTCATCGGCGAGACCATCGGTACCGCCATACTCATCCTGCTCGGCGGCGGTGTCTGCGCCGCTGTCACGCTGAAGGCCTCCAAGGCACGTAACGCCGGCTGGCTCGCCATCACCTTCGGGTGGGGCTTCGCCGTTCTGACGGCCGTCTACACCTCCGCGCCGCTCTCCGGCGCCCATCTGAACCCGGCCGTGACCCTCGCGCTCGCGCTGAAGAAGGACGGCATCGACTGGGACCAGGTCCCGGTCTACTGGGGCGGCCAACTGCTCGGCGCGATGATCGGCGCCGCGTTGGTCTGGGTGGCCTACTACGGCCAGTTCCACGCCCACCTCACCGACCGCGAGATCGTGGGCGAGCCGGACGTGTCCAAGTCCGTCGAGGCCCGGGAGACCGGCGCCGGCCCCGTGCTCGGCGTCTTCTCCACCGGCCCCGAGGTCCGCGTCGCCTGGCAGAACATCGCCACCGAGGTCATCGGCACCATCGTGCTCGTCCTGGCGGTCCTGACGCAGGGCCTGAACGGCGAGGGCAAGGGTCTCGGCACCCTCGGCGCCCTGGTCACCGCGCTCGTCGTGGTCTCCATCGGTCTGTCCCTCGGCGGCCCGACCGGCTACGCGATCAACCCGGCCCGTGACCTCGGTCCGCGTATCGTCCACGCCCTTCTGCCCCTGCCCAACAAGGGTGGCTCCGACTGGAGCTACGCCTGGGTCCCGGTGGCCGGCCCCCTGATCGGCGCCGCCATCGCCGCTGGCATCTACAACGTCGCCTTCGCTTAAGAGCACCGAGCCGCAGATTCCGGAACCACGTGATTTCGCGAAACGCTCAGCACGCGCCGTACGTACAGCCCCATACCCAGTGACTTTCAGGAGCACACCGTGACCGACGCCCACACCGCCGGCCCCTTCATCGCCGCCATCGACCAGGGCACCACCTCCAGCCGCTGCATCGTCTTCGACCGCGACGGACGCATCGTCTCCGTCGACCAGAAGGAGCACGAGCAGATCTTCCCGAAGCCGGGCTGGGTGGAGCACAACGCCACCGAGATCTGGACCAACGTCGAGGAGGTCGTCGCCGGAGCCATCGCGAAGGCCGGCATCACCCGCGACGACATCAAGGCCATCGGCATCACCAACCAGCGCGAGACCACGCTGCTCTGGGACAAGAACACCGGTGAGCCCGTCCACAACGCCATCGTCTGGCAGGACACCCGCACAGACGCCCTCTGCCGGGAGCTCGGCCGCAACGTCGGGCAGGACCGTTTCCGCCGCGAGACCGGCCTGCCGCTGGCCTCGTACTTCGCCGGTCCGAAGGCCCGCTGGCTGCTCGACAACGTCGAGGGTCTGCGCGAGCGCGCCGAGGCCGGCGACATCCTGTTCGGCACCATGGACAGCTGGGTCATCTGGAACCTGACCGGCGGTGTCAACGGCGGCCACCACGTCACCGACGTCACCAACGCCTCCCGCACCATGCTGATGAACCTGCACACGCTGGAGTGGGACGAGAAGATCGCCGAGTCCATCGGCGTCCCGCTGAACATGCTGCCCGAGATCCGCTCCTCCGCCGAGGTGTACGGCGAGGTCACCGGCGGCCGCCTCGGCGAGCTGCTCGGCGGCATCCCGGTCGCCTCCGCGCTCGGCGACCAGCAGGCGGCCCTGTTCGGCCAGACCTGTTTCGCCGAGGGCGAGGCCAAGTCCACGTACGGCACCGGCACGTTCATGCTGCTGAACACCGGCGAGAAGATCATCAACTCCTACAGCGGCCTGCTGACCACGGTCGGCTACCGGATCGGCGACCAGAAGCCGGTCTACGCGCTGGAGGGCTCGATCGCCGTCACCGGTTCGCTGGTGCAGTGGATGCGCGACCAGATGGGCCTGATCTCCACGGCCGCCGAGATCGAGACCCTCGCGCTCTCGGTCGAGGACAACGGCGGCGCGTACTTCGTACCGGCCTTCTCCGGACTCTTCGCCCCGTACTGGCGCTCCGACGCCCGCGGTGTGATCGCCGGCCTCACCCGGTACGTCACCAAGGCGCACCTCGCGCGCGCCGTCCTGGAGGCCACCGCCTGGCAGACCCGTGAGATCACGGACGCCATGACCAAGGACTCGGGCGTCGAGCTCGCGGCCCTCAAGGTCGACGGCGGCATGACCTCCAACAACCTGCTGATGCAGACCCTCTCGGACTTCCTCGACGCCCCCGTGGTGCGCCCGATGGTCGCCGAGACCACCTGCCTCGGTGCCGCCTACGCCGCCGGTCTCGCCGTCGGCTTCTGGACCAACACCGACGATCTGCGCGCCAACTGGCGGCGGGCCGCCGAGTGGACCCCCCGCATGGACGCGGACACCCGCGACCGTGAGTACAAGAGCTGGCTCAAGGCCGTCGAGCGGACCATGGGCTGGCTCGAGGACGAGAACTGACGAGAGCCGAGAAGAGCCGAAGCAGGCTCCGACCCACGCTCTGATGAGGAGTAAGAACCCCACATGACCAGTCAGACCACCCTGCAGACCCTGCCTGCCCTGGGAACGCGCCCGGCGTCCGGCTCGAACCCGAGCCGTGCCGAGACCCGGGAGCAGCTCTCCAAGGCGTCGTACGACCTCCTCGTGATCGGCGGCGGCATCCTGGGCATCTCCACCGCCTGGCACGCCGCGCAGTCCGGGCTCAGGGTGGCCCTGGTCGACGCCGGCGACTTCGCCGGTGCCACCTCCTCCGCCTCCTCCAAGCTGCTCCACGGCGGTCTGCGCTATCTGCAGACCGGCGCGGTGAAGCTGGTGGCGGAGAACCACTTCGAGCGCCGTGCGGTGTCTCGCCAGGTGGCTCCCCACCTGGCGAACCCGCTCACGTTCTACCTCCCCGTGTACAAGGGCGGCCCGCACGGCGCGGCGAAGCTCGGGGCGGGCGTCTTCGCCTACTCCGCGCTCTCCGCCTTCGGTGACGGCGTCGGCCACCTGCTCTCCCCCGCCAAGGCGGCGCAGGACGTGCCCGAGCTGCGCACCGACAACCTCAAGGCCGTGGCCGTGTACGGCGACGACCAGATGAACGACTCCCGGATGGCGCTCATGACGGTCCGCGCGGCCGTCGAGTCCGGCGCGGTGGTGCTGAACCACGCCGAGGTCACCGGCCTGCGCTTCACCAAGGGCCGGGTCACCGGCGCCGAGCTGCGCGACCGCCTCTCCGGCGACGAGTTCGGCGTCAGCGCCCGTCTGGTGCTGAACGCGACCGGCCCCTGGGTCGACCACCTGCGCAGGATGGAGAACCCGAACGCGGCCCCCTCCATCCGCCTCTCCAAGGGCGCGCACCTGGTCCTGAAGCGGACCGCGCCCTGGAAGGCCGCGCTCGCCACCCCCATCGACAAGTACCGCATCACCTTCGCCCTCCCCTGGGAGGACATGCTGCTGCTCGGCACGACCGACGAGGTCTACGAGGGCGACCCGGCGGACGTCTCGGTCACCGACAAGGACATATCCCAGATCCTGGACGAGGCCGCGTTCTCCATCCGGGACCAGCAGCTCGACCGCGACCTGATCACCTACTCCTTCGCCGGCCTCCGGGTACTGCCGGGCGGGCCCGGTGACACCGCGAAGGCCAAGCGCGAGACGGTCGTCACCGAGGGCCGGGGCGGCATGCTGTCCGTCGCGGGCGGCAAGTGGACGACCTTCCGGCACATCGGCCGCACCATCATGAAGAAGCTGGAGGCGCTGCCCGGGGCCCCGCTGGGCGAGGACTTCGAGCCGGTCGCCTCACTGCCCAAGAAGCTGCCGCTGCCGGGTGTCGCCAACCCGCGCGCGGTCGCCCACCGGCTGCTGGTGGACCGTCCGGCGCCCGGCCCCCGTATGGGCGCCGACACCGCGCGGCACCTGGCCACGCACTACGGCTCCCTGGCCTTCGACATCGCCCGTCTCGCCAACGAGAACCCCGAACTGGGCGAGCGCGTCCACCCCGACGCCCCGGAGATCTGGGCGCAGGTCGTCTACGCCCGCGACACCGAGTGGGCCGAGACCGCCGACGACGTCCTGCGCCGCCGGACGACGCTGACGATACGGGGGCTGGCCACGGACGAGGTCCGCGCCAAGGTCCAGGACCTGCTCGACAAGAAGTGACCGACTCTCGGTCCGGCCCCTCCCCCTGACCGGGGCCGGACCGAGTGATTCCGAGGCGGCCCCGTCATCGTTACGGCGACGGGGCCGCCTCTTGTGCGTGTGGCACCCGGCGGCCGGGGCTGGGCCGGGCCGGGTCGCGCGGCCCGGCGCTCACAGGGCGCCGCCTGCGCCCACCCGTGCCGCCCCAGCGGCACGATTGCCCGCAGCTGAGGCGGTGGTTGGCCGTGTGCGGGCCAGACAGCCGCGCCCCCTCAGGGGCGCGAGGAACTGCGCGAGAAGCCCTGCCCGGCCGCAGCCGACTCGACAACCGCCCGTACTGCCGCCACGTCCCGCAACTCCGCCCGCCGCACGATGAGTTCACGTCCCACCAGCAGCGCACGGCGGGACGCCGGAACCGGATCCTCCAGCGTCGTCAGATCCGTCAGATGGGCGAACCCGATGATCCGCCGGATGATCTCCGTCCCGGCGAAGCCCAGCGACTCCGTCCAGACCCGGCGCAGGAACCGCTCCAGATAGGCGTCGTCGAAGAACGTGTCGACCCGCGTCGGCCACAGCCGACGGAACTCGGACTCGAACGCCTCCCAGGACAGCCGGAGCTGGTCGCCGTGATCCGTCAGGGACCCCAGCGCACGAGCCCGCTCCTCCGAGACGAGCGCGTTGGCCCAGTACAGCCCGAGGTCGAACCCGATGGGCCCCACGAACGAGAACTCGGGGTCGAAGACCCGTACGACATGGGCACCTTCACGCTCGCCGACCATCACGCTGCCCGAGTGGAGGTCGCCGTGGAGGAGGGCCTGGGCACTCGTCATGAAGACATGGCGGAGGTCGGCGACCTCGGTACGGAGCACGGCGTCCGCGCGGAACGCGGCGGCAAGGTCGTCCACCCCCGGATGCCAGTGGTTGTGCTCGTGCTCGACATACGGCTCGGACAGCACCACGTCCTCGGTGATCTTGCACAGCTCGGGATTGACCGACGCGGCCAGCAGCGCCTTGCGCTCGCCGGACTCCATACCGAAGTCGCTCGTGGCGAAGGAGAGCCGCGCGACGAGCCGCCCGATCTGCGGCGAGGTGTACGGCCCGTACGACGCCCCGTCGTTGAGCAGCGTACGCAGCACCTCCAGGTCGGAGAGGTCCTCCATGACGAGGGCGTAGTTCTCGGGGTCGTAGCCGTGGATCCCCGGGATCTCGTCGGGAGCGACCTTCCCGAGCTGCTCGTACGCACGCGCCTCCGCGTCGGCCCGGTCCGGGCTCAGCGGCCAGGAGGGCCCGGCGACACGCACCCACGGCAGGGCCTGCTTGAGGGCGAGACCACGCGTGCCGGCGGCGTTCGAGGCGAGGAAGACGCGGTTGACGTTGCCGTCCGACACCTCGCGGACGGTGATGTCGTCGACGTCCTCCCAGTGCCCCCGCTCACGCAGGTACGCGGGGATGTCGTCGGTCTCCAGGATGCGGTAGCCCATGGTCGGTGAACTCCCTTATGCGGTGCGGCGCTTGGACAACGTGAAGCTGAAGACCAGGGCGAGGATGAGGACCGCGCCCTCGACGACGTCCTGGGTGTAGTACGGCAGGCCCTTGATGGTGAGGCCGGTGGTGATGATGCCGATGAGCACCGCGCCGAGGGCGGTGCCCCAGACGTTGGGGCGTCCTCGCCCCAGCACCGACGTGCCGACGAGTGCCACCGCGACCGCCTCCAGGAGCTGCGACGTGCCCGCGGACACATCGCCCTGGCCGATCCGCGACGCGAGGATCAGTCCGCCGACGGAGGCGAGGACGCCGGACAGGACGTACGCCAGCGCGCGGTACGCGCCGACGCGGATACCGGCCAGACGCGAGGCCTCCGGGTTGGCGCCGATCGCGTAGAAGACGCGGCCCCAGCGGGTGCGGGCCAGGAAGACCCAGGCGGCGACGGTCAGCGCGCCGAACACGACGACCGAGATCGGGATGCCGAGCACCGTGCCGCGGTCGATCTTCAGGAAGCCTTCGGTGAATTTGCCGGGGGCGGTCGTGCCGTCCTCCAGGGTCATGCCGGGGGTGATCGACTGACCGTCGACCAGGATCAGTTTGGTGCCCTGGATGACGAACATGGTGCCGAGCGTGGCCAGCATGTCGGGGATCTTCATCACCACGATCAGCAGGGCGTTGAGGAGACCCGCGAGGGCGCCCGCCGCGAGGACCGCGAGGATCGCGACCGTGCCGATCTGGTTGTAGACGACCATCGTGTGCGCGGCGACCGAGACACCGAGGCCGGCGACCGCGCCGACGGACATGTCCATTCCGCCGACGGCCATGGTGAGGGTGACGCCGAGGCCGAGGATGGCGGCGACGGAGACGTACCGGAGGGTGTCGAGGAGGGTCGCCGACTCCCGGAAGGAGCCCTCGCTCAGCGCGAAGTACGCGAAGAGCGCGACCGTGACGAAGATGAAGCCGTACTTGATGACGGCGTTCTGGACGCGCACGGCCGTGGAGGTCGCGGGCGGGAGCGCCGCCTTGGTGGGGACCTCGGTGCTCTGGGTGGTGGTCATGGGCTGCTTCCCGGGACTTCGTGGGGCATCACACGGACGCCGAGATGGTCTGGATGACGCGGTCGCGTTCCGCGTCCTCGCCGTACGCGTCGAGGTGGATCTCTCCGGCGGCGAGCACGACGACCCGGTCGGCGACCTCCAGGACCTCGTCGACGTCGGCGGAGAGGACGAGGACGGCGGCGCCCTCGGCGGCGAGCGCGCGGGCGCGGCGGCCGATGTCGCGCCGGGCACCGATGTCCACGCCTCGGAACGGTTCGTCCAGGATGAGGACACGGGGGGTCTCGGCGAGCCAGCGGCCGACGACGACCTTCTGCTGGTTGCCGCCTGACAGCTCCTCGACGGTGCTGTGCTCGTCGCGGGTGACGACACCGAGGGCGTCGATCGTGTCGCGGCCGAGGGCGTTCTCCCTGGCCGTGTTCATCAGGCCCAGCCGGGACAGGGACTTCAGGAACGGCAGGGAGATGTTCTGGGCCACGGACCAGCCGGGGACGAGGGCGTCGGCGTGCCGGTCCTCGGGGACGAGGTGGACGCCGCCGCGGATGGCGTCGGCGGGGCGGCGGGGCGCGTACGGGCTGCCGTCCAGTTCGACCGTGCCGGTGGTGAAGGGTTCGGCGCCGAAGAGGCCCCGGGCCAGCTCGGTCTTGCCGGCGCCCAGCAGGCCGACGACGCCGGTGACCTCGCCGGTGCGGAGGTCGAGGTCGAGCGGGGTACGGCCCTCGAAGAGGCGTACGCCGCGCAGGGAGAGGACGATGTCTCCCTGGTCGCCCTCGCGGACCGGGCGGGCGGTGGTGGTCTCCTGGGCCTGGGCGAGCATCGCGCGCAGGGCGGCGTCCCAGTCGAAGGGGCGGGCCTGGTCCTCGGTGAGACGGCCGTCTCGGAGTACGACCAGGCGGTCGGCCAGGGCGTCGATCTCGCCGAGGCGGTGGGAGACGTAGAGGACGGCGATACCGTCCGCCCGCATCCGCTCGACCAGGGCGAACAGGCGCTCGGCCTCGGCGGCGGAGAGCGCGGAGGTCGGTTCGTCGAGGATGAGCAGCCGGGGGCGGGTGGCGAGGGCGCGGGCCAGGATGAGCAACTGGCGGTCGGAGATGCCGAGTTCGGTGACGTCCCGCTTGAGGACGGCGTCGCTCCAGTCGAGGCCGAGGGCGGCCTGGATCTCGCGGGCGCGGGCGAGCAGCCTGCCGCCGTTGAGGAAGGGGTTGCCTCGGCTCTGGGCCAGCTCCTCGAAGACCAGGTTCTCGGCGACGGTGAGTCCGGGGACGACGCCCTCGCTGATGCGCTGGTGCACGGTCTGGATGCCCAACTGCCGGGCGGCCAGGGGCGACTGGAGAGCCGCGGGCTCCCCGGCGACGAGCACCTGACCGCCGTGGTCCGTGTGCACGCCCGACAGGATCTTGATCAGCGTGGACTTGCCGGCGCCGTTCGCGCCGAGCAGCGCGACCACGCTGCCCGGTGCGATGTCCAGCGAGACGGAGGCGAGCACCGTCTTGCCGCCGAAGGCCATGCTGACGTCCCGCAGACTGACGGCGGGAGCACCACCGGACGGCGGGCCCGAAGGCCCGCCGGTGGGGTCGGTCGTCTCAGTGGGCGACATTCGAGATCCAGTCGGCGGTCGAGACCTGCGACAGGTTCAGCGCGGGCAGCGCCTTCCGCAGCTGGTCCATGTTCTCGATCTTCTTCTCGCGCAGGAAGTCCTGGGTGATGGCGACGGCCGGGAACTCGACGGAGGCCTTGTTCAGTTCACCGGCCAGCTCCAGGGCGGTCGTACGGACCACGGCGGCGCCCACGGCGGACGGGTCGGTGCCCGCGGTGGCGACCCAGGGGCTGTCCTTGGCGGTGATGGCCTGGATGTCGGCGTTGGAGACGTCGGCGCCGAAGACCTTCACCTTGTCCTGGAGCTTCTTGTTCTGCACGGCGAGGACGGTGCCCTTGGCCAGCTCGTCGTAGGGGGCGAAGACGCCCGCGACGTCGGAGTTCTGGGTGAGAGCGGCGGAGACGAGGGGCACGTTGTCCGTGGCCGTGGAGTCGGTGACCTTGCCGACCTTGAAGGCCTGCTTCCAGCCCTGGGCGTCGACCGTGGACTTCCAGACGGTGTCGCGCTTGTCGAGGGCCGCGTAGCCGGCGACGTTGACGTAGCCGACCTTGGCGTCCTTGCCGACCTCCTTCGCCATCACGTCGAGGACGGCCTGGGCCATGCTCGCGTCGTCCTGCTTGGTGGAGACGACGCCCTTGGTGTCGGTCTCGACGTCGTAGACGACGACCTTGATGCCCTTCTTCACGGCCTTGTCGATCTCCGGCTGGATCGTCGCCGGGAAGCCGTGGTCGATGATGATCGCCTTGGCGCCGGAGTTGATCGCCGAGGACAGGTCGGTGGCCTGCTTGGCGTTGTCGGCCTGGGCGTCGTACACGGTGAGGTCGATACCGAGGGCCTTGGCCTGTGCCTTCGCGCCGTTGCCCCACTGCTCGAAGTAGTCGCCGGCGCCGCTCTGTCTGACCAGCGCGACCTTGACGGCGCCGTCGCTGAAGGGGGCGGGCTTCTCGCCGGTGGCGGCGGAGGCCGAGGCGGCGCTGTCGCCGGTGTCCTTGGAGGCGTCCGTGGACTGCGCGCAGGCCGACAGGAGCAGGGCCGAGGCGGAGGCGAGGGAGAGCGCGGCGAGGGGCAGGCGGGTACGGCGGGACGAGCGGGACATCACGGCTCCAGGTGCGGTGCGAAGGGAGGAAGGGAGTACTCGACCCGGAGCAGGGGCGGAAACGCGCCACCGTGCGGCGCACGGCGAACACCCGGTACGTCAGGGCGCGTCAGGGTGTGTCGGGGCTCCGGGAGTGGTCAGCGACAGCTGGCCGTGGTCGACCGGAGCAGGTCCACGTACAGCCGCCGCACGAGCAGCAGCGTCTTCATACACAGATCATGAGAACGATTTCAGCCATGCGTCAAAGCAATGAGAGCGGTTTCTCAGCAGGTGAGACAGCGACTACGTCACACATGTCCGTACATGGACCGGCGTTACCATCTCGGTACCGGCACCCGACCGGCACCACAGTGAGGTCCCGATGACGACATCCGACGCGAAGGCGCAGCGCATGCCCGGCATGCGCTGGTGTCCCGGCGCGCTCTGTCGCGGCTGACCGGCCGCTCGTCCCTCACGTTCCCCCCTTCCCGCCTGCCCAGCCGTCCGGGTGCTCGTCCCGGCATCCGGACACCCGTTCCGGATTCCTCCCAGACTCCCTTTCCTACCTCTGGAGTTGCTCCCATGACCTTGCTGACCACCTGGCCCGAGTCCGGTCCGGAGACCCTGGTGCGTCGTACCTCCGACCCCGTCGAGATCGCGGCCGCGCTGGCGCCGCTCGGGGTGCGCTACGAGCAGTGGCCGATCCGTGAGGAGGTGCCGTTCGACGCGGACGGCGAGACCGTGTTCGCCGCGTACGGCCCGGAGATCGACCGGCTCAACGCCGAGGAGGGCTTCACGACCGTCGACGTCCTCGGGCTGCACCCGAGCGACGACCCCGGGTTCCCGGCGAAGGCGAAGGCCGCCCGCGAGAAGTTCCTCCAGGAGCACACGCACGACGACGATGACGAGGTCCGCTTCTTCGTCTCCGGCTCCGGCATCTTCTATCTGCACGTCAACGGCGAGGTGCACGCGGTCTACTGCGAGAAGGGCGACCTGCTGGGCGTGCCGCGCGGCACGACGCACTGGTTCGACATGGGCACCAACCCGTCGTTCACCGCGATCCGCTTCTTCCACGAGGAGGACGGCTGGATCGGCAGCTTCACCGGCTCCACCATCGCCTCCCGCTTCCCGGACTACGACACGATCGACGCCGGGTACCAGCAGGACAAGGCAGCGGTGTGAGCCAGGTCTTCGACATCGACTCCGTGGTGCTCGACATCGAGGGCACCACGAGCGCCACGGGGTTCGTCGTGGATGTGCTCTACCCGTACTCCCGCTCTCGCTTCGGAGCACTGCTCTCGGAGCGGAGCGGTGATCCGGAGGTGGCGCGGGCGGTCGCGCAGGTGCGGGAGCTCATCGCCGAGCCGGACGCCGACGCCGTACGCGTCGAGAAGGCCCTCAACGAGTGGCTCGACGAGGACCGCAAGGCGACGCCGCTGAAGACCCTCCAGGGCGTCATCTGGTCCGAGGGCTTCGCGCGCGGCGACCTCGTCTCCCACTTCTACGCCGACGTCCTCCCGGCCCTGCGTGCCTGGCACGCGGCGGGCGTACGCCTCCACGTGTACTCCTCGGGTTCCGTGGCCGCCCAGCGTGCCTGGTTCCGGTCGAGCCCCGAGGGCGATCTGCTGCCGCTGGTCGAGGGGTTGTACGACACCGAGAACGCGGGACCGAAGCAGGAGGCGGACTCGTACCGCACGATCGCGGCGGCCCTGGGCCTCGCCGCCACCCCCGACCGCGTCCTGTTCCTCTCCGACCGGCCCGGCGAGCTGGACGCGGCGCGGGAGGCCGGCTGGCACGCCGTCGGCATCCGGCGGCCCGGGGAGCCGTACTACGAGCAAGGCGTCGGCGATCACGCGCAGGCGGGGACGTTCGACGAGATCACCATCACGAGGAGCACCGCATGACCACCGAGATCTCGCCCCTGGACCTGGAGGAGGCGGGCGCCGTCCTGGCCGCCGAGTCGGCCCGCTTCGCCTCCTTCGGCTGGATGCGCGGCACCTCGGGGAACCTGTCGGTGGTGCTGTCCCGCGATCCGCTGCGGCTTGCGGTCACCGCGAGCGGCCACGACAAGGGTGAACTGACGCCCGCGGACGTGGTGTTGGTCGACGGGAACGGTGCCGCGGTCCAGGGCGGCAAGCCGTCCGCCGAGGCCGAGTTGCACGCGCGGGTCGCCGCGCTGACCGGGGCGGGTGCCGTGGTCCACGTCCACACGGTCGCGTCCGTGGCGATGGGGCGCCGTGAGCCCGCCGGCATCGTCTTCAGGGACCTGGAGATGCTCAAGGGCGTCGGCCAGCCCGCCCACGACGTCGAGGTCACCCTCCCGGTCATCACCAACAGCCAGGACATGAAGGTGCTGGGCGACCGTCTGGAGGCCGCCCGCGACCCGCGTATGCCGGCGGTGGTCGTCGCGGGCCACGGCCTGTACGTGTGGGGGGACACGCCCCGCCAGGCCCGCCACCACACCGAAGTGGTCGAGTGGCTGCTGGAGTTGGAGCTCTCCGAGCGGTGACCGTGCACGGGGTGAGGGTCCGTGGCCATGCCGCCGGACCCTCGCCGTCGTGGTTGCGCGCCGCTGCGGCGGGAGGAAAGTGCCGATGGACATCCCGTCCCGGCAGCTGTCTTCCGCCGCTCTGTCTTTCCCCGGCCGCCCCTTTTTCTCCGCCGGAACGGCGCGCGACCACGACGGCGAGGGCTCGACGGCATCCGTGTGTCGCTCGGCCCGCCGCCCGCTACCTCAGGCGCTCGCCCGGCACTTCGCCCGCCGAGACCTCCAACACGCCCCGCTCGGTGACCAACCCCGTCACCAGGCGCCCCGGTGTCACGTCGAACGCCGGGTTGTGGCCCCGGGACTCGGCCGGAGCGGTACGCACCCCGCCCCACTCCAACACCTCGTCCTCGCCCCGGAGTTCGATGTGGATGTCGGTGCCGGAGGCGGTGGCGAGGTCGACCGTGGTCGTGGGCGCGGCGACGACGAAGGGGATGCCCGCGTCGGCGCAGGCGAGGGCGACGCCCACGGTGCCGACCTTGTTCGCGGTGTCGCCGTTGGCCGCGATGCGGTCGGCGCCCACGATCGCCGCGTCGACCTCGCCGCGCAGGATCGTGCCGGCGGCGGCCCCGTCCGCCTGGACGTAGTGCGGGATGCCCTCCTGGACCAACTCCCAGGCGGTCAGGCGGGATCCCTGGAGGAGGGGACGTGTCTCGTCGGCGTACACCACCTCGATACGGCCGCGCGCGTGCAGTTCACGGATGACGCCAAGTGCCGTACCCCAACCGGCGGTTGCGAGCGCGCCCGTGTTGCAGTGGGTGAGCACCCGCAGCGGACGGTCGACGCCCACCCGCTTCAGCAGCCAGTCGGCGCCGAACACCCCCATCGCCCGGTTCGCCTCGACGTCCTCGCGCTGGACGGCGGCGGCCTCCTCCAGCACCGCCTCCAGCCCCTCGTCGAAGCGGGTCATGACGCGGTCCACGCACACCATCAGGTTCACGGCGGTGGGCCGGGCCTCACGGACGCGGGCGACGGCGGCGCGCACCTCCTCGGCCGACCAGCCCTCCCGCTCGCCCTCCAGCAGCGCGAGCGCCACCCCGTACGCGCCCGCCGCGCCGATCGCGGGCGCGCCGCGGACGACGAGGCGCTGAATGGCGGCGACCAGGGCGTCGACGTCGCGGATCTCGACCGTCTCGGTGCGGTGCGGCAGGACCGTCTGGTCGATGAGCGCAAGGCTGTTTCCGGCCCAGTCGACGGCGCGCAGTTCCTGGGGCATAGCGGGGCACTCCTGGTGTTCCGAAGGTGCCCGACACCGTACATGACCTCGAAGAACCGTCAGGAACCACAGTTCGAGACAGCGGGGCGTGCGTCCGGAAAGCGGTGTTACAGTCCAGCACCGCCCGCAGCCCGAAGGCCGATGTGAAGGAGGATCCGTGCTGCTCACCCTGCGCCGTTTCCTCGACCACGGCCGCTGCGCGAGCGACGGCTGTCGCCGCTGACCCGGTCGCGAAGACCACGTCGGCGCCCCGCCGTTCCTCCCCCACACGGATCCACACCTCGCTCCACCTCCCTCCCCAGGGCTCGTCAACGGCGACGATCCCGGCCCTTGCCGCACCCTCCGGAAGGTCGCCCCCGATGTCCCGCACCGCCGACGTCATCGATGTCACCCGTCTCTCCCGCAGATCCAGGCGCCCGCTGCGACTGGCCGCCCTCGCCACCGGCACCGTCCTGCTGGCCACCGCCTGCAACGCGGCCGCGCAGAAGGACGACGCGTCCGGCGCCGCCAGTGGTGGCAGCGGCAGGAGCTTCACGCTCGTCACCCCGGACGCCGTCGGCCAGAACGAGTTCCTGAAGGCCGCCGTCACCGGTGTGAAGGCGGCGGCGAAGGCGCACGACGGCTCGCAGAAGGTCTACGAGTCCACGGACTCGGCCTCGCAGCAGCAGAACGTGCAGGCCGCCGTGGACGAGAAGCCGGACGTGATCGTGCTGGTCGGCTTCGAGTTCGCGGACCTGGTCGCACAGCAGGCCGAGGCCCACCCGAAGCAGCAGTTCCTGCTGGTGGACGCGTGCACGGAGAAGACGCTCGAGAACGTGTCGTGCGCGGTGTTCCGCGAGCACGAGGGCGTCTTCCTCGCGGGCGCCGAGGCCGGTCTGCTCAGTGAGAGCGGCAAGGTCGGAGCCGTGGACGTGCTGGACACGCCCCAGTTCCGCCGCTTCAGCGACCCGTTCGCCGCCGGTGCCAAGCACGTCGCCGCCAAGACGGAGACCTCGACCCGCTTCGTCGGCGGCCAGTCCCCGTTCGACGACTCCGCCCGCGCCAAGGAGCAGGCCAACTCCCTGCTCGCCAAGGGCTACGACCAGATCATGGCCGCCGCGGCGGCGGGCAACTACGGCGTGTTCGAGGCGGCGAAGGCCAAGGGCGCGTTCGCGTACGGCGTCGACGTCAACCAGTGCCCCTCCGCGCCCGGCACGGTCGTCGACAACGTCGTCAAGCGGACGGACGTCGCCGTGGAGAAGGGCATCGAGCAGGTCCTCGACGGCAAGGTGGGCACGGTGTCGTACGGCCTGAAGGAGGGCGGCATCAGCCTCACCGGGCTGGAGGACGGTGTGGAGTCCTCCCAGTGCGTGATCGCCGACCACAAGGACGTGCTGGAGAAGGTCGAGGCGCTGCGCGACCGAATCGTGTCGGGAGAGCTGAAGGTCGATGACCCCGCGGCTGCCTGACGAACCGGCGGGGGCCGGGGCGTCCACGGACGACGCCCCGGCGACCCACGCTGCCGCGCACGGCACCGCCACCGCCGCCCCGGCCGCCGTCGAACTCCTCGGCATCACCAAGCGCTACCCCGGCACCCTCGCCAACGACTCCGTCGACCTGACCGTCCGCCCCGGCGAGATCCACGCGCTCATGGGCGAGAACGGCGCGGGCAAGTCGACGCTCATGTCGGTGCTGTACGGGATGGAGCGCCCGGACGCCGGCACGATCCGGGTCGACGGGCGCGAGATGTCCTTCGCCGGGCCCGCCGACGCGATGGCCGCCGGGCTCGGCATGGTCCACCAGAGCTTCAAGCTGTTCGACTCGCTGACGGTCGCCGAGAACGTGGTGTACGCCGCCGAACCGCGCCGCTTCGGCCTGGTGGACCGGGCCGCGGCCCGCCTC
Organism: Streptomyces sp. NPDC001868; assembly: GCF_040297125.1. Lineage (NCBI taxonomy): Bacteria > Bacillati > Actinomycetota > Actinomycetes > Kitasatosporales > Streptomycetaceae > Streptomyces > Streptomyces sp. NPDC001868. Next base: position 55,056 of record NZ_JBEOYO010000028.1, on the reverse strand, counting down.
CGGGTCCGTGAACTCGGCGCGGAACACGGCCTGGTGGTCGATCCGGACGCCCGGGTCGGCGACCTGCCCGTCGGGCTGCGCCAGCGCGTGGAGATCCTCAAGCTCCTCCACCGGGGCGCCCGCACCCTCATCCTCGACGAGCCGACCGCCGTGCTGACGCCCGCCGAGGCCGACGCCCTGTTCACGGTGCTCAAGTCGCTCGCGGCGCGGGGCCGTACGGTGATCCTCGTCACGCACAAGCTGCGCGAGGTGCTGGAGGGCAGCGACAACGTGACCGTCCTGCGGGACGGCCGGGTCGTCGCCCGGCTGCGCACCGCCGACACGACCGCCGACGCGATCGCGGCGGCTATGACGGGCCGCGCCGTGGAACTGGACCGCGTCCACGCGACCGGCACGCCCGGCGAAGTGATCCTGGACGTCGACGGCCTCACCACCGACGGTGTGCGCGGTGTCGCGCTCACCGTCCGCGCAGGGGAGATCGTCGGTATCGCGGGGGTCGCCGGCAACGGCCAGAGCGAACTGGTCGAGGCCCTCGCCGGACTGCGCCCGGTGGCCTCGGGCCGGGTCCGGCTGCGCGGCGAGGACATCACACACGCCTCGGCGACGCGACGGCGCGCCCGGGGCCTCGCGTATGTGCCGGAGGACCGTCACGCGGTGGGTACGGCACCCGCCGCGTCCGTGGCGGAGAACCTGGCGATGGGCCATCACCGTACGTCGCTGTCGTCCGGGTCCCGGCTCGGACTGCTCCCGCCCACCGCCGTACGCGACCACGCGCGCCGCCTGATCGAACGGTTCGGCATCAAGGCGTCGAGCCCGGACGTCCCCGCGTCGGCGCTGTCCGGCGGCAACCTCCAGAAGCTCCTCATCGGCCGCGAACTCGCCCACGACGCACCGCTGTTGCTCGTCGAGCAGCCCACCCGCGGTGTCGACATCGGGGCCGTCCAGAACATCCACGACCAGCTCGTCGCCCACCGCGACGCCGGTCACGCCGTCCTCCTCGTCTCCGCCGAACTGAGCGAGATCCGGGGCCTGTCGGACCGGGTGCTCGTCATGTACGAGGGTCGCGTGACCGCCGCGTACGACAAGGCCGAGGCGCACGAGAGCGTGCTGGGGCTCGCGATGGCGGGCAGTGGCAGCGACAGCGACGACCGTGCGCGACCGGTGGAGGCCGGGGACTGACATGAACCCGATACCCAAGGCCCGGCTGGTGGGCGCCCTGCGCTCCCCCGTCGCCTTCTCCGTCCTCGCCGGTGTCCTCATCGGCGCCCTGTTCCTGCTCGGTACGGGCGCCGACCCGCTGACCGCGTACGGCGCCGTCCTCACCGGATCGCTCGGCGCGGACGGCATCGGCGCCACATTGAGCACCGGCACGAGTGTGCTGGGCATGGCCCTGGCGCTCGCGATCCCGCTGCGCGCCGGACTGATCAACCTCGGCGGCGACGGACAGCTGGTCCTCGGCGGCATCAGCGCGGCCGTCACCGGCCTGTACTCACCGCTCCCGGCGCCACTCACCGTCGTCCTGGCCCTGCTGGCGGGCATGGCGGCCGGTGCCGCGTACGCCGCCCTCGCCGCGCTCTGCGAGAACCGGCTCGGTGTTCCTCTGCTGGTCAGCAGCCTTCTGCTGAGCTACCCGGCGGTGTCGCTCGCCTCCTATCTGGCCCGTTACCCGCTCAAGGAGCCCGGCTCCAGCCTCCCCCAGACCCGTCGGCTCCCGGAGGGCGTGGCACTGCCCGCGTTCGGGGAATCGACGGTGACCGTCGGGCTGTTGCTCACGGTCCTCGCGGCGGTCGTGTACTGGTTCACCGACCGGCGCACGGCGCTCGGCTACGAGATCCGGATGACCGGCCTCAACCCGCGTTTCACCGCGTACGCCGGGGTGGAGCGCGCGGGGCTGACGCTGCGGCTGATGGCGGTGTCGGGCGCGCTCGCCGGGCTGGTGGGCGCGATCGGGGTGCTGAGCTTCCCGTACCGCTTCCTGGACGGCTCGCTCACCGCCCCCGGTTACACCTGGACGGGTCTGACGGCCGCGCTGCTCGCGGCGGCGGCACCGCTCGGCACGCTCCTCGCCTCGTTCTTCTTCGCCGTCCTCCAGGTCGGCGGGCTGTCGATGGAGCGGACGACCGAGGTGCCGCGCGAGCTGACGCAGGTCCTCCAGGCCATCGTCATCGTGTTCCTGGCGGCCCGACTGCGGTTCCCGCAACAGTGGTTCCCGCGACGGTGGTTCGGCGGGCGGGACCGGCGGAAGGCGGCCGTGTGATGTTCTTCGACTCCGATCTCCTCATGTCCGCGCTGCGCGCGCTCACCCCCATCCTGCTGGCCGCGCTCGGCGGCGCCCTGTGCGAGCGGGCGGGCGTCTTCAACATCGGCCTCGAAGGCATGATGCTGCTGGGCTGCTTCACCGCCGTGACGACCAGCTGGTTCACCGGCAGCCCCTGGCTCGGCGTCCTCGCGGCGGCCCTGGCGGCAGCCGCGTACTCCCTCGTCCTGGCCGTCGGCGCGGTGACGCTGCGCGGCGACGCGGTGGTCCTCGGCATCGCCATGAACCTGCTCGCCGTCGGCCTGACCAGCTTCCTGCTCCGCACGGTCTTCGGCGTCCAGGGCACCTTCGACGATCCGTCGCTCGCCGGACTCCCGCTGATCGGTGGCCTCTCCCCGCTGGCGTATCTGGCGTGGGCGGCGGTCGGTGTCGCCGCGCTCGCCCTGTCCCGGCACGTATGGGGGCTCAGGCTGCGCGGGGTCGGCGAGGCACCGGACGCGGCGGCGACGCTCGGGGTGAGCCCGGCCAGGTACAAGTACGCGGCGGTGCTCGTCTCGGGTGTGCTGTGCGGGCTCGCGGGCGCCCAACTCGCCCTTGGTAACGTCACGTTGTTCTCCGAGAACATGACGGCGGGCCGGGGCTGGATCGCCGTGGTCGCGGTGATGCTCGGCCGTGCGCTGCCGCTCGGCGTGCTGCTCGCCGCGCTCCTCTTCGGTGTCGCCGAGGCCGCGGGCTTCCGCCTGCAGGGGCTCGGCCTGCCGCAGCAGGCGACGGACGCCGCGCCGTACGTCGTCACCCTCGGCGCCCTCTTCCTGACGACGGCCCGCCGCCGCACCAGGAGCACCACCCGTACCGACAGCACTGGAGCCACCACATGACACAGGACCTCGGCCTCCTGCCCGTCACCCGAATACCCCGCACCGGGCTGCCGCCGCGCGCGGTCGTGGTCGGCGACCCGGCACGCGCCGCGGCCGTCGCCGCGCTGCTCGACGGGGCCGAGGAGGTGTCGTACCACCGCGAGTACCGGGTGTTCAGCGGGAGTTGGAAGGGTGTGCCGGTCGTCGTCGCCTCGCACGGCGTGGGCGGCCCGGGCGCGATCCTGCTGTTCCAGGAACTGGCGGACGCGGGGGTCCGCACCTTCCTGCGGTTCGGTACGGCGGGCGCGATGAAGCCGGGCATCGGCGACGGCGACCTCGTCATCGCGGAGGCGGCCGTGCGCGACGACGGGGTGACCCAGCAGTTGCTGCCGCCCGAGTACCCAGCGGTCTCCGCCCCCGAGGCGGTCCTCGCGCTCCAGCGCGCCGCCCGTGAGGTGGGAGCGCCGCACCATCGGGGCATCGTATGGACGAGGGCGGCCTTCCAGCCGGGTCTCATCCCGCTCGACGCCTACGACCGGGCCGGACTGGCGGCCATCGAGATGGAACTGTCCGCGCTGTATGTGACGGCCTCGCTGCGGGGCCTGGTCGCGGGCGGCGTCCTCGTGGTGGACGGCGCGAACGCCGACGAACTGGTCGACGTCGAGACCACCGGCGGCTACGACCCGCACCGCGAGGTCGTCGCACTGGGCGTGGAGCGCGGGGCGGTCGTCGCGCTGGAGGCGCTGCGGCTGCTGACCGAGGAGTACGGGTTCGAGGACGGCGACGGCTTCGAGGGGGACGCCGCGTGAGCGAGCACGTCGACCTGCTGGTCCACGGCGGTGACGTCCTGACCATCGACCGGGCCGGAACTCTCGTACGGGGCGGGGCCGTCGCCGTCCGCGACGGCGAGATCGTCGCGGTCGGACCGGCGGAGGAGTGCCGTACGGCGTACACGGCGGCGGAGACCATCGACGCCGAAGGCTGTCTCGTGCTCCCCGGGCTCGTCAACGCCCACACCCACCTCGCGATGACCCTTCTGCGGGGGCGCGCGGACGACGTCACCCTCCAGGGGTTCCTGGAGCGGGTGCTGCGGTGGGAGGCGCAGCTGCTGTCGCCGAAGAACGTGGCGGCGGCGGTGCGGGTCGCGATCGCCGAGAGCCTGCGGGCCGGGGTGACGTCCGCGCTGGACATGTACTGGTTCCACGAGGCGGCCGAGCGGGTCGCGCGGGAGACGGGCTGGCGGCTGCACACGGGCCCGACCTTCATGGACGTGCCCGATCCCGCCGACGGCCTGGCGTACGGGGAGCGGCTGGAGTGGGCCCGGCGGGACCTCGCCGACCGTTCCCGCCGGCCGGGGACGCGCCCGGTCCTGTTCGCGCACTCGACGTACACGCTCGACCCGGACCAGCTGCTCGACATCGCCGCCCTGGCAAGGGAGTTCGGGGCGCTGCTGCACCTGCACGCGGCGGAGAACGCCACCGAGGTCGCGACCGTCGAGGTCCGTCACGGCAAGCGTCCGGTGGAGCTGCTGGACTCGCTCGGGCTGCTCGGCCCCGATCTGCTGCTGGCCCACGCGGTCGATCTCACCGGCCCGGAGATCGCGGCGCTGGCCCGCACCGGGACCTCGGTCGCGCACTGCCCGGTGTCGAACCTGAAGCTGGGCTGCGGGATCGCCCCGGTGCCCCGGCTGCTGAGCGCGGGCGTCACCGTCGGGCTGGGCACAGACGGGGCAGTCAGCTCGAACACACTGGACGTGCTGGGTGCCGTACGGCAGGCCGCGCTGGTGCACAAGGCCGCCGGCGACCCCACGGCGGTCGGCGCCGAGCAGGCGGTGCGCATGGCGACGATCGAGGGCGCCCGCGCGCTGGGGCTCGGCGACCACCTGGGCTCCCTGGAGCCCGGCAAACGGGCCGATCTGATCGTGCTCGACCTGGGCGGACCGCATCTGCGCCCGCGCCACGACCCGTGGTCCACCCTCGCCTACGCCGCGCACTCGGCGGACGTGCGCGACACGGTCGTCGAGGGGCGGGTGTTGATGCGTGAGCGCGTCCTCACCACCCTCGACGAGGCCGCGGCCCTGGCCGACCTGGAGGCTTTGGCCTGATAGAGGTGCTGGAGCCCGCATAATGGCCTGATACATCGGACGTCTGAACGCAGGGTCTGAACGACAGGGAGAGTCCGCGATGGCAGTCACCGACGAGGCGATCGAGAAGATCAAGGGCATGATCGTCTCCGGCGCGCTGCGCCCCGGCGACCGGCTCCCGAAGGAGAGCGAGCTGGCCGCCGATCTCGGGCTGTCCCGCAACTCCCTGCGCGAGGCCGTACGCGCCCTGTCGCTGATCCGCATCCTGGACGTACGGCAGGGCGACGGCACCTATGTCACCAGCCTCGATCCCCAACTCCTCCTCGAAGCACTGAGTTTCGTCGTCGACTTCCACCGCGACGACACCGTCCTGGAGTTCCTCGCCGTGCGCCGCATACTGGAGCCGGCGGCGACGGCGATGGCCGCACTGAAGATCAGCGAACAGCAACTGGACGCGCTGGCCTCCCAGTTGGACAAGCTCGGCACCGAACCGTCGGTGGAGGAGCTGGTCGCCTGCGACCTGGAGTTCCACAAGGGCATCGTGCAGAGCTCCGGAAACTCCGTGCTCTGCTCGCTCCTTGACGGGCTGTCGGGTCCCACGACCCGGGCCCGCATCTGGCGCGGCCTGACCCAGGAGGACGCCGTCAGCCGGACCCTGCACGAGCACCGCGCCATCCTGGCGGCCCTCCGCGACCGCGACGCCGACGCCGCGCGTTCCTGGGCCACGGTGCACATCGCGAGCGTGGAGCAGTGGCTGCGCTCGACGCTGTGAGGCTCCCGGCCCACGTTGTACGGGGCACGCCCCCGTAGCGCCACACTCCCCCACCGCTTCCACACGCCCCCACCGACACTTCCCGTGCGCCGTCCGTGAGTCGTTCTCCCTTGCGGAACGGCGATTTTCATACCTGTCGGCCCGCACAGGGGCAGGGGTGAACCGGAACGGGAGGTGCGTCATGCGGGGGCGACAGGCACGGGCGGCCGTGCGCGGGCTGTGGATCGGTATCGGGTGCGCGTCGCTCGTCGCCCTCGCGGTCACGCTCAAGTCGGCGCTCGACCGTTCGGGATCGTCGTCGGATGCCTACGCCGGTCCCAGTCTTGTCGTGGCGGTCATCGGCGGTGTCGTGTCCGTGACGGCGCTGCTCGCGGACGCCCTGCGCGACCAGACGGGGACCGCCGTACCCGCCGACCCGGCGGAGGACCGGGTCCGAGCGGCGGACGCGCTCGCCGGAGCGGTGCGCGCGCAGTGGTCCGAAGAGGCACGTCTGCGGCGCCTCCAGGACCCGGAACCCCTGAACACCCGCTGGCGCACGGCCGACCGGCTGCTGCGCGACGACCCCCGCAACATCCACCGCGGCGGGCCCGAGCCCACCCCGCAGGACGGCCGGTACACACTCAGCCGCGTCACCCGGGCCTTCGCCTCCGTGCCGTCGCGCCGCCTGGTGGTGCTGGGCGCCCCCGGCTCCGGCAAGAGCGTCCTCGCCACCTGTTTCACACTGGACCTCCTGAACGAGCGCGAGCCCGGCACCGCCGTCCCCGTGGTCTTCCCCCTCACCACCTGGGACCCGGAGACCTCCGGCCTGCGCGCCTGGCTCGCCGGGCGGCTGGCGGCCGAGTACCGGCCCCTGGCGGCAGCCGCCGAGGGCGGCACCCTGGCCGCCGCACTGCTGGACGCGCGCCTCGTCCTGCCGGTCCTGGACGGCTTCGACGAACTGCCGCCCGCCGTACGCGGCAACGCCTTGCGCGCTCTCAACGCCGAACTCGACGACGACCTCCCCGTACTGCTGACCTCCCGGACCTCCGCCTGGCGCGACGCGGTCACCACGCACGACGTGCTCACCGGCGCCGAGGTGGTGGAACTGCTGCCGCTCGACCTGCCGGAGGCGGCGGCCTACTTGGAACGCACGGCCCGCCCCGTGCGACTCCCGGACGGCACACGGGGAACGGTCTGGACGCCCGTGCTGAGCGCGCTGCGCCCACAGCCGCGCGGCCTGGCCGCCCACGCGCTGTGCGAGACGCTCTCCTCGCCACTGATGGTCGCGCTGGCACGCACGGTGTACGGCGACGGTGCCCCCCGCGACCCGGCCGAACTGCTGGACGCCCGCCGCTTCGGCACGACCGACCGGATCGAGGCGCATCTGCTGGACGCCTTCGTACCCGCCGCCTTCGGGGCGGGCGGCACGGTCGAGGGCGCCCGGCGGGGGGCGGTCGCGCAACGCCGACTCGCTTGGCTGGCCCGGGAGTTGGAGCGGCGGGGTACGGGACGCTTCGCATGGTGGGGGTTGTACGCCGGCCTGCCCGCGGTGGTGCGGGTGGGTGCCGTGGCGCTGCTCGCCCTGACCGCGATGTTCGCGCCGGCCCTGCCGCTGGTGGTGCCGGCCGCGGGCAGCACGGGAAGCCTCTTCGTCGTGGGCGGCTGGCCGACGCTCGTGGCCAACCTTCTCGGCGATCTGCTCGGCCTTGTCGTGGGCCTGGTGTGGCTGTTGCCCCGCACCGCGTCAAGCGGTGCCCGGCGAGTGCCGCTGCGCAGCCGCCTGCTCTTCCTCCTCGTGGTCTGTACCGGGATCGGCGTGGGATTCGGCGTCACCGACACCGGCTTCCTCGGCTTCCGGCCACGCTCGGGCACCGAGGGTCTGCTGCCCGAGTTCTCCGGTGGCGTCGCCATCGGAGTGCTTCTCATGATGCTCTTCTCCGCCGCCGGACTGCCGCGCCGGGCGGAACCGCTCGGATTCCCGTGGTGCGGCAGCCACGGGGGGCGCCTGGCCGCACGAACCGGCGGTGCGGTACTGGCGTGTGCCGCCGGGCTGCCCCTGTTCGGCTCGCCGCTCGTCCGCCCGGCGGACTCGGCGTGGTCGACGATCGCCGCCCTCACCTGTGTCACGGCCGGTGCGATCTTCTTCGTCGCCGGGCAGCGTCCCTCGGCCCGCACGACGGGGGCAGGCAGCTACGGCCGACAGTTCTTCGGGCGCTTCCTGGCGGGTGCCCTGCGCGGCTTCGCCGTCGGTCTCGCCCTCGGTATGTGCTTCGTCCTCGCGCTCGGCGCGGTCTGCGGAGCCGTCGGCGCCGCACGGGTGGCCTCGGCCCCCGACCTCGACGGCCACCGGTCGTCGACCTGGGCACACGAGGTACGGCCGGACGGCACCCGTGTCGTCGCCTCCCTCCACGCGATCCCCCTGCTTCTCGTGGACTCGACCTCGTCCGACGCGACCGCCGCGTACCCCGGGCACCTCACCCCGCTCGGTTGCCACACGGCGACCCGGACCTGTGACCGCTTCACCGCGTACGTCACCTTCATCGGCTCCGACGGCACGGTGAGAGCGGACATCGCGGGGCACGACACGGCCGAAGCGGCCGGCCTCTTCTCCGAGCTGCCCCTGCGGTCCCGGGCCTGGCTCGCGTACGACGCCCCCGCGCCGATGATCCTGGGTCGCCTCGTATCCCTCGTCCCCGTCGGCGTTCTGATGGGCGTCCTGGGCGGCCTCGCCTCCGGCCTGTACCGGGCCCTCGACATCCCGTCCGAACCGATGCGCGCCGCCGGTCCGGGCGCGACCCTGCGGACGGACCGGCTCGCGTCCCTGGCACGGGCCACGCTGGTGGCGGTGTCGGCCGGAGGGGTGTGCCTCCTGCTGTCCCGTCTGCGCGGCCTGCCGGACTCCGTCGACACCGCCACCATCCAGCTCTGGCTCCCTCTCGGCACCGCCGCCCTCGCCCTCAGCGCCTGGGCCCAGTTCGCCGTGGCCCGCTGCTGGCTGGCCCTGACCGGAAAGCTGCCCTGGCGGCTGATGGCCTTCCTCGACGAGGCCCACCGTCGGGGTGTGCTCCGGCAGTCCGGGGCGCACTACGAGTTCCGGCATCTCAGGCTCCAGCAACGGCTGGCCCGTGTCCGGGATGAAGTCGATCACTGACGGCTCGGATGACCGACGGGTGTTTCGGTCGTGCGATCGGGGCATTGATCCGTTCACTCCCCCGTGCAAGGGGGCTGCGGAGGCCCCCTCGGCACGCCGTAAGGTTGGGGCGTACGCGAGGGCACGTCGGAAGGAGGCGCTGGGTGATCGAGCTGGAGGGGGTTCCCGAGCTGATCGACCCAGTGATGGTGGCCGCGTTCGAAGGCTGGAACGACGCCGGCGACGCCGCCTCCACCGCGGTCGCGCATCTGGACAGGGAATGGAAGGGCGAGGTGTTCGCGGCGCTGGACGCCGAGGACTACTACGACTTCCAGGTCAACCGTCCCACGGTGTGGCTGGACGGCGGCGTACGGAAGATCACCTGGCCGACGACAAGGTTGTCGGTGGTCCGGGTCGGCGGCGACAAGCCCCGCGATCTCGTACTCGTCCGAGGTATCGAACCGTCGATGCGCTGGCGCTCGTTCTGCAACGAGCTGCTGGGCTTCGCCCACGAGCTGGGCGTGGAACTGGTCGTCATCATGGGCGCGCTACTCGGCGACACCCCGCACACGCGTCCGGTTCCGGTCAGCGGTGTCACGTCCGACGCGGACCTGGCGCAGCGGATGGATCTGGAGGAGACCAAGTACGAGGGCCCCACGGGCATCGTCGGCATCCTCCAGGAGGCGTGCACGCACGCGGGCGTCCCGGCGGTCTCGCTCTGGGCGGCGGTGCCGCACTACGTGTCGCAGCCGCCGAACCCGAAGGCGACGCTGGCCCTCCTGAACCGGCTGGAGGACCTCATCGACGTGCGCATCCCGCTGGGCGAGCTGCCCGAGGACGCGCGCGCCTGGCAGGTGGGCGTGGATCAGCTGGCCGCGGAGGACAGCGAGGTCGCCGAGTACGTGCAGACGCTGGAGGAGGCCCGGGACACCGCGGAGCTGCCGGAGGCGTCGGGTGAGGCGATCGCCCGGGAGTTCGAGCGGTATCTGCGGCGCCGTGACGGGGGTGGTCCGGCGTCGGGTGGTCACGCCACGGTGGACGGCGGCGACGGGACCACCGGGGCGTGGAATCCCAAGGACACTCCCGGCGGGCGTACGCGGCCGCCGAAGCCGCCTCGCCCTGAGACCGAGGCTGAGACCGAAGCTGAGGCTGAGGCTGAGGACGAGGATTCGTCGGACGACTGAGCCGGGGATCGCGGCGGATTACGTGACGCCGCGCGGGATCCGCGGGTTCGTTGTGGCTGGTCGCGCGGATCCCCGCGCCCCTTTGGGCGCGGGGAACCGCACCGGGAGGTACCAGGTGCTCAGCGCTTGATCGCCACCACCGCGTATGTCGTGTCCGGGGTCGGGGGCGTCGTGAAGCGGGCGTTGGGCAGGTAGAGGCGGTTCCGGTGGGACGCGACCGTCGTCGGGACGTCGAAGTCGGAGTCCGTGAGGCGGCCCTCGAAGATGCCACTGCGTCCGTCGGCGGCGAGCTGGAACACATCGACCGCGTTCTGGCGGTTCTGGACGACATAGAGCCGCCGGCCGAGGAGCAGCAGGCCGTCGCCGTTGGTGAGGGGTGCCGCGTCGCCGAGGTCGACCAGTGTTGTGACGCCGGTCCTCGGGTTCACCCGGTGCAGGCCGCCCGCGCCGGACTGGACGACCAGGAGGGCCTTGCCGTCCGGGGTGCCGGTGATGCCGTTGGCGTTGACGACCTCGCCGGGGGTCTGGGTCCAGGCGCCGCTCAGGGTGACCGTGACGACCTCGTCCGGGTCCGGCAGCGCGCCGTGGCGGCCGAGCGGCAGGGCGTACAGGGCGGGCTGGAACGAGTCGGTGAACCAGGCGGCGCGCGGGGTGAGGAAGACGTCGTTGGCGAAGGTCGGCGTCTTCGTGGTGAGGGTGTACGACGCGATGACCGCGCCGGTACGGGCGTCCACGACCCGGGCGCCCTGACCGCGCCCGGCGACGAACAGCCGCCCCCGGTCGTCGAGTTTGAGCCCGACGGAGGGCGTACCGGGGCCCGCGGAGATGATGGTGCCCTCGCCGGTGCGCAGGTCGGCGCGGTAGATCGAGCCGTCGCCGAGGGAGCCCAGGTAGGCGTAGGGGCCGCTGCCGATGGTGATGCCCTCGGGGCGGAAGCCGTTGGGCAGGGGGATGAGGTCGGGCCAGGTGTCCCCGGAGGACGAGGGGACGGTCGCGGAGGCGGTCGCCGCCGAGGACCCGACGAGCAGTGCGCCCGCGGTGGCGGCGGACGCCGTGAGCAGGCTTCGCCGACTGAGCTGACGTGCGGAGGGGGCTTGCGAGGCGTGCGGGGGTTGCGGAAGTTGCGGGGGAGCCACTGTGCGTCCCTTCCACGAAGGGACCGGCAGCCGGCCGGTCCGGCTTCAACTGACGTCTGTCACCCCATCACATGCCGACCGCCCCCGCAGCCCCTCCACGATCGACCGACAGCGCCTTGACAGCCCCGGGACCGCTGCCGGGAGCAGTGGGCGCCCCCTTCCGGCCGGAGGGGGGCGCCCACTGCTCCCGTTCGAACGACCCGCGTGACACGTGTGACGTCTCCGACGCCTGTGCAGAGTCGTTACTGCAGGAGTTGTTACTGCGAGAGTTGTCGCAGGAGTCGTTGCTGCGGCAGTCGTTACTTCCGGAGTCGTTGTCTCTGGAGCCGACGCCGCCGCTCAGGGCCTCGTCGCCTCAGGCCGTTCACAGGGCCACGCCGAGCAGCGCGTCCACGGCACGGGACACGACGCCGGGCGCGCCCTCGTCCGTACCGCCCCGCTCCTGCTGGAGCGCGGCCCAGCGGTCGACGGCGGCGAGCGCGGTCGGCGCGTCCAGGTCGTTCGCGAGGGCCTCGCGGATCTCCTCGACGAGGGCCTCGGCGGACGGTCCGTCGGGGCGGGAGACTGCGGCGCGCCACCGGTCGAGGCGGGCGACGGCGTCCTGGAGCACCTGGTCGGTCCACTCCCAGTCGGCCCGGTAGTGGTGGGCGAGGAGCGCGAGCCGTATCGCGGCCGGGTCGACCCCGTCGCGGCGCAGCCTGGAGACGAAGACCAGGTTGCCCTTGGACTTCGACATCTTCTCGCCGTGCAGCGCGACCATGCCGGCGTGGACGTACGCCTTGGCCATGGGGAACTCGCCGGTCAGCGCCTGCGCGTGCGAGGCGCCCATCTCGTGGTGCGGGAAGGCGAGGTCGGAGCCACCGCCCTGGACGTCGAAGCCCATGCCCAGGTGGTCGAGGGCGATGGCGACGCACTCGATGTGCCATCCGGGCCGGCCACGCCCGAGGGAGCCGCCGTCCCAGCTGGGCTCGCCCTCGCGCGCGGCCATCCAGAGCATCGGGTCGAGGGGGTTCTTCTTCCCCGCCCGGTCCGGGTCGCCGCCGCGCTCGGCGGACAGCACCCGCATCGCGGCGGCGTCGAGGCCCGACACCTTGCCGAAGTCGGGGTCGGCCTCGACGGAGAAGTAGATGTCCCCTTCGAGTTCGTAGGCGGCGCCGGAGTCGCGGAGCCGCTCGACGAGCGGAACGATTCCGGGGATCGCCTCGACCGCGCCGATGTAGTGGCGCGGCGGAAGCATCCGCAGGGCGGTCATGTCCTCACGGAAGAGGGCGGTCTCCTTCTCGGCGAGGGCCACCCAGTCGATGGCGTCACGCGCGGCACGCTCCAGCAGGGGGTCGTCGACGTCCGTCACGTTCTGGACGTAGTGAACCTGCCGCTTGGTGTCGAGCCACACGCGCTGTACGAGGTCGAACGCGTTGTAGGTCGCCGCGTGACCGATGTGGGTCGCGTCGTACGGGGTGATACCGCAGACGTAGATACGGGCGACGGGACCGGGGTCAAGGGTGATGAGCCCATCGGTCGCGGTGTCGTGGATCCGAAGGTCGCGGCCCTTGCCGGGCAGGGCGGGGACCTCAGAAGCGGGCCAGGCATGCATGCCACGAGCCTAACCCGATCGCTGCGTCACTATGCCGGGCGCCTGAGCACTCGGGGGTACGCCCTGTTTTGTGGCTGCGGCTGGTCGTGGACAGGCCGCCTACTGACTCGGGGGTGCGTCCTGTTATGCGAGTGCCGCCGGTACGTGGACAGGCCGCCTACTGACTCGGGGGTGCGCCTTGTTCTGCGACTGCCGCTGGTACGTGGCTGATCGCGTCCCCGCGCCCTGACGGGGCCCGGCCCCAGCCACGCCCCCAACTGCGGGCAATCGCGCAGGCGGCGCCTCGTAGCCGCCGAGTTGCGGAACCGACCTCGGCCGGCCCCGGCGAGGGGTGCCTCAGACCGGGGGCCAGGGGATCGCCGGCCAGTCGCCGGTCGGCTCCGGGTGCCGTCCGCTCGTCAGCAGCGCGGCGACCCGCGACCGCGTGGCGTCCAGCTCGGCCGGTGTGATCAAAGAGGCAAGCTTCCCGGCCAGCACCCCACCCTCACCGAGCGAGTCCCGCAACCGCCCCAGCACCTCCACGGCCTCGTCCGTGAGGGGCTCCCCGGCCCACCCCCACAACAGCGTCCGCAACTTGTTCTCGACGTTGAAGGTCACCCCGTGGTCGATGCCGTACAGCCGCCCCTCGGCGGCCGGCAGCAGATGCCCGCCCTTGCGGTCGGCGTTGTTGACGACCGCGTCGAGCACGGCGAGCCGCCGCAGCCGCTGGTCGTCGGCGTGCACGAGGAGCGCGGTCTCGCCCTCCCCGACCTCTGCGAAGCCGACGGCCTTCCAGCCCTCCCCGGCTTCCTCGCCCTCGACGAGGGCCAGCAGCTCGGACCCGGCCTCGCCCTCGATCCACAGCTGGCACATGCCCTCGCCGTACGGGCCGTCCCGCAGGACGGTGGGCGGGACGAGCCCCCAGCCGGTCGCCTCGGACACCTCGTACGCGGCGACCTCCCGCTGGGCGAGCGTCCCGTCGGGGAAGTCCCACAGGGGCCGCTCCCCGGCGACGGGCTTGTAGACGCAGGCGGCCTCGCGTCCCTCGTACGAGACCGTGCAGTACAGCACCGCGTTGGACGCCTCCCGCACCCGCCCGCGCACGGTCAGCTCGCCCTCGGCCAGCAGCACGACCAAAGGCTCGGCGGACGGTTCGGCGGGGGACGCCGAGCCGGCGGAGGCGGAGGCGGGCACGGAGGAGGTCACGCCCCGCGCCGGTATCCGTTCTGGCGCGGACATACGTGTCCCTCCGGATCGAGCGGCAGACTGCACAGCGGGCACGGCGGCCGCCCCGCGTTGACGACGTCGAGGGCGCGCTTGGCGAAGGCCCGGGCCTGGGAGCCGGTGAGCCGGACGCGGAGCATCGGCGGGCCGTTCTCCTCGTCCTGGAGCATCCGCTCCTCCGCCTCGGCGAGGTCCTCCTCGGAGTCGGCGTCCAGCTCGACCAGGGCCTGGGCCTCGACGATCATCCGCTCCTCGTCGCCGTCCCAGGCCAGAGCCATGGTGCCGACCCGGAACTCCTCCTCGACGGGGGCCTCCAGCGGCGCCGTGTCCGACACCTCGGTGGGCGCGACGGCCGGTACCGCGGCGCTGCCGCCGCTGCGCCGCACGACCTCGTCGAGCAGTTCGTCCATGCGCTCGGCGAGCGCGGCGACCTGCGTCTTCTCCAGGGCCACGCTGGTGACACGCTGCCCCGAGGAGGCCTGCAGGAAGAAGGTCCGGCGCCCGGGCAGCCCGACCGTACCGGCCACGAAGCGGTCCGGGGGGTCGTAGAGGAACACCTGACGGGACACGTCCTGTCTCCATTGGAATCGACGTCGGGACCGGCCGCGTCGGCTGCTGACTGGTTCAGCGCCGCCGCGACCGCTTCACCCTACTGCGGTTGACGATCACGGTGCCCCCGCACCGCCCCCGACGGTCGCGTCACCGCTCGGGGGCTCCTCGCGCGGCGCCAGGGACGTGAAGTCCCCGGTGTCGCCGAGGCGGACGAGAAACGGCCTCAGTCGTGTGTAACGGATCGCGGTGATGGAACACGGTTCGACAGAGATCCGCTGGAAGAGGTCCAGATGAAGTCCGAGTGCGTCCGCGACGAGCGACTTGATGATGTCGCCGTGCGAGCACATCAGATACACGGCGTCCGCCCCGTGGTCGCGCTCCACGCGCGCGTTCCACTCCCGCACCGCTTCAGCGGCCCGGTGCTGCATGGCCCGCATCGACTCGCCGCCCGGGAACTCGACCGCCGTCGGATACGTCTGTACGACCTCCATCAGCGGCTCGTCCTTCAGCTCGGCGAGCTTGCGGCCGGACCAGTCGCCGTAGTGGCACTCGCCGATGCGCTCGTCGGTGTGCGGGCTGAGGTCGGGCCGGGCGTCGAGGAGCGGGCGAATCGTTTCCTGGCAGCGCTGGAGCGGGCTGGTGACGACCTCGGCGATCGGCAGCCCGGCGAGGCGGCCGGGCAGCGCCGCGGCCTGCGCGGCGCCCCGCTCGTCGAGGGCGATCCCGGGCGTCCACCCGGCGAGCACTCCCTCGGTGTTGGCGGTGGAACGTCCGTGCCGGACAAGGATCAACGTGGGCATGCGCCCCAGCGTAGGCGCTCCGCCGGAGGCACAGTGATGAACTGCGGGCCGGGACGGCGGAAGAACGTTTTCGGAGAAAGGAACCTCCCGTGATCGTCGACTGCGCCGTCTACCGTGACGGCCACCGCACCGAGGGGCCCGACGACCTGTCGGACGCCCTGGCCGCCGCCCGCGCCTCCGGCGGCTTCGTGTGGATCGGTCTGCACGAGCCGACCGAGAAGGAGTTCGCCCTGGTCACGGAAGAGTTCGCGCTGCATCCACTGGCCGTGGAGGACGCGCTGAAGGCCCACCAGCGGCCCAAGCTGGAGGTGTACGACGACTCGCTGTTCATGGTCCTCAAGCCGGTCGTGTACGAGCCGTCCAGTGACACCGTGACCTCCGGCGAGGTGATGGTCTTCCTGGGCCATGCCTTCGTGGTGACCGTCCGCCACGGCGAGGGCTCGCCCCTGGGCGCCGTACGCGGCCGGCTGGAGCGGGAGCCCGAACTGCTCGGCAAGGGGCCCACGTCCGTCCTGTACGCGATCACGGACGCCACCGTCGACCACTACCTGGACGTGGCCACCGAACTCCAGACCGACCTGGAGGAGCTGGAGGCGGAGGTCTTCTCCCCCGACGGCGGCGGGTCCCGGAACACGGCGTCCCGGATCTACACCTTCAAGCGCCAGGTCCTGGAGTTCCGCCGGGCCACCGGGCCTCTCGCCGCCCCGCTGGTCCGCCTCTCGGGCACCGGCAACCTCACCGACGCGGTGCCGTTCGTCGACGAGAAGGCACAGCCCTTCTTCCGTGACGTCAACGACCACCTCACCCGTGTCAACGAGTCCGTCGAGGGCCTGGACCGGCTCGTCTCCGACATCCTCTCCGCGCACCTGGCGCAGATGAGCGTCCGCCAGAACGACGACATGCGGAAGATCTCCGCCTGGGCGGCCATGGCCGCGATCCCGACCATGGCGGCCGGCGTCTACGGCATGAACTTCGAGCACATGCCCGAACTGCGCTGGGTGTGGTCGTATCCCGCGCTGATGGCGCTGATGGTCATGACGGAGGTACTGGTGTTCCGGCTCTTCAAACGCCGGGGCTGGCTGTAGCCGCTGCCTCCCGGGGCCATGCCGTAGGCGCGCGTGGACGACGATCGACGCCCACGCGCGCGTGAGTGTTCGGCCGGTGCGGAAGGCGTCTCAGGCGAACTCGGGGGCCGCCGTCGCCGGTCCGCCCAGGGCGTCACGGCGGGCCGGCATCTCCAGGGTGACCATGCGGCGCCAGCCGAAGGCCCGCTCGTACGCGTACATCGCGC
Organism: Streptomyces sp. NPDC001868; assembly: GCF_040297125.1. Taxonomy (NCBI): domain Bacteria; kingdom Bacillati; phylum Actinomycetota; class Actinomycetes; order Kitasatosporales; family Streptomycetaceae; genus Streptomyces; species Streptomyces sp. NPDC001868. The sequence goes on along the minus strand of NZ_JBEOYO010000028.1, from coordinate 38,218 downwards.
GGATGCCCGCGGCGAGGACGGCCGCCTTGGGCTTCGGCCAGCCCAGGATGCGGCCCATGCGGTCCATCACGGCGAGGCTGACGTCCCGGTAGACGGTGATCTCCGCGAGGGCGCACTCGCGGAGGGTCTTCTGGATGAGGCGGCCGTGTCCGGCGGCGGCGAAGCGCAGCAGTTCCTCGTGGGTGTAGGCGAGGTGGTTGTCCTCGTCGTCGGAGATCATCCGGACGGCCTTGCCGATCTCGGGGTGGGTCTCGAAGTTCTTGCGGAGCATCACCATCTGGTCGGCGGCGCGCTGTTCGGTGACCCGGCTGTGGGACAGGTAGACGATGATGTCCCGCACCGTGAGGGCCTGGTCGGCCTTGAGCTTCTCGTGCGCGAGGCCGATGCCGTTGCGCTCCAGGAGCATCGTGTAGTCGGTGTCGGGCGGGACCTCCACGGGCTGGAGGCCGCGCTTCTTCATGAGGGCCTTGAAGATCCGCCCGTGCTTGTCCTCGTCGGCGCCATGGCGGGTGATCTTGGGTGCGAGCGCGCGCTCGGTGGGCGGGACGAGTGCGGCGATGCGCGCGTTCTCCCAGCCGCCCTGTGTCTCCCCGCTGGCGGCGATGGAACAGAACAGGCGGAACGACTCGTCGTTGTCGACGATCTCCTGGAACAGACTCTTGGCCGAAAGCATCGAAGGACACCTCTCTGCAGGGGGCCTGGCAGGGTCCTGCAGAAAACGAGTCAAATGGGGTACCAGGAGCCGGGCAACAGCTGTGTCGGACAAATCCGCCGAACGAAGGATGCCGGGGCGGCGCGGAGGCGTAACCGAGCGGGCCGTGCCGCGTTGTCACCGGTGACGGCCGTGGCGGGGAAGACCCCCGAGCCCCCACCACGGCCGTAGTGCTTCCCGGCCGGCCGTCCGCCCCGCGCCCCCGAACCTTCTGTTCGATTCCACCGTTCGACTGTTCGCGGCTCTAGTCGGCCGCTGCGCCGTTCGGGTTACGCGAGCCCGGCCAGCTCCATGGCCTCCGAGCCGGCCCGGAGCGAGGCGATCCGCTCGTCCAGGGTGAAGCCGGCCGGGGCGAGCGTGAGGGTGGTGACCCCGGCCTCGGCGTAGGCCTTCATCCGGTCGGCGATGCGCTCGACGGAGCCGAGCAGCGTCGTCTGGTCGATCAGCTCGTGCGGGATGGCGGCCGCGGCCCCGGCCTTGTCACCGGCCAGGTACTTGTCCTGGATCTCGGCGGCCTCCTTCTCGTAGCCCATGCGCTGGGCGAGCTGGTTGTAGAAGTTCTGCTTGCGGCTGCCCATGCCCCCGACGTACAGCGCGGTGTACGGGCGGAAGGTGTCGGCGAGCGTCGTCACGTCCTTGTCGTCACCGACGGCGAGGGGCAGGGTCGGGCAGACGTCGAACCCTTCGAGGGTCTTGCCGGCCTTCTCCCGGCCGGCCCGCAGGTATTTGATCGCGGTGTCCTCCAGGTGCGCCGCCGAGGGGAAGATCAGCAGGGCGCCGTCGGCGATCTCGCCGGTCTGCTCCAGGTTCTTCGGGCCGATCGCGGCGATGTACAGCGGGATGTGCTCACGGGTGGGGTGCACGGTCAGCTTCAGCGGCTTGCCGGGGCCGCCGGGCAGCGGCAGCGTCCAGTGCTCGCCGTCGTGCGACAGGCGTTCGCGGGTCATCGCCTTGCGGACGATCTCCACGTACTCGCGGGTGCGGGCCAGCGGCTTGTCGAACTTGACCCCGTACCAGCCCTCCGAGACCTGCGGTCCCGAGACTCCGAGGCCGAGGCGGAAACGGCCGCCGGAGAGCGAGTCCAGCGTCGCGGCGGTCATCGCGGTCATCGCCGGCTGGCGGGCCGGGATCTGGAAGATGGCCGAGCCCACGTCGATGCGTTCGGTCTTGGCGGCGACCCAGCTGAGCACGGTGGCGGCGTCCGAGCCGTACGCCTCCGCCGCCCAGCACACCGCGTAACCCAGCCGGTCGGCCTCCTGGGCCACGGCCAGGTTGTCGCCGTCCATTCCGGCGCCCCAGTAGCCGAGGTTGATCCCGAGCTTCATATAGATCAGCCTTCCCCTTACCGATCAGTAACGTCTTTGTTTCGCCGACCATACCGGGCGGGGCCGCGTCGGAGCTCGGGAGGCGGGGGTTGTACGGCGGGTGCGGGCGGGTCGTGGCCGGTCGCGCAGTTCCCCGCGCCCCTCAGGGCGGCCCTGCGGGCCGATCTTGAAGGGCCGCAGGCTCTTTCAAGGGGCGCGGGGAACTGCGCGACCAGCCCCCACTCGGCCGCAGCCGACGACCGCACCCCTCGAAATCGGTTATCCACAGGCCCCCACGTGACGAACCGTGGCCAGTAATGTCGCCGTTCATGGAGCAGAGGCATCTCGGCCGTACCGGCCTGCGTGTGTCCCGGATCGGGCTCGGCACCCTGACGTGGGGCCGTGACACGGACGAGCATGACGCCGCGGACATGTTGAAGGCGTTCTGGGAGGCGGGCGGCAATCTCGTCGACACGGCGGACGTGTACGGGGACGGCGAGGCGGAGTATCTGCTCGGGCAGTTGATGGACGGGCTCGTGCCCCGCCGCGATCTGGTCATCTCCACGAAGGCCGGCAGCGTCCCGGACCCCGACCGCCGTTTCGACGGCTCCCGCGGCCATCTCCTCGCCGCCCTGGACGCCTCCCTCGCCCGCCTCGGCACGGACTACGTCGACGTCTGGCACATCCACGCCTACGACCCCGGAACCCCGCTGGACGAGACGCTCCAGGCCCTCGACCTGGCCGTCAGCAGCGGCCGGGCCCGGTACGCCGGGGTCTCCAACTTCTGCGGCTGGCAGTTGGCGAAGGCGGCCACCTGGCAGCTCGCGGCCCCCGGCATACGCACCCGCCTGGCCAGTACGCAGCTGGAGTACTCCCTGCTGCAACGCGGCGTCGAGCGCGAGGTGCTGCCCGCCGCGCTGGATCTGGGCATCGGTCTGCTGCCGTCCTCGCCGCTGGGCCGCGGGGTGCTGACCGCCAAGTACCGTCACATCACTCCTCCGGACTCGCGGGGCGGGTCGGAGCACATGGCGGCGTTCGTCGCGCCGTACCTCGACGAGACGGCGACCAGCATCGTGGACGCGGTGCAGACCGCCGCGGACGGCCTCGCCGTGACCCCGATCCAGGTGGCCCTCGCCTGGGTGCGCGACCGGCCCGGTGTGACCGCGCCCATCATCGGCGCGCGCAACGCGCTGCAGCTCACGGGGGCGTTGTCAGTGGAGACCCTTAGTCTTCCTGACGAGATCTGCCGGGCTCTCGACGATGTGTCGGCGCCCGTGCACCGCTATCCCGATCACGACTGGAGCACGCTGTGAGCACGGAGCCCGCGACCACGGGGACGGACGAGCCGGGGGGACGGGGCGACGGGACGCCCGCCGCCGACGCCCGTGCGACCGAAGGCACACCCGAGGACCGGGAGGCCACGCTCGCGGCGACACCGGAGGGCGAGGCCCCGGCCGAGAGCGGGGCCGGCGCGGCAGCCGACGGCACGGGTGGCGAAGGCGACGGAGACGAAGCCGACGCGGGCGGGCAGGGCTCGTCCGCGGAAGACGGTGAGTCGGCAGCAGGGGGCGCCGAGCCCGCAGAGGGCACTGAGGCCGCCGACGAAGCCGCAGCCGCAGCCGCAGCCGCAGCCGAAACGTCCGAGGCGCAGGCCGAGTTGGCGGCTCAGCGGCTGGAGCGGGAGCGGATCGAGCGGCGCAAGGCGGAGAAGAAGGCACCGATCGCGAGCGGGACCAAGCTCAGCGGGACGGCCGCCGATCTGCTGGCCGCCGTACGGGCCGTGGAGGGCGGCCAGAAGCCCACGGCCACCGCCTTCGCCGAGCCGGACCCCGCTCCGCGCAGGCCCGCCGCCGAGCCGGTGCGGCGACCGGAGCCCGTGGCGGCCCCGGCCGGTGGCGCGGCTCCCTCCGGTGAGACCGTCGAGGCGGTGCGCGCGGTGCTGGCCGAGGGCGGCGCCCCCGAGGCGCTGGTGCCCCAGGTCGCCGAGGCGCTCGGCGAGGGCGCCGGGGCCCGACTGCGCGAGGATCCCTGGCAGTTGCTGCGGGTGCCGGGCGTACGGCCGGAGCAGGCCGACGGGTTCGCGCGGGCGCTGCTCGGCGCGGAGTGCGGCCCGGACGACGAGCGGCGGGGCCGGGCGGTCACCGTATGGCTGCTGGAGCAGGCGGCCGTCGCCGGGCACACGGCGCTGGAGGCCCCGGCGCTGGCCGCCGCGCTCGCCCAGCGTTCCGTGCCCGACCCCGAGGAGGCCGTCCAGAGCACCGTCGCCGAGGGCGAGGCCCTGGTCTTCCAGGACGCGCTCGACGACGCCCCGACCGCCGCGGCCACCACGGACACCGAGGACGGCGAGGCGGAGGAGGAGCGCCCGGTGCGCGTCCTCATCGGCCTGGAGCGTTACGCCCTCGCGGAGGAGAGCCTCGCCGACGCGCTGGCCCGCGTCATGAACTCCCTGCCCAAGGAGGACACGACGGCCTGGGACTCGGCGGCCGCGTCGGCACCGCGTTCCGCCGCGGAGCTGATCCGGGCCGTCGCCGGACACGGGCTCGTGTTGCACACCGGCGGCGACGCGGCCCGCGCGGAACCGGCGGCGCTGGTCACGGCCGCCCGGGCGCTCGGACTGCGGGCGTACGCGGCGACCCACAGCACGGACGGGAAGCGGCGGTTCGCCTCCGAGCCGTCCGAGCCGTCCGAGCCGACCTCCGTCGAGGGCGGCGACACCGTCGTGACGACCCTCGCCGGGCTGCTGTCCGGCGCCGAGGGGCCCGGCCGGGACATGGACGGCGCGCTCGCTCTCGATCTGCTCGTGGTCCTGGACGCCCCCCAGTTGGACGTCGAGACCGCCGCCCTGCTCGCCGAGTCGCTGCCCGACGGGGCCCGGCTGGTGCTCAGCGGCGACCCCGGGGTGCTGTGGTCCGCCGGGCCTGGCCGGGTCTTCGCGGATCTGCTCGCCGCCCGTGCCTGCCCGCAGATCGCCTCGCGGACGCCCGACCCCGGGCCCATCGGCGAGCTGGTCTCCGGGATCGGGATCGGGGAGCTGAACCAGGTCGACGCGCCCGGCAAGGAGGTCGTGATCGTGCCGGTGCGGGACGCGGGCGAGGCGGTGCACCGGACCGCGCAGCTCGTCGTGGACTCGGTGCCGAGAGCGTTCGGGATCCCCGCCGAGCAGGTGCAGGTGATCACCCCCGGCCATGGGGGCGCGGCCGGGACGCGTGCGCTCAACACGGCGCTCAAGGAGCGGCTGAACCCCGGGCCGGGCCGCTTCGGCGGATTCGACCCGGGCGACAGGGTCGTCCACTCCCCCGCTCCGGGCCGTACGACCCCCGGTCGTGTGGTGAAGGCCGACGCCGAGGGGCTGCACCTGGACTGCGCGGGCGTGGCCGTCGTCGTACCGAAGGAGCGGGTCGAGCAGACCGTGCGGCACGGGTGGGCGCTGACCGCGCACCAGGCCGTGGGGCACCGGTGGCCGGCGGCGGTCGTGGTCCTGCCGGGCGACGCCGCGCAGGCCCTCACGCGCCCCTGGGTCTACACGGCCTTCAGCCGCGCCGAGCGCCACCTGTCCGTGGTGCACGGCGTCGAACAGGCCCTGCCCCGCGCCGTCGCCGAGACCCCGGCGAAGCCACGCACCACCCGACTGCCGGCACTGCTGAAGGCCCTGGTACCGGCGGCCGATTGACAGTGCCGCAGGGTCGGGGGCCGCGCAGGTGGCGCTCACCGGCGCTTGCCGGGCACCGCCTGCGGCACGACTGCCCGCCGTCAAGGTGACGAGAGCGCGCCCCTGAGGCGGCCCGCAGGGCCGTCTTTCAGGGGCGCGGGGAACTGCGCGAGCAACCACGAACCACCCGCAGCCGCCCGCCGAGGGACGCCCCGAGCTATTGGGCGCCCCACAAACCGCTAGCGGTCCGCGTCCAACGGCTCCAGATCCTCGTCCTCGTCCAGCTCCCCCACAAGCCGGAGGTCATCGTCCAGATCGTCGTCGTCCGGCTCGTCGTCGAAGACCGCGCTGACGTCGAAACGGCAGACGACCCGCTGCGGATCGACCTGTTCGAAAGGCGCCTCAAGCCACTCCCCCGGCTCCGCCGTATCGTCCGCGGCGGTCACCCAGAGCGTGGAGTCCCCTTCCTCCAGACCGAACTCCTTGTGCCGGGAGGCGATCTCGTCCGGCTCGAACTCGCCGAACAGCAGACCGAGCGCCCCGTGCACCGTGCTGGCCGCCCCCTCGGAGCCGACCGGCTCCTCCGCGGCCTCCACCCGCTGGGCCTGTGCCAGCAGCCGCTGTGGCTCGGCCACCGTGTAGTCCCGGCGGATCAGCACGCTGAGCGCGCCGGGTTCCTCGGGGCCGGTGTAAGGCGGCATGTCCTCGGTGCCGGGGATCTCGAAGGGGGTGACCTCGTCATAGCGGTCGTAGAGCAGTTCGTCGTACTCCTCGGCGGCGGCGGCCAGCTCGTTGAACGCTTCGTAGACGGCCGGGTCGTCCTCCCCCGACCGGCGTTCGACCGCGGCCAGGTGGCGGTCGAGCGCGGTCTTGACCGCCTCGGCGGCGGCGCGTACCTCGGCAGCGGTGGGCTGCGCAGCATCAGACATAGTGCAGACGCTATCCGTACCGGGCCCCAGCCCGCACAATAGATACCGATGCCGGAATACGAATTTGTCGACGTGTACGTACCACGCGGGGTCTCCCGCAAGGACGCCACACGCCTGCTGACGGACCATGCCGAGTACGGACACTGGGAGTTGGACCGACTGAGCCTGCTGCGTGATGGCAGCCGCAGGGTGCGGTTGCGCCGGCGGATCATCCGCCAGGTGCGTGCCACGTGGTGAGTGGGCGGATCGAAACGGAGCGGGCCCCGCAGGTGCGGGGCCCGCTCCGTTCGTGCGCGTCTTGCGCGCGCCGGGCCGGGTCGGGCTACAGCGCCGCGGCCCGGGCCTTGCGGTAGATCAGGGCGCCCCCGATCAGTGCGCCCGCGCCCACCGGGAGGGCGAGCCCCAGCGGCAGCTCCGCGCCGGTCTGGGCGAGCTGTGCGGCGCCGTCGGGCCGGCTGACGGTCTGCGCGTCCGGGGTGTTGGAGTCACCACGGGAGACCTCACCGCCGGGCTTGCCCGGCGCACCCGGCTGGGCCGGCTTGGTCGGGACCTGCGGGGACGCCTCCTCGGAGTCGCCCGGCGGGTTCTGGTGGCCACCACCCGGATTCTCGTGCGCCCCTCCGCCGCCCGAGTTCCCGCAGTCGTTGCCCGTGACCCCGTTGCCGATGCCGACCACGCCGATGTTGTTGCCGCACACGTTGACCGGCACATCGACCGGAACCTGTACATGGTTGCCGGAGGCCACGCCCGGCGAGCCGCCGGTGTGACCGTCGGCCTGGGAGCCCCCGTTCGAGGAGCCGTGGCCGCCGTTGTCGTAACCGCCGCCCCCGCCGTTGTAGCAGTCGTTGTCGGTGGCGGGGTTGCCGATACCGATGACGTTGACGCTGTTGCCGCACACGTTGACCGGCACATGCACCGGGACCTGTACATGGTTGCCGGAGGCCACGCCCGGGGAGTCACTGGCGTGACCGTGGGCCTGGGAGCCACCGTGCGACGAACCGGAGGAACCGGACGAACCATGGCCTTCGTTACCGTAACCGCCGCCGTGGCCGCCGCGGGCGTGCTTGCCGCCTCCGCCGTTGGAACACTTGTTGCCCGCTGCCGGGTTGAGCAGTCCGACCACGTTCACCGTGTTGCCGCAGACGTTGAGTTCGGCCTCCACCGGCGCCTGCACGGTGTTGCCGGAGAGCACGCCGGGCGAGTTGGTGGCGGAGCCCTGCGCACCGGAGTCGGCGTGCGCCGCACCGCCGCCCGCCGCCGCGAGCACACCGGACGCGGCCGCCATTGTCATGAGGCCTTTGCGGGTGACCTGTCGCATTGCTGTATACCTGCCTTATCCCACATTCTGATCTTCAACACCTTGCCGGGATACCGATCGGCCCCGGAGTGCATGGCGCGCACTCCGGGGCCGACGGTTTTTTCAGACCCTCACCGGGTGAGGCACAACGTCACTTGTTGATGCAGGTGTTGCCGAAGGCAGGGTTCAGCAGCCCGATCACCGAGATCGTGTTGCCGCACACGTTCACGGGGACGTGAACCGGCACCTGGACGACGTTGCCGGACGCGACACCCGGGGAGCCGACTGCGGCACCCTGGGCCCCGGCGTCGGCGACGGCCAGACCCGCGCCCGCGAGAACCAGACCACCGGTGGCAGCCGCGACGGCGACGACCTTCTTGAGCATTATTCCTCCTTGTTGGCAAAGCGACCCCAAGTAGCGAGTCGCATCACCTGTAACGAGGAGGGAGTAATGGAGCTACGAGCTTATGGTCGGATTCACCCGTCACGGTCGATCTTCGTACGTGCTGCCGAATAGTGGAGTCTCGTTTCAGCACGCATTTCCGGACAGAACAGAGGGGGTTCAGGAAGTTTCAGGGATTTCAGCGGGAAGGTCGGGGAGTTCAGGACGCGTCGATGAACCGGTCGAGCACGCGTACGCCGAACTTCAGCCCCTCCACCGGCACCCTCTCGTCGACGCCGTGGAACATGCCCGCGAAGTCCAGCTCCGGCGGCAGCTTGAGCGGTGCGAAGCCGAAGCCGCGGATACCGAGGTCGTCGAAGGACTTGGCGTCCGTCCCGCCGGAGAGCATGTAGGGGACCGCCCGCGCCGCCGGGTCCTCGGCGAGCAGCGCCGACTGCATGGCGTCGACGAGCGCCCCGTCGAAGGAGGTCTCCAGCGCCTTGTCGGAGTGCACGTCCTCGCGCCGCACCTTCGGGCCGAGGATCTTGTCGAGGTCGGCGAGGAACTCCTCCTCGAACCCGGGCAGGAACCGCCCGTCCACATGGGCGGTGGCCTCGCCCGGGATGACGTTGACCTTGTAGCCGGCGCCGAGCTGGGTGGGGTTGGCGGTGTTCCGCAGGGTCGCGCCGATCAGCTTGGCGATGCCGCCGAGCCGGGCGAGGGTGCCCTCCATGTCCTCCGGGTCGAGTTCGGTGCCGAGCGCGTCGCCCAGCTCGTCCAGGAAGGCCCGGGTGGTCTTGGTGACCCGTACCGGGAACTGGTGGCGGCCGAGGCGCGCGACGGCCTCCGACAGCTCGGTGATGGCGTTGTCCCGGTGGATCATCGACCCGTGCCCGGCGGTACCGGCCACGGTGAGCTTCATCCAGTGCATGCCCTTCTCGGCCGTCTGGATCAGATAGAGCCGCCGCTGCTCGCTCACGGTGAACGAGAACCCGCCGACCTCGCTGATCGCCTCGGTGACGCCCTCGAAGAGATCGGCGTGGTTCTTGACGAGGTGCTTGGCCCCGTACGTGCCGCCGGCCTCCTCGTCGGCGAGGAAGGCGAGCACGATGTCGCGCGGGGGCTTGCGGCCGCTGCGCAGCCGGTCGCGGACGACCGCCAGCGTCATGGCGTCCATGTCCTTCATGTCGACCGCGCCCCGGCCCCACACACAGCCGTCCGCGACCTCGCCGGAGAAGGGGTGGTGGGTCCAGTCCGCCGCGTTGGCCGGTACGACGTCGGTGTGGCCGTGGATGAGCAGCGCCGGCCGGGACCGGTCCACGCCCTCGATCCGGGCCACCGTGGAGGCGCGGCCCGGGTGCGACTCGAAGATCTCCGGTTCGAGACCCACCTCGGCGAGCTTCTCGGCGACCCACTCGGCGGCCTTGCGCTCACCCGGGCCCGAGTGGTCGCCGAAGTTGCTGGTGTCGATCCGGATCAGCTCGCGGCAGAGGTCGACGACCTCGTCCTCACCGGTCACGTGCCTGCCCGCGTCCGTCTCGTTCACGCTGGTTCCTCCCGCTGTCGCTGCTGGTGGTTCCCCCTCATCCTCCTCCTGCCCGACCCCCCGCCCCAAGACCGGGACCGGCCCGTCACAAGCCGTTCACGGCCGGTCCCGGCGGAGACGGGGTGTGATCGAGGGCCCCGGAAAGCCTGGTAATGTTTCCTTCGTCGCCGCGAGGGAAACCCGCGCGACAGACACCTTGTCCGGGTGGCGGAATGGCAGACGCGCTAGCTTGAGGTGCTAGTGCCCTTTATCGGGCGTGGGGGTTCAAGTCCCCCCTCGGACACACAGTGGCGAAGGCCGCGACCCCAGGGTCGCGGCCTTCGCGCGTTACACTGACGAAATGTGGGCGACGTCTCTCCCCACCGGTAAAACCCCAGGTCAAGGCCCATGCTTCCACCCCTCCGGGTCGCCCGGAGGTCGCCCCCGCTTGGCCGACACGACAGGCCGTAGTCACCCGAGCACTAGAGTATTGGGCTTGTTCGGTGCCGATACGGAAATATCCCCAGGCAGACCTGGTGGCCCGTCGGCGCCCCCGGATGGTCCGGGTTCGAGAGGCGAGGATCCGATGGCCGCCGTATACGAGAGTCCTGACCTGACGCTGCTCGACGGAGAGTTGGCGGAGGGAGCCGGGGGGTTCGGCGGGGCGGCGCGGTTCACGGCCGGTCCGGCGGCGTCCCCGCGCACGCTCGTCGATGTCTTCGAGGCGTCGGTGCGCTCGTACCCGGACGAGCCCGCGCTGGACGACGGGAAGCGGCGCCTGACCTATCGCGCGCTGGCCGTCGAGGTGGAGCACCTGCGGCGGAAGCTGGGGGTCGCCGGGGTCGGGCTCGGGGACCGGGTGGGCGTACGGGTGCCGTCGGGCACCAATGATCTGTATGTGGCGATCCTCGCGGTGCTGGCCGCCGGAGCCGCGTACGTCCCCGTCGACGCCGAGGACCCCGATGAGCGGGCCGAGCTGGTGTTCGGTGAGGCGGAGGTCCGGGCCGTCGTCGGGGCCGGGCACGAACTGACCGTGAACGGCGCGTCCGACTCCCCCGCCGCCAGGCCCGGGGTCGAGCACGACGCGTGGATCATCTTCACCTCCGGGTCGACCGGCAAGCCCAAGGGTGTGGCCGTCAGTCACCGCAGCGCCGCCGCGTTCGTGGACGCCGAGGCGGAGCTGTTCCTGACCGAGGAGCCGATCGGGCCCGGCGACCGGGTGATGGCCGGGCTGTCCGTGGCCTTCGACGCGTCCTGCGAGGAGATGTGGCTGGCCTGGCGGTACGGCGCCTGTCTGGTGCCGGTGCCGCGCTCGCAGGTCAGGAGCGGCGCCGATCTGGGGCCCTGGCTGGTCGAGCAGGAGATCACGGTCGTGTCGACCGTGCCGACGCTGGCCGCGCTGTGGGAGCCCGAGACGCTCAACGACGTACGGCTGCTGATCTTCGGTGGTGAGGCCTGCCCGCCGGAGCTGGCGCAGCGGCTGGTGACCGAGGGACGCGAGGTCTGGAACACCTACGGACCGACCGAGGCGACCGTCGTCGCCTGTGCCTCGCTGATGTCCGGCGAAGAGCCGATCCGGATCGGGCTGCCGCTCGACGGGTGGGAGCTGGCCGTCGTCGACGAGGCCGGGGAGCCGGTGCCCATGGGCGGCAGCGGGCAGCTGGTGATCGGTGGTGTGGGGCTCGCGCGGTATCTCGACGCCGAGAAGGACGCGGAGAAGTACGCGCCGCTGGAGTCGCTGGGCTGGGAGCGCGCCTACCGCAGCGGTGACCTGGTGAAGGCCGAGCCCGAGGGGCTGGTCTTCCTCGGGCGGGCCGACGAGCAGATCAAGCTCGGCGGGCGGCGGATCGAGCTGGGCGAGGTCGACGCCGCGCTGCAGGGGCTGCCCGGGGTCGCCGGCGCCGCGGCGGCCGTACGGACCGCGCGCAGCGGCAATCAGCTGCTCGTCGGGTATGTCGTGACCCAGGACGGCTGGGACCAGGCGACGGCCGTGGAGAAGCTGCGGGCCGAGCTGCCCGCCGCCCTGGTGCCGCTGCTGGCGCCGGTGGCCGAGCTGCCGACCCGGACGTCCGGGAAGGTCGACCGGGACGCGCTGCCGTGGCCGCTGGCCGACCTGGAGACCGCCGGGCCGGCCGAGGAGCTGTACGGGACCGAGGCGTGGCTCGCCGAGCAGTGGGCCGAGGTGCTGGGTGTCCCGGTCGGCAGCGCTCAGGACGACTTCTTCGCGATCGGCGGCGGCAGCCTGGGCGCCGCCCAGCTGACGACACGGCTGCGGAGCCGGTATCCGAGCGTCGCGGTGGTCGACATCTACCAGCGGCCCACGCTCAGGAAGCTGGCCCGGTATCTGGAGGAGAGCGGCGAGGAGGACGGTGCCAGCCGGGTGGTGGAGCCCGTGCCCGCGCGGGCACGGCTCGTCCAGCTCCTGCTGCTCGTGCCGCTGTTCACGCTGCTCGGGCTGCGCTGGATCGTTCCGCTGGCGGCGCTCGGGAATCTGCTGACGCCGTACGCCTGGCTGCCGACCGCGTCCTGGTGGGCCGTGGCTGCCGGGGCGGTGCTGTTCTACACGCCGCCGGGGCGGCTGGCGATCGCGGCGGGCGGGGCGCGGCTGCTGCTGCGCGGGGTCGAGCCGGGGCGGTACGCGCGCGGCGGGAGCGTGCACATGCGGCTGTGGGCGGCCGAGCGGCTGGCCGAGTTCAGCGGGGCCACCTCGCTGACCGGGGTGTGGCTGGAACGGTACGCCCGTGCCCTGGGCGCCAAGGTCGGGGCCGATGTCGATCTGCACGCGCTGCCGCCGGTGACCGGGATGCTCAAGCTCGGGCGGGGCGCGGCCGTGGAGTCCGAGGTGGACCTCTCCGGGTACTGGCTCGACGGGGACCGGCTGGAGCTCGGGGCCGTCAAGGTGGGCGCCGGTGCGGTCGTCGGGACGCGGAGCATGCTGCTGCCGGGGGCCAGGGTCGGCAAGCGGGCCGAGGTGGCGCCCGGGTCGGCCGTGGCCGGGCAGATTCCCACCGGGCAGCGCTGGGCCGGGGCACCGGCGGGCAAGCTGGGCAAGGCGAAGCGGAACTGGCCCAAGGAGCGGCCGCAGCGTGGCCTGTTCTGGCGGGTGTCGTACGGCGTGACCGGGGTCGGGCTGACCGCGCTGCCGGTGCTCGCCGGGGCCGCCGCGCTGGCCGTGCTGACTCTGTTCGTGGGCCCGGACGCCGGGCTCGGCGCCGCCGTGCGCGGTGCGGCGCTCGGGCTGGTGCCGGCCACGCTGGCGTTCGGGGCGGCCTATGCGCTGCTGCTGCTCGTCGCCGTACGGGTGCTGAGTCTGGGGCTGCGGGAGGGTACGCATCCGACGCACAGCCGGGTCGGGTGGCAGGCGTGGACGGTCACGCAGTTGATGGACCGGTCGCGGCAGACGCTGTTCCCGCTGTACGCCGGGCTGGTCACGCCGGTGTGGCTGCGGCTGCTCGGGATGCGGATCGGCAAGGGCGCGGAGGTCTCCACCGTCCTCGCGCTGCCGAGTCTGACGACGGTCGGCGACGGGGCGTTCCTCGCGGACGACACCCTGACCGCGCCGTACGAGCTGGGTGGGGGCTGGCTGCGGATCGGGCGGGCGGAGATCGGGCGGCGGGCGTTCCTCGGGAACTCCGGGATGACCGCGCCGGGGCGTTCCGTGCCGGACGGCGGTCTGGTGGGTGTGCTGTCGGCGACGCCGAAGAAGGCGAAGAAGGGCAGCTCGTATCTGGGGCTGCCGCCGGTGAAGCTGCCCCGGTCGGCCGCGGACGGCGACCAGAGCCTGACGTACGAGCCGCCCGCGCGGTTGCTGTGGGCGCGGGCGCTGGTGGAGCTGTGCCGGATCGTGCCGGTGTTCTGCTCGGCGGGCCTCGCGCTGCTGACGGTGGCGGCCCTGAGCCTGCTGGACGGCTGGGCGTGGCTGCTGGGCGGGGTCGTACTGCTCGGGGTGGGGCTGCTGGCCTGTCTGGTGTCGATCGCCGCGAAGTGGCTGCTCGTCGGGCGGCACCACACCGGTGAGCATCCGCTGTGGAGCGGGTTCGTGTGGCGCAACGAGCTGGCGGACACCTTCGTGGAGGTGCTGGCCGTGCCGTGGCTGGCCGGTTCGGTGCCCGGTACGCCGGTGCTGAACGTGTGGCTGCGCGGGCTCGGCGCCAGGATCGGCAAGGGGGTGTGGATCGAGAGTTACTGGCTACCCGAGACCGACCTCGTCACGCTCGGCGACGGGGCGACGGTGAACCGGGGATGCGTACTCCAGACCCACCTCTTCCACGACCGGATCTTGCGGACGGATACTGTTGAACTCCGTGAGGGTGCCACCTTGGGCCCCGGCGGAATCGTCCTGCCCGGCAGCGTGGTCGGGGCCCGCACCACGCTGGGGCCCGCGTCGCTGGTCATGGCCGCGGAGTCCGTTCCCGACGACACCCGGTGGCTGGGCAACCCGATCGAAGCATGGCGCCGCTGAGTGCGGCTCGTGCGGCGTCCGGGGACTCGGGGGACGATGGACGTCGTACGAGAGCACAGCGGGGAGCAGAAGCGGCAGTGGCGGTTCAGCAGACGGTGGGTCCGGACCCGTACTTCCCGGCGAACGGTGATTCCCGTTACCGGGTGCATCGGTACGAGCTGGCTGTGGACTACCGGCCGGGGCCGAACCGGCTGTCGGGCAGCGCGCGGCTCAATGCCATCGCGGGCCGGACGGCGCTCGCCGAGTTCCAGCTGAACCTCGCCGACTTCAAGATCGGCCGGGTGCGGGTGGACGGCCGGGCGCCGCACTACTCGCACCGGGGCGGCAGACTGCGCATCCGGCCCGCGAAGCCGATCCGGGCGGGGGCCGCGTTCACGGTCGAGGTCCACTGGTCGGGCAACCCCAAGCCGGTGAACAGCCCCTGGGGCGGGCTCGGTTGGGAGGAGCTGACCGACGGGGCGCTGGTGGCGAGCCAGCCGGTCGGGGCGCCCTCCTGGTATCCGTGCAACGACCGGCCCGCCGACAAGGCCTCGTACCAGATCTCGGTCACGACGCCGTCCGCGTACCAGGTGGTGGCGGGCGGGCGGCTGCTCACCCGTACGGCGAAGGCGTCCACGACGACATGGGTGTACGAGCAGTCGGCGCCGACGTCGAGCTATCTGGTCGGCCTGTCGATCGGCAAGTACCAGACGGTGCTGCTGGGCGATCCGCGCCCCGGCGGCATACCGCAGCACGGGCACATACCGGCCCACCTTCTCACCGAGTTCTCCCGGGACTTCGCGCGGCAGCCGGCCATGATGGAGCTGTTCGAGGAGCTCTTCGGGCCGTACCCGTTCGGGGAGTACGCGGTGGTGGTGACCGAGGAGGAGCTCGATGTCCCGGTCGAGGCACAGGGGTTGTCGCTGTTCGGCGCCAACCATGTGGACGGGGCCCGGGGTTCGGAGCGGCTGGTCGCGCACGAGCTGGCGCACCAGTGGTTCGGCAACAGTGTGTCCATCGCCGACTGGCGGCACATCTGGTTGAACGAGGGGTTCGCCAAGTACGCGGAGTGGCTGTGGTCGGAGCGCTCCGGCGGGCGTACGGCTCATCAACTGGCCGCCGCCGCGCACCAGAAGCTCGCCGCGCTCCCCCAGGATCTGCGGTTGGCCGATCCGGGCCGGAAGCTGATGTTCGACGACCGGCTCTACGAGCGCGGCGGTCTGACCGTGCACGCGGTGCGCTGCGCGCTGGGTGACGACGCGTTCTTCCGGATGCTGCGCGGCTGGGCGACCGTGCATCGCGGGGGCGCCGTGACGACGGCCGGTTTCACCGCGCACGCCGGGCGGTACGCGGACGGCCCGCTGGACGCCCTGTTCCGGGCGTGGCTGCGGGAGCCGGCGCTGCCGCCGCTGCCCCTGCCGAGGGGGCCCGTGGTCCCGGCGCGCCCGCCGTATCCGCCGTCGAACGCGGGCTCGGCGTAGGGCGCGACGCGGGGGCCGACGCGGGTTCGTGCGGGCCCCGGTTCGCGGGGCGGCGCGGGTTCGTGCGGGCCCCGGTTCGCGAGGCGGGCACAATGGCGGGCATGTCGTCGCGTCGTAGCGGTTCCAAGGCCAGGTCGAAGAGCGGGGCTTCCCGGGTCTCCTCGCCGACCCCTCGCACCTGCCCCTGCGGGCTGTCCGAGGCGTACGAGGCCTGCTGCGGCCGGTACCACTCGGGCGGGGCCGCCGCGCCGACCGCCGAGGCGCTGATGCGGTCGCGCTACAGCGCGTTCGTCGTGCGCGACGAGGCGTATCTGCTGCGCAGTTGGCATCCCCGGACGCGGCCCGTCGCCGTCGACTTCGACACGACCATGCGCTGGACCGGCCTGGAGATCCTGGACACGCAGGACGGCTCGGCCTTCCACACCACCGGCACGGTCACGTTCCGCGCCTCGTTCCGGGGCGGCTCGATGCACGAGCGGAGCCGGTTCGAGCGGGTGGACGGGGCCTGGGTCTATGTGGACGGGGAGTTCCTGGAATAGGGACTGGGCTCCGGGTCAACCGGCGGCCGGGGCATGGCCGTTGGGGGCCAGGATGTCGAGTTCCTGGAGGGCGCCCACGGTGATCTCGCGGGTGAGTTCCTCGGCCCGTACGGCGTCGTGTTCGCGGATGGCCTCGGCGACCTGGACATGGAGGGTCACGGCGGCGGGGTCGGGGTCGTCGAACATGACGGCGTGGTGGGTGCGGCCGGCGAGGACCTCCTCGACGACGTCGCCGAGGCGGGCGAACATCTCGTTGCCGGAGGCGTCGAGGATCAGACGGTGGAAGGCCACGTCGTGGTGGAGGTAGCCGTCCAGCTTGTGGCCGCGTGAGTGGGCGACCATGCCGATGGCGCACTCGGTGATCGCGGCGCACTGCTCGGCCGTGGCGTGGCGTGCGGCGAGGCCCGCGGCGATCGGTTCGACGGCCGAGCGCAGGACCGTGAGCGAGCGCAGCTGGCGGGGGCGGTCCGCGCCCGCCAGCCGCCAGCGGATGACCTGGGGGTCGTAGACGTTCCACTCGGCGGACGGGCGGACGATCACGCCGACCCGGCGGCGGGACTCGACCAGGTGCATGGACTCCAGGACGCGGACCGCCTCACGCATCACCGAGCGGGAGACCTCGAAGGTCTGGGCGAGTTCGTCCGTGCGCAGCACGCTTCCCGGCGGGTACTCGCCCGCCGTGATCGCCGGTCCGAGGGTGTCCAGTACTCGGCCGTGCAGCCCCCGGCCCGGTGTGGTCATGGGGAGAAGGGTACGAGCAGCGGGGAGTGAAGAAAAAGTCAGACTTATTTATGTCGAGGGCTTGAATTCGTCGTACCTAATGGGTTTCAGTGTCGTCGACGTCGGGTGACGTCTCAGATGTCGACGAAGACAGCGAGGTAGTGATGCGTACCCCTCATGTCGTCGTGGTGATGGGCGTGGCAGGTACCGGGAAGACGACGATCGGTCCCCTGCTCGCGGCCCGGCTCGGCGTTCCGTACGCCGAGGGCGACGACTTCCACCCCGCGGCCAACATCGCCAAGATGTCGGCCGGGACACCCCTGGACGACGCGGACCGGGGGCCGTGGCTGGACGCCATCGGCGCGTGGGCCCACGGCCGGGACGGGCTCGGCGGGGTGGTGAGCTGTTCCGCGTTGAAGCGCGGGTACCGGGACCGGCTGCGGTCGGCCGCGCCCGGACTGGTCTTCGTGCACCTCGCCGGTGACCGTGCGCTCATCGAGGACCGGATGTCCCACCGGCAGGGCCATTTCATGCCGACGGCGCTGCTCGACTCGCAGTTCGCCACGCTGCAGCCGCTGGAGGCGGACGAGGCGGGTGTCACGGTCGAGGTCTCGGGCACGCCCGAGGAGATCGCCGAGCGGGCGGTCGCCGCGCTGCGGGAACGCGACCCGGCGACGTCGTAGGCCGCCACCCGGTAGCCGCCGCCCAGTAGCCGCCGCCCAGTAGCCGCTGCCCAGTAGCCGCTGCCCAGTGGCCCCGCTTTCCTGGGCGGCCCTCCTCATCCCCTGTAACTTCCCCCCTCCTCCACACAAGGACGTTCTCACCGTGACCGGACTCAACGTCGAGTTGCTGGCAGCGGACCCCGTCGAGCCGATCACCTCGGCGGGACACGCTCAGCTGGGCATCGCCGTACTGGCGGGCATCGCCGTCATCGTCGTGCTCATCACCAGGTTCAAGGTGCACGCCTTCCTGGCGCTGACCATCGGCTCGCTCGCGCTCGGCGCGTTCGCCGGGGCGCCGCTGGACAAGGCGATCCTGAGCTTCACCACCGGACTCGGGTCGACCGTGGCCGGGGTGGGCGTGCTCATCGCGCTGGGCGCGATCCTCGGCAAGCTCCTGGCGGACTCCGGGGGCGCCGACCAGATCGTCGACACGATCCTCGCCAGGGCCGGCGGGCGGGCGATGCCGTGGGCGATGGTGCTGATCGCCTCCGTGATCGGGCTGCCGCTGTTCTTCGAGGTCGGGATCGTGCTGCTGATCCCGGTGGTGCTGATGGTCGCCAAGCGCGGCAACTACTCGCTGATGCGGATCGGCATCCCCGCCCTGGCCGGTCTGTCCGTCATGCACGGGCTGATCCCGCCGCACCCCGGCCCGCTGGTCGCGATCGACGCGGTACAGGCCAACCTGGGGGTCACGCTGGCGCTGGGCCTGGTCGTGGCGATACCGACCGTGATCATCGCCGGGCCGCTGTTCTCGAAGTACGCGGCGCGCTGGGTGGACGTGCCCGTGCCCGAGCGCATGATCCCGGCGCGCGCCTCGGAGGAGCTGGAGAAGCGGCCCGGGTTCGGCGCGACCATCGCGACCATGCTGCTGCCGGTGGTGCTGATGCTGGCCAAGGCGCTGGTGGACATCATCGTGGACGATCCCGAACAGATGATTCAGCGGGTCTTCGACGTGGCCGGTTCACCGCTGATCGCGCTGCTGGCCTCCGTGATCGTGGGCATGTTCACGCTGGGGCGGGCGGCCGGGTTCACCAAGGAGCGGCTCGGTTCGACCGTCGAGAAGTCCCTCGCGCCCATCGCGGGCATCCTGCTGATCGTCGGTGCGGGCGGCGGCTTCAAGCAGACGCTCATCGACTCCGGGGTCGGCCAGATGGTCCTGGAGATCTCCGAGGACTGGTCGATCCCCGCGCTCGTCCTGGCCTGGCTGATCGCGGTGGCGATCCGGCTGGCCACCGGTTCGGCGACGGTCGCCACGATCTCGGCGGCGGGGCTGGTGGCCCCGCTCGCCGCGGACATGTCGACCACCCATACGGCCCTGCTGGTCCTCGCGATCGGCGCCGGCTCGCTCTTCTTCAGCCATGTCAACGACGCCGGGTTCTGGATGGTGAAGGAGTACTTCGGGATGACCGTCGGCCAGACCATCAAGACCTGGTCGGTGATGGAGACGATCATCTCGGTGGTGGCGGGGGCGATCGTGCTGCTGTTGTCGCTGGTGATCTAGGAGCACGCGGCGCCGGTGATCCCGGCGGTACGGGACCGGGGGCGCCCGCACGCGTACGGCCTCACGGCCGCCACAGCGGGTGTTCCCGGTCCGCCCACTCCTTGCTCACCGACCCGGTCCGCAGTCCCCGCCGGGCCTCCGGGTCGCCCAGGGCCATGCCGATGTGGCCGGCCAGGACGATGCCGATGGTCAGGGCCAGCCAGTCGTGGACGAAGGTCGCGCTGGTGCGCCACATCAGCGGGGTGAGGTGGGTGAACCACATCATCAGGCCCGTGGCGAGCATGACGAGGGTGGCGCCGGCGATCCAGGAGGCGTAGAGCTTCTGTCCCGCGTTGAACTTGGCGGCGGGGCGCGGGCCGGGGACGCGGCGGCGGGCGGCGCGGAGCCAGACGCGGTCGTGCGGGCCCCAGCGGTTCAGCCGGCCGACGTCCGCGCGGAACGCGCGGGAGGCGAGGCCCGCCAGGACCGGCAGCGGCAGGAGCAAACCCGTCCATATGTGGACCGTGACCACCAGGGCCCGGCGGCCGACCAGTTCGGCGAGGGCGGGGAGGTAGAGACAGGCCGCCGTCGCCACGCAGACGCCCATCAGGGCGGCCGTCGTGCGGTGGATCCAGCGTTCGGCGGCCGTGAAGCGCCGGACGCGGGTCTCGGCCCGGACCGGGGGTGTCTCAAGTCGTTGGCGCATCGTCCCGCCCGTTCGATCGGCCGACCCACGCGTCGATGTCGTAGCCCCGCTCCTCCCAGTAGCCCGGCTCGACCTTCTCCGTGATCTCGATGCCGGAGAGCCACTTGGCCGACTTGTAGAAGTACATGGGGGCGACATAGAGGCGTACGGGGCCGCCGTGGTTGTGGCTGATGTCCTTGTCCTGCATGCGCAGGGCAACCAGGACGTCCGCGCGGCGGGCCTGTTCCAGGGTGAGGCTCTCGCTGTACGCCCCGTCGAAGCAGGTGAAGCGGACCGCGCCCGCCGAGGAGCGGACGCCGGCCGCGTCCAGCAGCGTGGAGAGCCGTACGCCCTCGAACGGGGTGTCCGGCACGCGCCAGCCCGTGACGCACTGGACGTCCTTGACCATCCGGGTCTGCGGGAGGGCCCGCAGGTCGGCGAGGGTGTACGAGCCGGGCTTGTCGACCAGGCCGTCGACGGTGAGGCGGTAGTTCTTCGCGGTCTTGCGCGGCACGGACGACGTCACCGAGTAGTAGCGGAAACCGCCGCCGTTGGGCAGCAGGCCGGTCAGCCCGGTGGGGTCCTTCTGGGCCGCCTCGCCGAGGAACGCCTCCATGCCGCGCTGGAGCACGGGCGCGGAGACCACGCCGAGGGCGCCGAGTCCGAGGGTGCCGAGGAGGATACGGCGGCCGATGGGTTTGCCCGGCTCGGGTTCCCGGCCGCCGGGGCCTTCCCGGTCTTCCTGGTCTTCGGGGTGCTCCGTCGGCGCTTGCCGCGCTTCGGGATGTTCAGGGTTCACACACCGATTCGACCATCCGCCGCCCCGGTCGGGCCAGTGGCGGCGGATATCCGTCAGGATTCGGTAAGCCTTCGCCGCTCCCGGCTCAGCTCAGCGCCTTCGCCGCCGCGCGGCCCGCCGTACGGCCGGAGAACAGGCAGCCGCCGAGGAAGGTGCCCTCCAGGGAGCGGTAGCCGTGCACACCGCCGCCGCCGAAGCCGGCGGCCTCGCCGGCCGCGTACACGCCCTCCAGCGGGTCACCGCCCTCGGTGAGGACGCGGGAGGACAGGTCGGTCTCCAGGCCGCCGAGGGACTTGCGGGTCAGGATGTTCAGGCGGACGGCGATCAGCGGGCCCGCCTTGGGGTCGAGGATGCGGTGCGGGGTGGCGGTGCGGATGAGCTTGTCGCCGAGGTAGTTGCGGGCCCCCCGGATCGACATGATCTGCAGGTCCTTGGTGAAGGGGTTGGCGACCTCGCGGTCCCGGGAGACGATCTCGCGGCGCAGCTCGGCCTCGTCGATCAGCGGCTCCTTGGTGAGGGCGTTCATGCCGCGGACGAGGGAGCCGAGGTCCTTCTCGACGACGAAGTCGACGCCGTTGTCCATGAAGGCCTTCACCGGGCCGGGGACGTCCGCGCGGGCCCGGATGAAGACGTCCTTGACGGACTTGCCGGTCAGGTCGGGGTTCTGCTCGGAGCCGGAGAGGGCGAACTCCTTGCCGATGATCTTCTGGTCGAGGACGAACCACGTGTAGTCGTAGCCGGTCTTCATGATGTGTTCCAGCGTGCCCAGGGTGTCGAAGCCGGGGAACAGCGGGACCGGGAGCCGCCTGCCGCGGGCGTCCAGCCAGAGCGAGGACGGGCCGGGGAGGATACGGATGCCGTGGTTCTCCCAGATCGGGTTCCAGTTCTGGATGCCCTCGGTGTAGTGCCACATACGGTCGCGGTTGATCAGGTTCGCGCCCGCCTCCTCGGCGATGCCGAGCATCCGGCCGTCCACGTGCGCGGGCACACCGGAGATCATCTTCTCCGGGGGGTTGCCGAGGCGCTCGGGCCAGTTGGCGCGGACGAGATCGTGGTTGCCGCCGATGCCGCCGGTGGTGACGATCACGGCCTGGGCCTTCAGTTCGAAGGCGCCGGTGACCGTGCGGCTGCTGGCCTGGCCGCGCTCGATGCCCGACGCCTCCAGGATCTCGCCGGTGACGGTGTCGACGGCGCCCGCGCTGCGCGACAGGCCGGTCACCCGGTGCCGGAACTTCAGCTGGACCAGCCCCCGGGCCACGCCGTCCCGCACCCGCCGCTCGAAGGGCGCGACGAGGCCGGGCCCGGTGCCCCAGGTGATGTGGAAGCGGGGGACGGAGTTGCCGTGGCCGTTGGCGTCGTAGCCGCCGCGCTCGGCCCAGCCGACCACCGGGAAGAACCGGACGCCCTGCCGGTGCAGCCAGGACCGCTTCTCGCCGGCCGCGAAGTCGACGTACGCCTCGGCCCACTTGCGGGGCCAGTGGTCCTCCTCGCGGTCGAAGGCGGCGGTGCCCATCCAGTCCTGGAGGGCGAGGGCGTGGCTGTCCTTGATCCGCAGACGGCGCTGCTCGGGCGAGTCGACGAAGAAGAGTCCGCCGAAGGACCAGTGCGCCTGGCCGCCGATCGACTGCTCCGGCTCCTGGTCGAGGAGGATCACCTTGCGGCCGGCGTCGACGAGCTCCGCGGTCGCCGCGAGCCCCGCGAGGCCCGCCCCGATCACGATCACATCTGCGTCGTACGACATTCGAGGACGTCCTCTCGGGAACGGGGCGGGCAAGCGGGGGCAGGGCGAAGCAGGCCAGGCACGGCCCCACGCTTTGTTACTGGCCGGTCAGCAGCTTTGGGATCAGATCCTTCGGCAGAAGGAGTGACCTAGTCAACTGCCGAGATGTGTCTCCTCTTACGGACAGCCTCCGGCGGGGCGGCTAGAGTCGCCTGAATACGTACCGGGCCACCCGTCGGGGCACATATCGCCCTCCGACCGGGATGCCGAGCGGATGCCCCTCCGGGGCCACGCGCCGCCGCCCGTCCGACGACCCGAGGTATTCCGCGTGTCGGTTCTCGTTCTCCTTCTCGCCGTGGGCGCCGCCTGCTGTCTGGGATTCGGCTTCGTTCTCCAGCAGCAGGCCGCCGCGCACGCCCCGCTGGGCGACTTCCTCTCGCCCCGGCTGCTGCTCGACCTGATCCGGGTGCCGCGCTGGCTCGGCGGGATCGGGCTGATGGTGTGCGGCATGGCCCTGGGCGCGGTCGCGCTCAGTCAGGGCGAGATCACCCTCGTGGAACCGCTCCTCGCCACGAACCTCCTCTTCGCGCTGGCCCTCTCCCGCCGGCAGACCCGGCAGCCGCTGGGCCGGCAGGGCTGGGCGGGGCTGGTACTGCTCGCGGGCGGCGTCACCGCCTTCATCGTCGCCGGTCGGCCGGAGGGCGGGGCGGCGGTCGGCGGGCCCTTCCGGCAGTGGCTGATCATCGGCGTGATGCTGGGGCTCGCGCTACTGCTCACGGCGTACGCGAAGCGGTCGCGGCTCAGTGCGGCGCCGGTGCTCCTCGCGGTCGCCGCCGGGCTCCTCTACGGCGTCCAGGACGCGCTCACCCGGGTCAGCGGGCAGCTGTTCACCGAGGCCGGATGGGGCGGGCTGTTCACCTCGTGGCAGCCGTACGGGGTCGTGCTGCTCGGTGTGACGGGACTGCTGCTCGTGCAGAGCGCGTTCGAGGCGGGGCCGCTGCGGATGTCGCTGCCCGCGTTGACCGCCGCGCAGCCGTTGGCGGGGATCGTGTGCGGGGTGGGGTTCCTGGGGGACCGGCTGCGGATGGACGCGGGGGCGCTCGCGTGGGAGGCGGTGGGGTTGGCCGGGGTCGTGGTGGGGGTGGTGCTGCTCGGGATGCATCCGGCCATGCCCTGTGGCTCCGCGGGGGGCTCCGCCGGTGCGGTGCGGGAGAGCGCGGGGGTTCGGGTCGCGTAGCGGGTGCGGGTTCGGTGGGGGCTGGTCGCTCAGTTCCCCGCGCCCCTGAAAAGCGAAGCGGGGGCTGCGCCCCGCTTCGCTTTTCGGCCCGCGGTCCCGTCGACTTCAGGCCCGCAGTCCCGTCGACTTCAGGCCCGCGGTCCCGTGGTCGTTTCAGGCCCGCACAGGTCCGTCGCCCTTCAGGCCCGCAGGGGCCTGAAGCTTTTAGGGGCGCGGCGAACTGCGCGAGAAGCCCCACCCACCCGCGGTCGACACTCGCGGTCAACCCTCCCCCTGCTTGGATGGAGCCATGAGCGCCGCAGACGAGATCCTCGACATCGTGGACGAGAACGACGAGGTCATCGGGCAGGCCCCGCGGGGGGAGGTGTATGCCCGGGGGATGCGGCACCGGGCCGTGTTCGTGCTGGCCCGGGACGCCGAGGGGCGGGTGTTCGTGCATCGGCGGACGGCCACGAAGCTGGTCTTTCCGGCGCTGTACGACATGTTCGTGGGCGGCGTCGTCGCGACGGGCGAGTCCTACGACGACGCGGCGCTGCGCGAGGCCGAGGAGGAACTGGGCGTCTCCGGGCTGCCCAGGCCCGACCCGCTGTTCAAGTTCCTGTACGACGACGGGGCCGGGCGCACCTGGTGGTCGGCCGTGTACCAGGTCCGCTGCCCGCTGCCGGTGAACCCGCAGGTGGAGGAGGTCGCCTGGCACGGCTTCCTGACCGAGGCGGAGCTGGAACAGCGGCTGGGCACCTGGGAGTGGGTGCCGGACGGGCTGGCGGCGTACGAGCGGCTGAGGGCGGGCCGGGCCGCGCAGTAGAGCCTGGGGAGGGCGATCTGCACCCCGAAGGCGACCGGTACTGTCCTGTACGTGATCGAATTTGTACGGAACGTCCGGCTCTGGTTCGCCCCCGAGGGGGTCCGGGCGGAAGGCCGGACCCCGGACTACCGGTTCTCCCTCGCCAACGAGCGGACCTTCCTGGCCTGGCTGCGCACCTCGCTCGCCCTCATCGGCGGCGGTTTCGCGGTGGACCAGTTCCTGCCGGACCTGCGCTGGGGCTGGCGCGTCGGGCTCGCGCTCGCCCTGCTGGCCGCCGGGGTGCTGTGCGCGTTGCGGGCCGTCAACCACTGGGTGCGCTGCGAGCGGGCGATGCGGCGCGGGGAGGATCTGCCGGTGTCCCGCTTCCCGGCGGTGCTCGGCCTCGTGGTCGCCGTGGTCGCCGTCGCCATGGTCGTCGTGGTGCTGCTCGGGTGGGAGGGGTGAGCCCGCCACCGTCCGCCCCGTCCGCTCCCCCCGAGGCGCCCGACCGTGACCCCGGCCTCCAGCCCGAGCGCACCCGGCTCGCCTGGCGGCGTACGACCCTGACGGGCGCCGTGATCGCCGTGCTCGCCGCGAAGTCCGCGCTGCACGGCGCCCCGTCCACGGCGGGCGTGGTGGCCGCGGCCCTGTGCGCGGTGCTGTGGCTGGGCATCCTGGCGCTCGCCCATGGCCGTATCCACGCCCTGACCGCCACCCGCCCGCCCGTGCTCGAGCCCCGGATCGCCGCGACGGCCGTCCTGTGCGTGATCGCCCTCGCGGTGTGCGGCGCGGCCCTGGTCCTCTGACCAAAGCCAGGACAGGGCTTGGGGTGTGCATGGAGTTTCAGAAAGGAAGAATTGGGGCTTCTGTGACTAGCCTGGATATGTCACCCACTGCCCCACCGAAGGTGAGCGCGATGACCACCCTGCACCAGGAACACCCCGTCCACGACCACGACCACGGCCCGGCCTGCGGGCACACCGCCGTGTCGCACGGTGACCACACCGACTACGCGCACGACGGGCATCTGCACCGCGAGCACTCCGGCCACTGGGACGAATGCGAGCCGAGCGGGCACACCGCGCACGACGGCCACTCCCACGAGCACGGCGAGGACTGCGGGCACCAGGCGGTCACCCACGGGGACCACGTGGACTACGTGCACGACGGCCACCGGCACGCCGCCCACGACGGGCACTGGGACGACCACTGACGGCACCCCCACCCGCACCGCTTCCGTACACCCCGGATTCCACCGGATCGTCGCCGACTGGCAGGCTCTGACCACCAGTTGGCGACGATCCGGGGGGATGAAGGGGGTCACTGTGACCGCAGAAGATCCGTACACCGTCGAGCTCGCGAGCGACGTGTACGCGTATGTGCAGCCGGACGGCGGATGGTGTCTGAACAACTCCGGTTTCGTGAGTGACGGGACCACCACTCTGCTCGTGGACACGGCGGCGACGGAGCGCCGGACCCGGGCTTTGGGCGCCGCGCTCGACGCGACCGGTGTCCCCAGGCCCCGATTCCTGGTCAACACCCACCACCACGGGGACCACACCTACGGCAACGGCTTCTTCACGCCGGCCGCCACCCTCGTCTCGCACTCCGCCTGCCGCCGCGAGGCCCTCGCCAGCGGGCAGCACCTCCATCTGCTGTGGCCGGACACCGACTTCGGGGACGTCGAGATCCAGGGCGCGGACCTGACGTACGACGACCGGGTGACGCTGCACGTCGGCGACATCGAGGCCCACGTCATTCACCCGGGCATCTCCCACACCGTCGGCGACTCCGTCGTATGGCTGCCGCACCGGCGGGTGCTGTTCGCGGGGGACCTGGTCTTCGAGGGCGGGACGCCGTTCTTCCTGATGGGGTCGCTGAGCGGTTCCCTGCGGGCGCTGGCGCTGCTGCGCGAGCTGGGCGCCGAGACCGTCGTACCGGGGCACGGGCCGGTGACCGACCCGTCCGCGTTCGACAGGGCCGAGCGGTACATGCGGTTCGTGGCCGAGGTCGCCGAGAAGTCGCACGCGGCCGGTCTCACCCCGCTGGAGGCGGCCCGGAACACGGATCTCGGGGAGTACGCCGCGCTGCCGGAGAGCGAAAGGCTGGTGGCGAACCTGCACCGGGCGTACGCCGAGCTGGACGGACACCCGGAGGGTGAGGGCGTGGACCCGTTCGCCGGGTTCATCGACATGGCGACCGTCAACGGCGGGGAGATGATGACCTGCCACGCGTGACGGCGTGCGTGGTTCTCCGCCGCGGGATCCGGCCACGTACGGCCGGATCCCGTCGAGACTCCGATCACTTTCGTGCCGCCCACTGGACGACATACCGACCGGTCGGCATCATGAGTCGGGTCAGATCCCCGTACACCGCGCGTAGGAGCGATGATGCACCCAGACCATCCGCCAGGTCTCGACCTCGACCGGCTCCGCGCCCTGCTCGACGGCGAGCGGCCCGGACTCGTGGGCGGCCCGCTCACCGGCCGGCTGATCGAGGGCGGACGGTCGAACCTGACGTACGCGGTCACGGACGGTGTCGCGAAGTGGGTCGTACGGCGCCCGCCGCTGGGCCATGTGCTGGCGACCGCGCACGACATGAAGCGCGAGCACCGGGTGATCAGCGCGCTGCACCCGACGGAGGTGCCGGTGCCGCGCCCCGTGCTGCTCTGCGAGGACGAGGACGTGCTCGGCGCGCCCTTCTACGTCATGGACTTCGTCGAGGGCACCCCCTACCGCACCGCCGAGCAGCTGGCCCCGCTGGGCCCGGAGCGCACCCGGGCCGCCGTGCTGAGCCTCGTCGACACCCTCGTCGAGCTGCACGCGGTCGACCCCGCCGAGGTGGGCCTCGCCGACTTCGGGCGCCCGGAGGGCTTCCTCGACCGGCAACTGCGGCGCTGGGGCAAGCAGTTGGACGCGTCCCGCAACCGCGAGCTGGCCGGTATCGACGAACTGCACGCGGCGCTGGGGCGACAGCTGCCCCACTCCCCCGCGGCGACCGTCGTGCACGGCGACTACCGCCTCGACAACGTCCTGCTCGGTGACGACGACCGGATCAGGGCCATCCTCGACTGGGAGATGTCCACGCTCGGTGATCCGCTCACCGATCTGGGGCTGCTGGTGATGTACAGCGTGCCGCTCGCCACGCCCGACTCCCCCGTCTCCACCACCGCGGCGGCGGCCGGGCACCCGGATCCGGCCGAGATCGTCGAGCGGTACGCGGCGCGCTCGGGCCGCGACGTCTCCTCGGTGTCCTGGTACACGGCGTTCGCGTGGTTCAAGCTCGCCGTGATCCTGGAGGGCATCCACTACCGGTACACCCTCGGCCAGACGGTCGGCCGCGGCTTCGACCGCATCGGCGACCTGGTCCCCGTCTTCATCGAACACGGCCTGACGACTCTGCGCGCCGGCTCCCAGGAAGGCTGATCAGCATGGACTTCGCATTCGACGCCCGTACGGAGGAGCTGCGCGCCAAGCTCCTCGCCTTCATGGACGAGTACGTGTACCCGGCGGAGGCCGTGGCCGAGGAGCAGCGGGCCGAGCTGGCCTCGCCCTGGGACACACCGGCCGTGGTGGAGGAGCTGAAGGCCGAGGCCCGCCGCCAGGGCCTGTGGAACCTCTTCCTGCCCGACTCCGCGTACGGGGCCGGGCTCACCAACCTCCAGTACGCGCCGCTCGCCGAGATCACCGGCCGCAGCCCGCACCTGGCGCCGACGGCCACGAACTGCGCGGCGCCCGACACCGGGAACATGGAGGTGCTGACCCAGTTCGCCGACGAGCAGCAGAAGAAGCAGTGGCTGGAGCCGCTGCTGGCCGGTGAGATCCGCTCGGCGTTCGCGATGACCGAGCCGGACGTGGCCTCCTCGGACGCCACCAACATCACCACCCTCATCGAGCGGGACGGCGACGAATACGTCATCACCGGCCGCAAGTGGTACATCTCCGGGGCGATGAACCCGGACTGCAAGATCTTCATCGTGATGGGCAAGACGGACCCGGACGGCGCGGACATCCGGCGTCAGCAGTCCATGGTGCTGGTGCCTCGTGACACCCCGGGTGTGACCGTCAAGCGGGCCATGCGGGTGTTCGGCTACGAGGACCACTCGCACGGCGGTCACGCGGAGGTCGTCTTCGAGGGTGCGCGGGTACCGGTGGCCAACCTGATCGGCGAGGAGGGCGGCGGGTTCGCCATCGCCCAGGCCCGGCTCGGGCCGGGGCGCATCCACCACTGCATGCGGCTGATCGGCATGGCCGAGCGGGCGATCGAGCTGATGTGCCGGCGGGCCGTGTCCCGTACGGCGTTCGGCAAGGCGCTGGCCCAGCAGGGTGTCGTGCACAACTGGATCGCCGACGCGCGGGTGACGGTCGAGCAGTTGCGGCTGCTGGTGCTGAAGACGGCCTGGCTGATGGACACCGTCGGCAACAAGGGCGCCCACACGGAGATCCAGTCCATCAAGATCGCCACGCCGCGTGCGGTCGTGGACATCCTCGACCGGGCGATCCAGTTGCACGGGGCGGGTGGGGTCAGTCAGGACTTCCCCTTGGCCGAGCTGTACGCGAGTGCGCGGACGCTGATGATCGCGGACGGGCCGGATGAGGTGCATCAGCGGTCGTTGGCCCGACGGGAGCTGAAGCGGTACGTGTGAGGCCGGGCGCCTCATAGCTCGGGGGGCGCGGGTTCGTTGGCGGGTGCGGGTGCGTGGGGGCTGGTCGCGCAGTTCCCCGCGCCCCTGAAAAGCAGGGGCTGCGCCCCGCCCTTTTCAGGCCCGCAGGGGCCTGAATCTTCAGGGGCGCGGGGAACTGCGCGATCAGCCACGACGTGGCCGCACTCGCCGATGAACCGGCGCCCCCGAGCTATGAGGCGTCTACGGTCGCAACGCCCGGAGCAGGAGGTCCGCCAGGTGGTTCGCGACCTCCTGGGGGCCCATGGGGCCGTCCGGGCGGTACCAGGTCGACAGGTGGTGGACGGAACCGAAGTGGTAGTCGACCACCAGATCGGCAGGGGTCGCCTTGGAGAAGACGCCGGTCTCCTGCCCCTCCTCCACGAGCGCACGGAACCGCTCGTGATAGCGACGACGCTCCGCACGGACCTGCTTGTTCTTCTCGGGACTCAGATGGTGCATGGACCGGAAGAAGATCATCGCGTCGTCGAGATTGTCGATCGTGGTGACGACGACATCCGCGGCCGCCCCCCGCAACCGCTCCTCGACCGGCGCGTCGGCCCCCGCGAACGCGTCCAGCCGCTCCTGCTGGAGCCGCAGCACGCGCGCGTACACCTCGTGCAGCAGGTCGTCCTTGGAGCCGAAGTAGTGGTAGAGCGCGCCCTTGGTGACACCGGCCGCCTCGACGATCTCCTGCACGGAGGTACGGTCGTAGCCCCGCTCGGCGAAGAGCCGGGTGGCGGCGGCCAGCAGCCGCTGCGGGACGGGCGTACCGTCTCCGTCCGTCGTCCTGGGCACTGCCGCCACCTGCCTTCCGAGGTTCTGTTGTCGCCTACTGGTCGCCCGCCGGCCGCCGATCGGTTCCCGACCGGCCGGTATCGGGCGCTCCCGCCGGAGGATCATCCCACTCTCCGGCGCCCGTGCGCCGGGCAGGGCGGTCAGCCCGTCGTCTCCCACTTGCGCTGGATGTGGTTCATGTTCGTCAGCCAGCGGTCCGGGTCGGCGGCCCTGGCCTGGTAGAAGCCGGCCACCTCGGGGTGCGGCAGGATCAGGAAGCGGTCCTTCTCGATGCCCTCGAAGAGCGCGTCGGCCACGTCCTCCGGTTCGATCGCGGTCGGGGTGAGCACCAGGTCGCCCGCGCTGCCGGAGGCGGTCAGCATGTCGGTACGCACTCCCTGCGGGCAGATCGCGTGGACCTTGAGGCCCCGGTGGCGGTAGGTGAGGGAGAGCCATTCGGCGAAGGCGTACGCCCCGTGCTTGGTGACGCTGTAGGGCGCGGCGCCGATCATCGTGAGCAGCCCCGCCGCCGAGACCGTCGAGACGAAACGCCCGCTGCCCCGCTCCAGCCACGCCGGCAGCAGCTCATGGGCCGCCCGGACGTGCGCCATGACGTTGACGTCCCAGGCGAGCGCCCAGACCTTCTCGTCGGCCGCCTCGGTGCCACCGGAGGCGAGCCCGGCGTTCGCGCAGTACACGTCCACCGTTCCGCCGAGCGCGTCGCGCGCGTCGGCGACGATCGAGGACGCGTCCCCCGGCACGGCGATCCCGCCGATCTCGTCGGCCACCGCCTTGGCCCGGTCCCCGTCCAGGTCGTTCACGACGACCCGCGCCCCCTCGGCCGCGAACCGCCGCGCCAGAGCGGCCCCGATCCCCCCACCGGCCCCTGTGACGACCACACCCGCATCCCGCACAGCTCCCACGATCGGTCTCCTTCGACGCGACACCTCAAGAACAGCCTGCCAAGAGGGCCAGACTAACCGGTCGGTATGTGCCAGAGGAAGGGCGCCACCGAAGCCCCCGCAAGGGGCGCGGGGAACCGCGCGACCAGCCACACACGACCCGCGGATCACAAACCACCCGAGGAAGCGCTAGCTTGCACATACACCGCTCCCCGCGATGACGGAGGTCACCCCCATGCACCTCTCCCGCCGCACCTTCCTGGCCGCATCCACAGCGGCCACAGCGGCCACCGCCTCCACCACCGGCCTCACGACCGGACCCCCCGCCGAGGCCGCCCGCCAAGGGCAACGGCTACGCACCGGCTTCGAGCGCCTGGCCGGGGACGGCTACAAACTCCTCGGCGGCCAGAAGGTCGGCATCGTCACCAACCCCACCGGCATCACCCGCGACGCCCGCCACATCGTCGACGTGATGCACGCCGACGACCGCGTGGACCTCAGGGCCGTCTTCGGCCCGGAGCACGGCTTTCGCGGTACCGCCCAGGCCGGCGGCTCCGAGGGCCGCCACGACGACCCGGCGACCGGGCTGCCGGTCTACGACACGTACCTGAAGAGCGGCCGGCCCCTCGCGGACATCTTCACCGCCTCCGGCGTGGACACGGTCGTCTTCGACATCCAGGACGTGGGCGCCCGCTTCTACACGTACATCTGGACGCTGTACGACTGCATGGAGGCGGCCCAGCTCGCGGGCAAGCGTTTCGTGGTGCTGGACCGGCCGAACCCGGTGACCGGGCGGAGCGCCCAGGGGCCCGTGCTGCACAAGGAGTTCGCGACGTTCGTCGGGCGGCAGCCGATCTCGCAGGCGCACGGGATGACGGTGGCCGAGCTGGCGCGGCTGTTCAACGGGGAGTTCCTCACCACCCCCGTACCGCTGGAGACCGTCCTGATGTCGGGGTGGAAGCGGTCGCGGTTCTTCGACGACTCGGGGCTGCCCTGGGTGCCGCCGAGCCCGAACATGCCGACGCCGGACACCGCGCTCGTGTACTCCGGGACGTGCCTGTTCGAGGGGACGAACCTGTCGGAGGGGCGCGGCACGACCCGGCCGTTCGAGCTGCTCGGCGCGGAGGGGATCGACCGGCGGTGGGCGGCCGCCGTGAACGGGCTCGGGCTGCCCGGCGCGCACTTCAGGGAGGCGTACTTCGCGCCGACGTTCTCCAAGTTCCAGGGGAAGACCATCGGCGGCGTACAGATCCATGTCCACGACCGGGCCGCGTACGACCCCGTGCGCACCGGGATCGGTCTCCTCGTGACCGCCAGGAAGGTGTGGAGCGGCTTCGCCTGGCGTCCGGACGACTGGATCGACAAGCTGACCGGTTCGGCGCGGGTGCGGACGATGATCGACGCGGGCGCGGACACGGACGAGGTCGTGGCGGGCTGGCAGGAGGAGCTGACGGCGTTCCGCGGGGTGCGCGCGGAGTATCTGCTGTACCGGTAGCCCGCACCACGGGTACGGGCCGTACGTGACGTATGGCCATCCTTCGCCGTTGGCAGGACCATGCGCCTGAGCGCACCACCAACGGGGGCCGAAGGGGGCTCGTCATGGCGGATCCGGGAATGAGCGTGACTCCCTACTGGGAACTGACCTTCGACGCGGACGGGGACGTGGACACCGGTCAGCGGGACCGGCTGCTCGACGGGGTCGGCAGGCGCGGGGTCGTGGATCTGGTCGTCTTCGCGCACGGCTGGAACAGCGACCGGTCCGGCGCGACCGGGCTCTACAGCCGCTTCTTCGCCCCGTTCCCGGCGCTCGCACCGCACGCCAGGCTGGGCTACGTGGGTGTGCTGTGGCCCTCGATGCGGTTCTCGGACGAGCCGATCCCGGACATCAAGCCGGTCCCGGCCGTCGCGCCCAGCCGCCCCACGCTCGACAAGAACACCCGGCACGCGCTCCTGGAGGTCTTCCCCGGGCGGGCCACCCTCGTCGAGCAGTTGGCGCGGCTGCTGGAGCAACGGCCGGACGAGGGTGCCTCGTTGGAGGAGTTCGGGCGGCTCGTACGGCTGCTGGTGGAGGTGCCGCCCCAGGGGCCGCAGGGCGCGTTCACGGCGGACACCATCGTGGAGGGGGTGCCTGAGGGCACGCCCGGGATGCTGTGCGGGGACGCGGTGACGGTGTGCGCGGACTTCGCGGCGGGGCTGGCCGAGGTCGAGACCTCGGGGGTGATGACCGGGGCCGTCGTCACCCCGCCCCGGGCCTGGGACGGCGCGCATGAACTTCTGCGTCAGGCCACCTACTTCGCGATGAAGCGCCGGGCGGGGACGGTCGGCGAGCGGGGGCTGGGGCGGCTGATCGGACAGCTCGCGCGGAAGGCGCCGAAGGTGCGGGTGCACCTCGTGGGGCACAGCTTCGGCGCGCGTCTCGTGTCGTTCGCGCTGCGCGGGCTGCCCGAAGGGGTGCACACGGTGAAGTCGGTGACGCTCCTTCAGGCGGCCTTCTCCCACTACGCGTTCGCGGCGCGGCTCCCTCACGACTCCCGGGCGAGCGGTGTCCTCAACGGCCAACAGAAGCGGATCGACGGCCCGTTGGTGTGCTGCCACTCCAAACACGACTCGGCGCTCGGCACGATCTATCCGCTGGCGTCCCGGATGGCGGGCGACGCGCGGACGGTGCTGGGCCTGAGCGTGAACAGCCTCCTCGGCGCCAAATGGGGCGCCCTCGGCTACGGCGGCATCCAGGCGGTGAAGGGCACCCGGTCGTTCAAGCTCGCCGACGCCCTCAAGGCCCAACTGCCGACCGCGGGCTGTGTGAACATCGACGCCTCGGCGGTGGTGAGACGCGGCGGCGCGCCCTCCGGCGCCCACAGCGACATCTGCCACCGGGAGCTGGCGCGGGTGGTGCTGGCGGCGGGCCGTGTCGCCTGACCACGGCCCGCCGCCCGCGGGACCTCACCGGTGCGGGCGCGTCACCGGTGTGAGGTGAACTCCACGACCTGCTGATAGGTCGGCCGGTTCTGCCAGCTGATCTTGTTGTGCTTGATGCCTCCCAGGGGCTGCTGGATGATCGAGTCGGCGCACCACTGGTCGCCCGCCGAGCAGAACGCGTCGCCGGGGTAGACCTGTGCGGCGGTCTTGCCGGCGGCCTCCTTGAGGGTGTTGATCAGGAGGGTGCGGCAGGCGCCGACACTGCCGCCGCCGCAGTACTTGTTCGCCAGCGGGCCCCGCACCGTCTCGCCCAGCACCGAGCGGATGTCCTTGTCGACGTAGCTCCACCAGCCGTACTGGAAGGAGCTGCCGGCGTGGGATCCGGTCGGGCCGTGCGCGGCCGACGGGGACTCGTCGATCGGCAGGTTGGCGGTGATGGCGGTGTAGAGGTCGGTGCCGAGGCCGGGTTCGAACTGGGCCTTCACCAGCAGGGGCCACCAGGCGTCCAGGATGCGGATGGCCTCGGCGTCGGCGTAGGTCTTGGAGCCGGCCGAGGTCTCCGTGCGTTTGGAGCCGGAGGTGACCCAGGTCTGAAGCTTGCTGACCGCCGCGGCGGCCGTGGAGTCCGTGACCGTGCTGCTGTTGATCACCTTGAGCAGGTCCGGGACGACGTCCTCGGCCCGCAGGTCGGCGAGGCCCGCCTCGGCCATGGCCTTCGTCAGCGAGGCCCGGGTGACGCCGCCCGCGGCGACCAGCTTCTTCACCCGGTCGTCGAGGAGGTTGCCCCGGTGGACGGAGCCGTTGCCCCAGGGGGCGGTGGTGTAGTCCGCGGCCTGTTTGTTGTTCCAGGAGATGTAGTAGTCCTGGTCGACGGAGTTCGGGTGCTCGGCGGGCGGGGTGTAGTCGGCGGTGTTGGTGGTGGGGTTCCAGTTCCGCCACTCGTACGCGGACTGGGCCCAGGCCGGGAACTCGGGGTCCACGCTCGTGGCGCGCACCGGGTTGTCACCGCTGTTGTAGTACGCGGTGTGGGTGGAGTCGGCGTAGAACCAGTTGAAGGTGTAGTTGATGTTCTGGACGGCCTTCTGGAAGGTCTCGGGGCCCTTGACGTAGTCCGGGTCGTTCAGCATCTGGAAGCCGATGATCGACTCGGCCTCGTTCAGGTAGGAGGAGCGCAGGGTGGTGTAGGCGACCTTCTTGCCGCCGACCGTGGCGCGGTGGGTGACGGGGCCGTACTTGGTGCGCCAGACCTGCATGCGGTACGAGCCGGCCGGGGTGGAGTCGGCGGTCGTGGGCTTCCAGGCGTTGGTCTGTTCGATCTTCTCCATGGCCGTGCAGGTGCCGTGGTACAGGTAGTGGACGTCGTCCTGGCACAGCTCGACGGCGTACGAGTCGATGATGTCCTGGCCCGAGGTGGTGGCGCTCCAGGCGTAGTCCTGGCCCCGGCCGAGTTCGACGTACATGCTCAGGCCCGCGAAGGAGGCGCCTCGGGCGCTGATGCCCGGGCCCTGGATCTCCTGGAGCATGAGCAGCTGCGGGGCGAAGTAGCCGGTCTGCGGGCCGAAGACGGCGACGGGATGCCCGCTCGCGGTGTGCTCGCCGCTGACGACGAGGGCGTTGGACATGCCGCGCCGGGCTGAGCTGAGGGCGCTGTCGGTGGCCTCGGAGGAGACGTTCGTGGAGGCGGCGCCGGCGGCGCTGCCGGTGCGGTCGTACACCAGCGGCTCCTCGGCGACCGTGCCGTCGTCGGGGAGGGCCATGCCCTGCGGGTTCGCGGGCTTGGTGGCGTAGGGGAAGCTGCCGTCGTGGACGGTGAGGGCGGCCTCGGGGTCGTTGCGCTCGCGGAAGGACTCCCAGACCTTGGTGCCCTCGGTGACGCCGTACTTCTCCTGGGCGGCCAGCAGGGACAGGGCGTTGTTGACCTCGCCGCCGCCTCCCGAGCCGAAGAGGGCGCCGATGACGGAGGCCAGGGCGACCAGGTCGGTGGACTTGAACTTCTCGATGGTGCCGGCGTTGGTGACGGAGTCCTTGTGGCCGGTCAGGACGTACTCGCCGGGGTAGTTGCGGGCGCTGTCGGAGGCGTCGATGTAGGCGTTGATGCCGGCGACATAGGCGTTGACGTCGGCGAGGGCCAGCTGCCCGCGCTCGCCGTTCGTGGCCACCGCCTTGTCGATCTGGGCCTGGAGGTCGGCCTCGGTGTAGGGGGCATGGCGCCAGAACTCCTGCTCCAGGCCCTGGTTGGAGGCGGCGCCGCCCGCGAACGGGGTGAGCTTGCCGCGGCCGACGTGCCGGAAGACGTCCATCAGCCACAGCCGGTCCTGGGCGGCGGCGTAGCCCGCGCCGAACTCGGTGCCGTAGCGGGTGGTGCCCGTGATGTGCGGCACACCGGTCTTCTTGTCGCGGACGATCGTGACGTCGGTGCGGCCGGCCGGTTTCAGGGTGGAGGCGACCTGGTCGGAGGCGACGCCGAAGGAGGCGTCGTTGAAGAAGGTGTTGATGGTGGAGTTGGTGAGACCCGGGTAGCCGGTGGCCAGGTTGTTGTAGGGGCCGAGCTGGTTGCTCGCGTTCTCCGGCATGGAGCCGAAGGCCTGGTTGAGGAGGATCTGGGCGAGGGTCGCGTTGCCGTTCTGGCCGGGCGGCAGGATGTCGGAGCACTGTCCGCCGCAGTGATCGGTCACCGCGGCCGCCTCGACGGCGGCGGTGTCGGTGTCAGCGGCAGCGGCCGGGGAAGCCGGGGAAAGAGGCGACAAAAGACCGGCAACGAGTGCGCATATCGAAGCGGCCTTGAGGAACTCCGGGAATCTACGGGGAGTTCTCAGTCTGTCCAGTGCGTTGCGTGAGGTGTGTGGGGTGCGCCAAGGCATGGCAGCTCCTCCCGACGGGGGTGGGCCGGACGTTACCGCCGGTATCCCCGGGTTGGAAGATGAACAT
Source organism: Streptomyces sp. NPDC001868 (assembly GCF_040297125.1). Taxonomy (NCBI): domain Bacteria; kingdom Bacillati; phylum Actinomycetota; class Actinomycetes; order Kitasatosporales; family Streptomycetaceae; genus Streptomyces; species Streptomyces sp. NPDC001868. Next base: position 1,626 of record NZ_JBEOYO010000028.1, on the reverse strand, counting down.
GCGTCACGTTTTTTCGATCACCGCCGCCGGACAGGTGACTCACAGCGTGAACAGGTACTCAGAAGTAGTCGTAAGCAGACAAGAAGAAGTCAGAGACAGTCAGACGTAGGCAGGAACGGTCCGTGAACGGCTCAGTAGACGACTTATGGAGGTCATCGGAAATCGGATGGAGCCGAATCGCGTGTCGATACGTCTATTCGGCGACGTCCCGACGACGACGCCGAAGTGACCGAAGTACAGGTGCAGGTGTGACGGAGGTGCAGGGCGATGGCCGGTTTCCGGAGTCTGGCAAGACAGGTGCGAGATCCCAGGTGCGACCTGGCACTGCGGCGCTACTCGCTGCGCAAGTGCCTTGAGCGGTTCGCCCCCTACGGGCATCGGGCGACCTGGGACCACTTGTGCGCACGGGCCGGCTTCGGCCCCGAGGACCGCAACCCCGACCCGGCGCGGCTCGTGGCCGCACTGGAGGAGTTGGAGGAGGCCCGCTCCGTCTGGCTCGACTACGAGGTGCAGTTCGCGCAGCGCCGCAAGAAGGAGAAGCACGACGGGCTGCGCAGGCCGGGCAGTGTCGACGACTGGCACCGGCTGACCTGGGGAGGGTTCGGCGTCGCCTGGTGCGACGACCCGAAGGTCCATCCCGACGAACCCCTGGCGGAGGTGCTGCGCCGGCTCATCGCCGCGCTGGAGCGCGAACCGGGCTCGACCTGCCCGGTGTGCGAGGGCGAGCGCCTCGTCTATATGTACGACCTGGCCCATGAACCGTCCTCGGGCCCGGTCTGCACGGAGTGCGGAATCGTGGTGCCACGACCGGTGCTCACACCCGAGGCCCTGGCGGAGTCCAGGCGCGGACGGCTGCTGATCTCGGCGTAGCGCGGCGGGGGTGCGCCGGGGATGCCGCACCCCCGTGTATGAGCGGATACGGCGTGACGACTACGGCCTCCTGATGTCCGTGTGGATGGCGAGCTTGAACTCGGCGAGGGTGAGCGCCGTGGCCCGCCTGGTGTCCCCCGACCCACGCGCGGAGGTCTTCAGCCCGAGCGGCATGCCCTTGTGCACGAACATCTGCCACGTATAGGTGCGGTACTGGCCGCCCCGGGTGGCCGCGATGTCCGTGGTGCCCGTGGAGTTGTACTTCCCCTCCGTGAGGTTCAGCGGATCGCGCACGAAACGGGCCCGGTACTCCAGCGTCCTGGGGTCCGGCTCCCAGAACACCATCGCCGACAGCACGCCCCAGCCGTCGTGGCTGGGCCAGATCAGCCCGGAGCGCGCGTCGGGGAACGTCGAGGCGGTGCCGCCGCCGTGCGCCGGGTCGTGCATCTTCCAGGGGTCGTACGACTCCTCGGTCTTCTCGTACGGGAAGCGGACCAGGTGGTAGCCGTCCGGGTCGTAGGTGATCCGCTGTACTCCGGAGTGCGCCTTCTCCCACTTCAGCGAACAGATGACGACGCTCATCGGGGCGCCCTTCTTTTTGGCCGGGGGGTGGGTGGGCGTGGTGGGTGGGTGCGGGTCCGGTGGGGGCTTCTCGCGCAGTTCCCCGCGCCCCTGAAAAAGCAGGGGCTGCGCCCCGTGCTTTTTCAACGGCCCGCAGGGGCCGTTGCCTTCAGGGGCGCGGGGAACTGCGCGACC